>JANWYD010000030.1 GCA_025057155.1 Chloroflexaceae bacterium
TTGATCGGCATCGGCGTGGCCCTGGTGGGGCTGGGGTTGCTGTTCCTGCTCCTGGGGCGCGTGCCCTGGCTGGGGCGCCTGCCGGGCGACATTGTGATCGAGCGCCCGGGCCTTACCGTCTACATCCCCCTCGGAACCATGCTCCTCATCAGTCTGGTGCTGACCCTCCTGGCGAACCTGATCGGGCGCTTCTGGCGCTAGGCGCCTCCCACCCCCACCTTTTGCATGGGGCGGGTCCGGCTCTCCTGCCCGGCCCCCGCCCCCGGCTGGGGTTGGGGTAACCCGGTTTCCCCCCCACCCCTCTAGCCAGCCACGGGTCAACTCGTCGCCTCCCATCGGGCAGGGTGACGAGAACGCCTGCTGGCCGCTTGCCCCGTCGGAATGGAAAGCGCCATCATCTGTGACAAATGTCGCAGGCATGACCGCCAGAACCGGGTACGCTATGCCCAACGCTGCCCTGTAGATACGCGAACGTACCTGGAGGCTCCGAATGACCATGCCCGCATCCGCATCGCTCAGCCGGCGCGCCCTGCTGGTCCGCGCGCTTCTGGCGGCAGGCGTGCTGGCGCTGCTGCTCGGCGCCATCTGGGGCGGCTTGCTGCGACTGGGCTGGGCGTTGCCGACGCCTCGCTCTGACCTGGCGGCCCTGCACGGCCCGCTCTTCGTCTGCGGGATGCTGGGGACGGTGATCGGTCTGGAACGGGCCGTGGCCCTGGGGCGGCCCTGGGCCTTCAGCGGCCCGCTCCTCGCCATGGCTGGCGGCCTGGGGCTGCTGGCCGGCCTGCCGGCCAGTCTGGGCGCCCTGCTTATCACCGCTGGCAGCCTGGGCCTGCTGCTGGTCTTCGCCGTGCTCGTCCGGCGCCAGCCGGCCCGCTTTGTCGTCACCATGGCCCTGGGCGCGGCGGCCTGGCTGGTTGGGAATCTCCTCTGGCTGGTTGGCCGGCCCCTGGCGGTGGCCTCCTTCTGGTGGGCCGGCTTTCTCGTGCTAACGATCCTCGGCGAACGGCTCGAACTGGGACGCCTGCGGCAGCTTCCGGCGCGGGCGCTGCGGATCTTCGTCCTCGGCGTTGCCACGTTGCTGCTCGGCCTGGGAGCGACCCCGATCGCTTACGGGGCTGGTGCACGGCTCAGCGGCGCCGGTTTTGTCATTCTCGGACTCTGGCTGCTGGCGTTTGACATCGCCCGGCGTACCGTTCGGCGAGCGGGGTTGCCCCGCTTCACCGCCGTGTGCATCCTCTCGGGGAGCGTCTGGCTGGCGGTCGCGGGGGGCATCGCCCTGAGCGCAGGCGCGGTCTACGCGGGGCCGGTATACGACGCCCTGCTGCACGCCGTGTTCGTCGGCTTCGTCTTCGCCATGATCTTCGGCCACGCGCCGATCATTATTCCCGCCCTGTTGCAGATCCCTCTGGCCTTCAATCGCTGGAGCTACCTGCCCCTCGTGGCGCTCCACCTGTCGCTGCTCCTGCGCGTTGCCGGCGACCTGACGTTGCGCCTCGACCTCCGCCGCTGGGGCGGGATGCTCAACGCGCTGGCCATCGCGCTCTTTCTCCTGCTAACCCTTGCCAGCGCGCTCCGGGCGCGCCGGCAGCCGAAACATAGCGCCTCGCCCAGTGAAACGCCGGTCTTTCCGCCTTCCACGGCAGGGATCGACCCGGCCACGGCGCGAAACCCCGACGATGGTCGCATCATCAAGGAGGTGCAGGATGGCAGGACGTGACAACAGGCTCAGGGCTGACAACCCCCACGCGCAACTGGTTCCAGATGCGGACCACGCTTCCGCAACGGATGACGACGCGGCACTGCGCGTCACAGCCTCGGCGGCGCGCGAGCAGGCGCTCGATGTGCGCGGCTTGCCCTGCTCGATGCGCCGCGCGCAGGTCTACGCGGCTGCGGCGGCGCTGCAACCTGGCGAGAGCTTCGTGTTTATCAATGATCACGACCCGCGCCACCTGCACCTGCTCCTCTGCGAGACCTTCGGGGTCGCCTGGAGCTGGGACTACGAGGAGGCCGGCCCCGAGCGGTACGCCGTGCGCGTTGGCCGGCCGGGCCAGCAGTGAAAGCTGCCGCCGTCGAGCATATGCATGTGGCAGGCCGGAGGGGTGCGGGGAAACTGGATTTCTCCCTGCACCCGGACCCGGAAGATGAGTTTGTCTGCCTGGAGGTGCAGGCATGGATGCGCCCGATCTTGAACTTCGCGAGCTCATGCCCGAACCGGAGGAAGCCTGGCGCCGGTTGCTCCGTTTCGTGGGATGGAATGCGCGCGACCGGGCCGCAGCGGCGCGCACCAGCGCGGCGCTGCTCAAACAGGCGCACCGGCTGGTGGTTGACGTGTACGATCATCTGGCCCGTGTCCCCGAAACCGCGGCCATCCTGGGCTGGGAACACCATATTGACGAAAAGCACCTGGAAGAGCGCCGGCGCTTTTTCACCCTCTGGCTGGCCCGAACAATCGGCCTGGATACCAGCGACGAGTTTGCCGCATACCTCTTCTACGCCGGGAAGGCCCATGCCGGCCATGGCGCGCGGCACATTCACACCCCGCCCGACTATGTCACCGCCTCGATCGGCCTGGTGCAGGCCGCCTTCGCCAACACTCTGGCGCACGAGGACCTTTCGGCGGAAGTGATCGGCAACGCTATGGCGGCCTGGAGCAAATATCTCAGCGTGCAACTCAACCAGATGCTGCTCGGCTACCGCGCCGCCCAGGAACTGCGGAACGGTGCGCTGGCGGTGCGCTGCACGGTTTTCGGGCGCCTGCGCCCGCTGCTGGGAACCCAGGAGATTGAGGTGCTGGTCGCTCCCGGAGCCTGTATCGGCGACGTGGCGCGCAAAGTGTTCAACTACTTCCCTCAGGCCCGCGCCGAGGCGCTCGAGCGCGTCTGGCGCGCCGAAGACAGGAGCGATGCGCTCTGGGTGGAGGTTGTTCCCGCATACGTGCCCCGCCCCGGCTGGCGCATTCTGCACAATGGCCGGGAGGTGCGCTACCACGGCGGCTTTGCCGCCCCCGTCCAGGCCGGCGATGAGGTGGCGGTGTTTCCCCCTGGACGGTAAGAAGGCAATCCTGAGGGCAATCCTCAGGATTGCCCTACATCCCTGACCGTCCTCATCCATCCTCAAGATATGCTATAATTATGTAACCGAGAAAGCACAGAACGGCGGGCTGCGCCAGGCCCGTTCGCGATTATCCGGGAGGAATGGATGGCGCTTGAAAAGGACGAAAAGCAGCACATTATCGGCGATTACCAGGTTCACGGCAGTGATACCGGCTCGCCAGAAGTGCAGGTGGCGCTGCTTACGGAACGGATCAATCAACTGATCGAGCATCTACGGATTCACATTCACGATCATCACTCGCGTCGCGGTCTGCTAAAACTGGTTGGTCGTCGTCGTCGTTTGCTCAATTATTTGCAGACTCGCGACAAGGAGCGTTATCGCGTCCTGATCGATCGTCTCGGTCTGCGCCGCTAGGCGGTTGAAGCGATGGTTCGATTGTGAACGCCACGGGGGTTCCGGCATAGATGCAGCGCCGGCACTCCCGTGTTGTTTTCCCGATGGAGGATGTTCGGGATTGGAGCGTGTGCAGGGGCCGTTGGTCCGTTCACAGGCTCCAGTGCCGAACCCTCCTCCTCGGGAGCAGCTATTGGGCGCCGCGCGCGGAAATCTCCGCCGCGGCAGGAAAAACCTATCTCAAAACGCGCGGCTGCTGCGTGGGGAAACCCTGTTTCCCCACGCCTCGCCCATCCGGGAACGGCCAGGAGTGCAAGTCTCCGGCTTGTGCGCGAGATTGAGGAGACGGCGCTCCTCCTCGCAGAGGTTTTGAGATAGTTTCTCAGTGCAGGAGGGTAACACACATCTATGACAGAACGACAGATCTTCTCGGTCAGCGCCGAGATTGCCGGCCGCACCCTTACGCTGGAGGCCGGCAGGTTCGCCGAACAGGCCGATGGGGCGGTGACCGTGCGCTATGGCGATACGATGGTGCTTGCCACCGTCGTCGCCTCCAAGGAAGTGCGGGAAGGAACGGATTTCTTTCCCCTGACCGTAGATTATGAGGAAAAGATGTACGCCGCCGGGAAGATCCCCGGCAACTTCTTCAAACGCGAGAGCCGACCGACCACCACTGCCATCCTCATCTCCCGTCTCACCGATCGCCCGTTGCGCCCGCTCTTCCCCAGGGGCTATACTAACGAAGTGCAGGTGATTGTTACCACGTTCTCCATCGACATGGTGAACGACCCCAGCCCGCTGGCGATAATTGGCGCGTCGGCGGCCCTGGCCATCAGCGACATTCCCTTCCTCGGCCCCGTCGGCGGAGTGCAGATGGGGATGATCGATGGGCAACTGGTGGTGAATCCCTCGATGGCCGATATGCCCCGCAGCGCGCTCGACCTGATGGTCGCCGGTACGAAGGACGCCGTGCTGATGGTCGAGGCCGGCGCCAACGAACTCTCCGAAGAAGATATGCTGCGCGCTGTGCAGGAGGGTCACGCCGTCTGCCGCCAGCTCTGCGAATTGCAGGAGGAGCTGGTGCGTCTCTGCGGCAAACCCAAGCGCGAGTTTACGCCCCCCGTCACCGACACGTCGCTGCAAGACGCTGTCAGCGCATGGCTGGGCCACCGGCTCCGCGATGCTGTGCGCAGCCCGGTGAAGCAGGAGCGTGAGGCGCGCACCAATGCGCTCAAGGAGGAGACGATCGCCCACTTCATCGCCGATGAGCCGGAGGAGGAGATCCCCGCTCGCAGCAAGGAGGTGGGCAAGGTCTTCGAGAACCTGCTCAAGGAGGAGGTGCGGCGAGCTATTCTCGAGGAAGGCATCCGCGTGGACGGTCGCGCCCCTGATGAGATCCGCCCCATCAGCGTCGAAGTTGGCATCATCCCCCGTGTTCACGGCTCGGCCCTCTTCACCCGCGGGCAGACCCAGGTGCTGACCATCACCACCCTGGGCGCCCCCGGCGAAGAGCAGCGCCTCGACGATCTGGGCATCGAAACGACCAAGCGCTACATCCATCACTACAACTTCCCGCCCTTCTCCACTGGCGAAGTGCGCCGCCTTGGCGCGCCGCGCCGCCGCGACATCGGCCACGGCGCGCTTGCCGAACGCTCGCTTTACGCCGTGCTGCCGCCGCAGGAGGAGTTCCCTTATACCATGCGCCTGGTCTCCGAGGTGCTCTCCTCGAATGGCTCGTCTTCAATGGCCTCGGTCTGCGGCTCCTCGTTGAGCCTTATGGATGCCGGCGTGCCCATCCGCGCCGCTGTGGCCGGCGTGGCCATGGGCCTCATCACCGGCGAGAACGGCCAGTACCGCATCCTGACCGACATCCAGGGCATCGAGGATGCCCTCGGCGACATGGACTTTAAGGTCGCCGGCACCGCCAGGGGCGTAACCGGGCTGCAAATGGATATCAAGACCACCGGAGTCACCTTCGAGATTATGCGTGAGGCGTTCGCCCAGGCCCGCGCGGGGCGCCTGTTCATCCTCGAGAAGATGAACCAGGTGATCAGCGCGCCGCGCAAGGAGCTGTCCATCTACGCCCCGCGCATCATCACTTTGCAGATCCCGGTGGACAAGATCGGCACCCTTATCGGACCGGGCGGCAAGACGATCCGTGGCATCGTGGACGCCACCGGCGCGCAGGTGGACGTGGAGGACGATGGCCGCGTCTTTATCACCACCGCCGATGGCGAGGCCGCCAGGCAGGCCGTGGCTATGGTCGAGGCGCTGACCCGCGAGGCCAAGGTCGGCGATATCTTCCTGGGCCGGGTAGTGAGCATCAAGCCCTTTGGCGCCTTCGTCAACATCCTTCCCGGCAAGGACGGCATGGTGCACGTGAGTGAGCTGGCCGAACAGCGGGTGGAGAATGTCGAAGATGTGGTGCAACTGGGCGATGAGATCAATGTTATGGTGATAGACATCGATCCCGCTACCGGCAAGATCAGCCTGAGCCGCCGCGCCGTGCTCACCGGCGAGACCCCGGAGGATCGCAAGGCCGCCGGCGCCGCCCCTCGCAGCGGCGGCTCGCGCTCCGAGCGGGGCGGCCCCTCGCGCGATGGCGGCGATCGTCCCCGTCCGCGCCGGCGCGACGAGGGACGCTGAGGTCGGGTCGCGCTCCAGTAAGGCCGAAGGATTGGCTGCGCCAATCCTTCGGCCCTGCCAGTCAACAATGGGCCTATGCATCCTCACTACCTCGACTTTGGCGGCGCCGGCCCGCTGATGCACCTGGCGCCGGCGAATGGCTTTCCGCCTGAAACGTACCGCCCATTGGCAGCCTGCCTGACCCCGCACTACCACGTCCTTGGCTATCGCCCGCGGCCCCTCTGGGCCGGCAGCGCCCCGCCCGACGTGCGCGCCTGGCGCGACCTGGCTCGCGATATGCTCGATGATCTGCGACGGGTCGCCAATGGCCCGCTGATCGGCGTTGGCCATTCCCTCGGCGGCATCCTCACCCTCTACTGCGCCGTGCACCGGCCCGACCTGTTTCGCGGGGTCGCCTTGCTCGACCCGGTGATCTTTCCCCGCCATCTCCTGCCCCTGCTCTGGGCCGGTCGCCGGCTCGGGTTGCACCGGCGCTTCCCCATTGCCCGTGGCGCCGCGCGACGGCGCGACCGTTTCGCCAGCCGCGACGAGGCCCGCGCCCGCTTTCGGGGTCGCGGCGTCTTCGCCAACTTTACCCCCGAGGCCCTCGAAGGTTACCTGGAGGGCGCCCTTCGCCCCGCGCCCGACGGCGGGCTGACCCTGGCCTGGCCCCGCGCCTGGGAGGCCCATATCTTCTCGCTCATCCCCGTGGACACCTGGAACGCTCTCGGCCGCCTGCGCGTCCCCTTGCTGCTCCTGCGAGGCAGGCACTCCGACCTGATCATTGACCGCTCCTGGCGCGAGTTCCAGCAGCGCCTGCCCCACGCCCGCCTGATCGAGCTTGACGCCGGCCATATGGCGCCGATGGAACGCCCCGCCGATGTCGCCGCCGCCGTCCTGGAGTGGGCCGCTGGCCTGCCCTGAGGCCCGTGCGGATGCCCCCTTCCGGAGGGTCTGGGAGGGCGTTGCCTTCCCAGGAAACTTCTTCTTCACCCCTGGTAGTCTCTGAATGAGGCTTCCTTGCATTTCTGCCCCCCTCCCAAACTCCCCCCGTTGGAGGGAGGAGCCGGACTTCCTCCCCCAGCGGGGGAGGGTTGGGGAGCGGGCGGAGTGGCCGAAAAACTTCGTTCACAGAGTATTAGGGTGTAACCGCACCGCATAGGATATAGAGGCAACTCTCCAATTTCTTTGGCGCCACAGCAGGAGCAAACCATGGATCGTGTGCTTCGCGTCGGCCAGCGCGCCAGTATGCGCAAGACAGTCACCGAGGCCGACGTTGTGCTCTTTGCCGCCATCACCGGTGATCAAAACTCCGTGCACATTGATGAACTATCCGCCCGCGAGTCGCGCTTCGGGCGACGTATTGCCCACGGCATGCTCGCCGCCGGGCTGATCTCCGCCGTCCTTGGCATGCGCCTGCCCGGCCCCGGCACGATCTACCTCAAGCAGACGCTTAACTTCCGCAAGCCGATCTATATCGGCGATACCGTAACCACCGCCGTGGAGGTGACCGCTTTGCGCGAGGATAAGCCGATCGTGACGCTATCCACTACCATCACCAACCAGGACGGCGTAGTGGTCGTCGAAGGGGAGTCGCTGGTCTACTGCGACCAGTGCCGCATTGCCGACGCCGATCCGTGATATAAGCGGAGAAGGGTCGGGGTGCGTGTTCAGATTTGCCGCCCTTCGCCAGGACGCTGTCTCATTACGGCTGCCGTTCAAACAGGTACAGCCCCGCCGTCCCCGCGGGCGCAAAGTCGGTGACCACGTAGCCTGCGGCGAAGGCGGCTTCGGCGCAGGCCCGCACCTGGTAGCGCCAGGCTCGGGCTACTGGCAAATTGGTAGCGCGCAGGGCGTCAATGTCGGCAGGGATCTGAAGCAGAAAGCGCTCGCCCTCCGGCTCAAGCGAAGGTTCGAGCGGATCGGGGTTGATCAGCGGCGCCTGGCTGCGCAGATCATCATCGGGCCGGGCGCCGCTGGCGCGCGCAGCCACCCGCTCTGAGCGGATCCACCACTCCACTAGAAAGCGGTCGCTGGGCAATTCGCCCTGGGGGTCCTCAGGCTCGGGGCCGTAGATGTTGCGGATGTAAGTCCGACAGAGGCCGCCGAGTTTGTGCAGGTTCAGCCTGGCATTGCGCGCAATCAGGGGGTCAAAGGTCCAGGTGATCAGGTCGAGGCCCTGGGCCAGCACGTGCTCGCGCTGGGCCCATTTGAGGCGCTCGCCAATGCCCGCGTCACGGTACGCCGGACGCACGGCGGCCATATGCGAGGCGTGCTTGAGCCGCCCGGCGGCGTCGCGGCCCAGGAAGCCAAACACGAAGCCCACCAGCGGCGCGCCGGGAGCGTCATGGTCAAAGGCCCCCAGCACCAGCCCGCCGTTGCGCTGCGCCGTGAGCAGCATATGGTAGGGCACCGCACCAAACGCGCCCCAGACTTCGCGCTGCAACTCCTCGCATGCCAGGTATTCGCCGTAGCTCTGGATTGGACGGATTTCAATTGGCATAGCTGCTAATCTGTGCTTTCCCTGAGCCGGGGCGCGGGGAAATCTGCTTTCCCCTTCCTTACTCCAACCGCTGGCGCGTCGCGGACGCGAAGCGTTCGCGTATCCTCAGGGTAGGAAGGCGAGTTGCCGGGAGGCGTCCGGCCAGGCTTCTCCTGAAGCAGACCGCCTCTCCGCGCCGCCGTCACGACGTCTGCGCAGAAAGCGGCGTCCATCCACTTTCCAGGCGTTCGAGGGCCGCCCTGGCGGCGGCCTGGGCGGCCGCCTGTTTGCTGGGGCCGGAGCCCTCACCGAGCACGTGCTCGCCAAGCAGCGCCGCGAGCGTAAACTCGCGCTCGTGGTCCGGTCCGGCGACCCTGACGGTACGGTAGCGCGGGGTTTGACCAAAGCGTGCCTGGGCCACTTCCTGGAGCCGGGTGCGATGGTCCACATCGCGGCCACTGAGGGCCACCTCAAGCTGGCGCTCGAGGAACGGCATGAGAAAGTCTCGCACCGCCTCAAGCCCTTGATCCAGGTAGATCGCTCCCAGCACCGCCTCAAACACATCGGCGAGCAGCGCGGTTCGGTTGCGTGCCGCGGGGGTGTCCTCGCCCCGGCTGATGCGGACATGCTGGCCCAGATTGAGGCTGCGGGCGAACCCGGCCAGGGTGGAGGCCTTCACCAGCGCGGCCCGCAGGGCGGTCAATTCGCCTTCGGTGAAGGAGGGAAAACGTTCGTAGAGCCAGGCGGCGGTAATGAAGTTCAACACGGCGTCGCCCAGGAACTCCAGCCGTTCATTCGAGGTCAGACCGGGGATGCGTTCGGGATGTTCGTGCAAAAATGAGCGATGCACGAAGGCGCTCTGGAGGAGCGTTACATCGTGGAATGGCACACCGATGAGTTCTTCCAGGTTGCTTGCCATATGCCGACGTGAGAAGAGGGAAAACCAGGGCTGCCCGTTCCTGCCCGACGGGGTTTCGATCTATCGTGTCTCTGTGGCAACCGGGTGGCCCCGGGCGCCTTCCTCGAAACGTTGAAACACCAGGCAGACGTTGTGCCCGCCGAAGCCGAACGAATTGCTCATTACCGCCTTCACCGCGGCAGGGCGCGGCTGGTTTGGCACAACGTCAAGGTCACAGGCGGGATCGAGACGCTGGAGATTGATTGTCGGCGGTAACACGTCGTGCTGCATCGCCAGCACGCTGACCACGGCCTCGATGGCCCCGGCTGCGCCCAGCAGGTGGCCGAACTGCGACTTGCTGGAACTCACTGGCGGGGCGACGCCGCGCTCGCCGAACACCTGGCGGATCGCTGCGGTTTCAACCGGATCGCCAGCGGGGGTGCCGGTGGCATGGGCGTTGATATAGCCGATATCGCCGGGCTGAAGTCCGGCGCGCCGGAGCGCGAGTCTGATGGCGCGCACGATACCCTCGCCGTCTTCGGCAAGATTGCTGATGTGGTAGGCGTCGGACGTGGCGGCGTAGCCGGTGATCTCGGCGAGAACGCGCGCGCCCCGCTCCAGCGCGTGTTCAAGATCTTCGAGGATCAGGACGGCGGCCCCTTCGCCCATCACGAAGCCATCGCGCTCGGCGTCAAAGGGGCGCGAAGCCGCGGCGGGGTGATGGTTGGCCGTTGAGAGCGCGCGCATGGCATTGAAACCGGCCACCCCGATGGGGGTGATGCTAGCCTCGCTGCCTCCAGCAATAATCGCCCTGGCCCAGCCGCGGCGAATCGTCTCGGCGGCCTCGCCGATGGCGTGCGCCGAGGACGCGCATGCCGAAGTGATACAGTAGCTCGGCCCCCGCGCCCCGGTGAGGATTGACACCTGCCCGGCAGCCAGATTGGTGATCATCGCGGGTATCAGGAAGGGGCTGATCCGCCCCGGTCCGCGAGCGCGCAGCACGTCGAACTGCTCGCTCAGGGTCGTAATCCCGCCGATGCCGCTGGCGATAAAAACCCCCACCTCATTGCGATTGGCTGCAGTGATCTGCAATTCTGACGTGCGTAACGCTTCCTGCGTGGCGGCGACGGCGAACTGCACGAAGCGATCAGTGCGGCGGGCCTCCTTGCGGTCCATGTACCGGGTCGGATCGAAATCCTTGACCTCAGCCGCGAAGCGGGTCTCGAAGCCTGAGGCATCGAACAGGGTGATTGGCCCGACTCCGCTGCGGGCCTCGACGATGCCCTGCCACAACTCAGGCACGCTCAACCCGAGGGGGCTGACGGCGCCCATCCCGGTTACTACTACCCGCCGCCCCATACGCCTCTCCTCAAACAAGATCGTCTTCTCACACGAAACTACCGTATTGTACCACGCCCGGAAGCTGTGGAATCCGGTTCGCTGCTGGCCGAAGGGCGTCCGGCGGCGCCTCCCGGTTTAGGTGCAGGCCAACCGGATTTCCCCTTCCCCCTGTTCAGTTTCCCGACAGGGGAGTCCGGCGGAGGAGCTTCTGGCAATCCTCTGCACCTCTCCGCGACCTCGGCGGTGAGTCCACATTCAGTCAGCGGTGACCGAAACTATGTCCCCACGCCCCTGAGAACACCCGCCCGCAAGTGGTATACTGAACCCTACGAATGTACGTCGTACTTGCGGTGCATACCGGCTCGCAAAGCATGCCCCGCGCCAACCGTGCGTCACTCTGTCATGTTCCCTCGCAGGCACTGGAGCACAGCCTATGCTGGACCGCGCCCACGCCCTCACCGATGAACTGGTGCGCCTCCGCCGCAACATTCACGCCCACCCCGAACTGGGTTTTCGCGAGACGCGGACCGCCAGCCTGGTTGCCGAGACCCTGGCGGAGATCGGCGGGATTGCTGTGCGTACCGGCATCGCCAGAACCGGCGTGGTTGCCGACCTGGGCGACGCCGACGGTCCTAGGATTGCGATACGGGCCGATATGGACGCGCTGCCGATCCACGAGGCCACCGGGCACAGTTTCGTCTCGACCATCCCCGGCGTCATGCACGCCTGCGGTCATGATGCCCACACAGCGATCCTCCTGGGCGCCGCCCACCTGCTGCGTGAGCGCTTTGCCGCTGGCGAGTTGCGCGGGCGCGTGCGCTTTCTCTTTCAGCCCTCCGAAGAGTCCGCCGATGGCGAAGGCAAGAGCGGCGCTCTGCGCATGGTCGAGGAGGGGGTGATGGAAGGAGTGGACGCTGTTATCGCTCTGCACGTCGACTCCATGCTGCCCCTGGGGCGGGTCACGGTGCGCAGCGGCTGGAACACGGCGGCGGCGGATGATTTCCGCGGAGTGCTGATCGGCAGCGGCGGCCATGGCGCCTATCCCCACGAAGGCAGCGACCCGCTGTTTATGCTGTTGCCGGTGCTCTCCGCTCTCTACGGCGTCAGGGCGCGACGGCTTGACCCGGTGGAGCCGGCCATTCTCAGCGTGGGAGTGGTGCGCGGCGGCGAGGCCGCCAACGTGATTCCCAGCGAGGTCGAGATCCGGGGCACCTTGCGCAGCTACAGCGCCGCGGTGCGCGAACAACTGATCGCCGAGGTGGAGCGGGCCTTCGCGCTCACGCGAGGGCTGGGCGGCGATTACCGCCTCAGCATTCAGCGCGGCTATCCCGCCTCCTGGAATGACCAGCGGGTCGCCGGGTGGATGGAAGCGGTGGCCCGCGACTTCCTCGGCGATACGGCCATGGATCACTCCCCTGCCGGCCTCGGCGCCGAGGATTTCGCGTACATGTGCCAGCGCGCTCCCGGCGCCATGCTGATGCTCGGCGCGGCCATTGATGATGGCGTAGAGCGTCCCCACCATACGCCGATTTTCGATATTGACGAGCGTTGCCTGCCCGTAGGCGCGGCCATCCTTGCCGAGACGGCGGCGCGCTTCCTCAGTGGTCGGGTGAAGCTGTAACCTCTGCATAGCCGGCCCGGTAGTAGGCAATCCTCCGGGTTGCCTACCAGGTCGATCCGGCATAGAGCAACGCTCCGAGCACCAGAACTCCCAGCACCAGCAGCGCCAGGAGTTTGGCCGCTGGCGGAACATCGAGCAACGCGATCAACCCGAAGGCGAGACTCAAGCCGTAGTAGATCAGCACCACCTGCCGCTGGGTAAGGCCCAGCGCCAGCAGCCGATGGTGCAGGTGATCGCGCCCGGCCCGCGCCGCGCCACGTCCCCGCAGCGTCCGCACGAGAATGAGCCAGGCCATATCAATCAGCGGCACGCCCAGCACCAGCAGGGCCGTCGCCAGTTTGGCCCCCCCGATGATCGCGCTCACCGCCAGGATGTAGCCAGTGGTCATCGCCCCGACATCGCCCATGAAGGTGCGGGCAGGATGCACATTGAAGGGGAGGAACCCGGCGCATGCCCCGGCCAGAGCCAGAGGCAACATCGCTACGGTGTACTGCGGGGGATCGAGGTTGAGCGTATGCAGCGCCAGGATCATCGCGGCGATCAGGGTGATGCCGGCTGCCAGCCCGTCCAGCCCATCGGCCCAGTTGACCATGTTCTGGATGCCGACGATCCACAGGACTGTCGCTCCAATCGCCAGCCAGGGGCTGAGGTTGTGGAGGTGGATCTGGTCCACGAAGGGGAAGTTAAAGGCGGTCAGAATAATGCCCCGGGCTTCGGTAGGCGCGCCCAGGGCGTCGGGATAGAGCGTCCGGTCCCACAGGTACGGTCCGACGGCGATCAGAGCGGCGAGCACGTGCACCAGCAGGCGCGGCAGGGCGGGCAGGTCGCGCAGGTCGTCAATTAGACTGATAAGAGCCACCAGACTGGCGCCGGTGAGCAGTAGTCCGAGCCGCAGGTATTCAAAGCCGGAACGGCTCAGAGCGGGGTGGAGTCGCTGGAGGGCGAAGCTGAGCAACAACGCGGCGGCGAAACCGGCGATCATCGCCACCCCGCCCACGGTGGGCGTTGGGTGTTGATGAATGTGACGCGGGCCGGGGTGGGCGACCCACCCCTCGCGGTTGCTGAGGCGGAGGAGCGCCGGCGTCGTCAGGGCGGTAACTGCGGCGGCGACCACGAACGTGGTGGCGAGGGCGATGGCAAGCACAGAAGGCTACCCGGTGCCGAATTGCCGGTCGCCGGCGTCACCCAGGCCGGGCACGATATACCCGTGCTCGTTGAGATGACTGTCAATGGCGGCCAGATGAATAGGCACGTCGGGATGGGCGCTGGTCAGGGCGCGCACTCCCTCGGGGGCGGCGATCAAGCCGAGGAACTTGATCCGCCGCGAGCCCCAGGCTTTCAGAATGTTGACCGCTGCCACCGCCGACCCGCCAGTCGCGAGCATGGGATCAACTACGATGGACAGGTCAATGTCCGGCTCTTTGGGCAATTTATTGTAGTAGGTCACCGGCTGAAGGGTCTCGTGATCACGAAAAATGCCCAGGTGCCAGACATGAATGGTGGGCAGGATGTCCAGAATCGCTTCGGACATTCCCAGCCCGGCGCGGAGGATAGGAATAACGCCGATCCGCTCGGCCACTTCGTAGCCCTGGGCTGTAGCCAGGGGGGTTTCGACGGCCAGGGGGGCCAGGGTCAGATCCTGAGAAGCCTCGTAGAAGAGCAACTGGGCAATCTCGCGCACCAGTTCGCGGAACTTCTTCGGTTCGGTCAGCTTGCTGCGCAGCAGGGCCAGTTTATGCTGCACCAGCGGGTGGCGTGACACATGCACCTGACCCGCCATAGATCACCCTTCCGAGAGCTTATAGCCCACTCCGCGCACGGTAATAATCAACTGCGGGCGCGACGGTTCCAGTTCCACCTTCTCGCGCAGGCGGCGCACGCACACATCAACCAGATTGGTCTCGCCAACGTACTCATAGCCCCACACCTCGCGGAAGAGCGTCTCGCGGGGGAAGACCTGCCCGGCGTTCGCGGCGAGGAAGTAGAGCAATTCAAACTCCATGGGGGTCAGATTCACCTCACGGTCACGCACGGTCACGCGATGGCGGGGCGCGTCGATTTCAATTGGACCGACGCGCACAATCGGCGGCGCGCGCCGCGACTTGTAGCCCTCGACTCGGCGCAGAATAGCTTCAACGCGAGCCATCAACTCGACGGTTTTGAATGGCTTGACGATATAATCATCGGCGCCCAGTTCAAAACCGTGAATAACATCATCGGTGCCATCACGGCTGGTAAGAATAATGATCGGCACATCACTCTGCTCGCGGATGCGCTGGCAGGCCTCGAAGCCATCTACATAGGGCATCATGACATCGAGAATCACCACATCGAAGGGCTGCTTCTCGAAGGCCTGGAGCGCCTCGAGACCATTGCTCACGGCGGTCAGTTCATAGCGTGGATCTTTGAGCGTGACCTGAATGAGGTTCGCAATCGAGGGATCATCGTCGGCGATGAGGATGCGCCGGGGGGCGAGGGCCTCTTCAGCGATACGGTCAGATGTACGGCGGAAGAGTGGCATGGCATCAGTTCAGGCGGCAACTATTAGTTAGTCTGTGAAGTTAAGTTTCCTGGCATTTCCGCCCCCCTTCCCAGCCCCCCTCCTCCAGCGGGGGAGGGTTGGGGAGGAGGCAGGGGGTTAACAAACAACTTTATTCACAGACTACTATGGCCTTTGAGAACTCAATCCGCTACAGCCTGCGCAGGCGGGCTTCGCATCCCCTGGCCCGCGGCTATAGCCGCCGGGCGTGGGTGTTATGTTCAAAGATCATCTTACGCATCTGCGACCATAGAAGCCGCGGGAATGCCGGTCAGCGCACCACACGCTTCGACAGCTACAGCTTGCCGGTTCACACTGCCTCATCCAGACGGCGACGGTACTCGGAGCGCTCGGTGCGCGGCACCAGGATGGGGTGGCCACGTCCGGCGACCACTTCGGCGTTGATGATACAGCGGCCGATATGCTCCTGAGCCGGCACCTCGTACATGACTTCGAGCAACACCTCTTCGACGATGCTGCGCAGGGCGCGCGCTCCCGTCTTCGCCTGCATAGCGCGCTCGACGATCGCCTCGAGCCCGTCAGGGGTGAACTCCAGTTCTACGTGGTCGAGGGCGAGCAGCTTCTGGTACTGTTTGATCACCGCATTGCGCGGTTCGGTGAGGATGCGCAGCATGGCCTCATGGGTCAACGGTTCAAGGCCGACGATCACGGGCAGGCGCCCGATGAACTCGGGGATGAAGCCATAGCGCATCAGGTCATCAGGGGTGATCTGAGCGAGCAACTGGGCATGATCGGTCGTGCTGGCGCTAGGCTTCTGGCTGCCAAAGCCCAGGAGGTGCTTGCCGCGAACGCGCCGGGCGATCAGTTCCTCGATGCCCTCGAAGGCCCCGCCACAGATAAACAGCACATTGGTCGTATCGAAGGCGATATACTCCTGCTGAGGATGCTTGCGCCCGGGCAGGGGCGGCACGTGAGCCACGCCGCCTTCCAGGATCTTCAGCAGAGCCTGTTGCACCCCCTCGCCGGACACATCGCGAGTGATCGAGGGATTATCGGCTTTGCGGGCGATTTTATCAATTTCGTCAATGTAGATAATGCCCGTCTGCGCCCGCTCGACATCGCCGTCGGCGGCCTGGATGAGGCGGAGCAGAATATTCTCGACGTCCTCGCCGACGTACCCGGCTTCGGTCAACGCAGTCGCGTCGGCGATAGCGAAGGGCACATCGAGGATGCGCGCCAGGGTCTGCGCGAGGAGGGTTTTGCCGCTGCCGGTGGGGCCGAGGAGCAAGATATTGCTCTTGCTGATCTCGACGTCGTCAATCTTGGCGCCGGCGCGGATGCGCTTATAGTGGTTATACACCGCCACGGAGAGGACGATCTTGGCCCGATCCTGACCCACCACATACTGATCGAGCTTTTCGCGCAACTTGCGCGGAGTGGGCAGGCGCGTCGGGCCGGGCGGCGTATTGCGGCGCGGCGTCACCAGTTGTTGCTCGGTCTCTTCGGCGATGATTGCGCTGCACAGGGCCACACACTCATCGCAGATAAAGACGGTGCCCGGTCCGGCGATAAGGCGCTGCACCTCGTCCTGACCGCGGCCACAGAATGAGCAGACGTAGGCGCCACGACCACTATTGCGCGAACGCGTCATTGGAGTATCTCCGATGGTCGAGAGCCGGGGCGAAGGCCCGTGCTTGCGAGCGAGGCCCCGGCTCCACGAGCCTGCTGTTACTTCTTCTCGGCCATTTCCTCAGGCATCAGGATCTCGTCAATGATACCGTATTCTTTGGCCTGGATCGGCGTCATAAAGGCGTCGCGGTCGAAGTCGCGGGCGATCTTCTCCACAGGTTGCCCGGTGTCACGGGCCAGCAGTTCGCGCCCCAGGTTCTGGAGCCGGAGCAATTCGCGGGCCTGAATCTCGACGTCAGGGCCGGAGCCGCGGAAGCCGCCGAGGGCCGGATGCATATGGATCGTCGAGTTGGGCAGGCTGAAACGCTTCCCTTTCTCTCCACCGGCGAGAATGATCGTCGCCATGCTCGCGGCCATGCCCAGGCATACTGTGGCCACGTGGGGGCGGATATGGTGCATCGTATCGTAGATCGCCAGCCCCGCGGTGACCGACCCGCCTGGACTGTTGATATAGAGCCAGATGTCGCGGTCCGGGTCCTCACTGGCCAGGAACAGCAACTGCGCGACGACAAGGTTGGCAATCTGGTCGTCAATAGGGGTGCCCAGGATGACGATGCGCTCCTTGAGGAGGCGCGAATAAATATCAAAGGCGCGCTCGCCACGACTGGTGCTTTCCACCACCATGGGGATTAAACTCTCAGGCCGGGGAAGCTCCCAGGATGGACCCTTTGGAGAAATCCAGTTCATCGTTTCCTCATCTATCTAGCATCAACGTTGTATTATGTAATATTATACAGCAGTCAGACGTTCCCGCGCAGGCGCACAAGCTCGGAGTTGATTGCAGGGTCGCACGCAGTTGCGGAGTTGGCAATGACTATATTGCCTTCCGAGGCGGTTGTTCGCCGGTTCTGGCGCCGTAGCCGCCGGAACCGGCGAGCAGGGGATCGAGGCTTACGCCAGAAAGGCGCTAATCAGTCGCAGATAGAACCTCTCCTCTGAAAGAGCCGTCTCGCCGTCCCCTCTCCCTGCCCTGCAATTCGACGCCAGCGGCCCATCATTCCGCGGACCTTACAGACCCCGACGCTGGCGACTCGGCGGCCACGGGCGCTTCAGTGGCGACAGCCTCCGCCGCCGCCGGCTCAGACGACTCGCCCGCCGCTGCCGGGGCCACGGGTGTGGCTGGCGCTTCCGGCGCGGGCGCTGTACCAGTCGCAATGGCCACCAGGCGCTCGCGCAGCTTGCGATCAAGCACCAGGCCGGCAATCTCGCGTTGCAAACTCGAGCGCATCAACTTTGCAACGTTTTCGCGCTGATCTTCGGCATACTCCAGGGCCATGCGCTCGATCTCGCTCTCAATCTCGGCGTCGGAAACCACCAGCCCTTCGCGATGCAGCACTTCGCGCGCGGCGAGATTGAGCTGCAACTGGCGTTCGGCCTGCGGCAGTAACGCCTCAACGGCCTGGTCACGCGTCTGGCCGCGATACTCCAGCACCTGCTCCAGGGTGACGCCGTAGCGCGCGTACTGCCGCCCTTCCCGTTCGAGCATTTCCTCGGCCTGGTCACGGATCATAACTTCGGGGATATCGAAGCTGGTCTGAGCAACCAGGTGTTCAAGATAGGCGTTCAGCACTTTCTGTTCGGCCTGGGTGCGGGCAGTTTCTTCGAGTTCAGCGCGGGTTCTGGCACGCAATTCTTCCAGCGTGCCGTCGAAGTTTTCGAGCGTGGGCAATTCTTCCCAATCGGGCAGCAGGCGTTCCTGGATCTGCAGGATTTCGACCTTGAAGGTCACTTCCTTGCCGCGCACCCGCTCGTTCGGGTGATCATCGGGCAGCCGGGCGGTTATTTCCTTCGTCTCGCCAACGTTCATCCCCAGGAGGCCAGCGTACAACTCCTCCACCAGCCGGCCCCTGACCACATCGAGTGTCTCCTCGGGGGCCGCTTCCCCTTCCGCGCGCTCGACCAGCGGCGCGCCATCAATGATCGTGTCCAGGCGCACGCGGATCTCGTCGCCCTCCTGTACCGGGCGGGGACTATCGAGTTCTTTCAGCACCTTGTGGCGCTCGCGGATCATCTCCATGGCCCGATCCACCGTCTCCTCGGCGATGGGCTCAATCTCCAGAGGAACGCGGATGGCGCGGTAGTCCCCCACGTCCACGGTGGGCGCCACGGGCACGTGCACCGTAAAAATGAAAGGATCGGAGGAGGAAATCTCCTTGAGGCTGGGTGGACCGACAGGCTCAATGTTCTCCTGCTTGAGCGCCTCGCGGAAGGCTTTGTTGATCAGGTCCTCTGACGCCTCTTCAATCAGCATCTGGCGCCCGAAGGTCCGCTCAATAATGAAACGGGGCACCTTGCCCGGACGGAAGCCGTGCACCGGGTACTTCTGCGACAGGCGCCGCGCGGCCTGGTCAAGGCCACGTTCCAGACGATCCTTGTCAAGCTCAATCTGCAATGCTATCAGGCTCCTGGGGAGCTTCTCCGTGGTGATCTTCACACTCAAGGTCTCCTGAAGCGGAGCCACGCTAAAGCGTGGCTCCACAATCCATCTGTGCCTCCCATTGCCGCGGGCGTGGCTCCGCAATCCATCTGTGCCTCTCATTGCCGCGGGCGATCCTCCGGCTCATTATAGCACGAGGCGTCTGAGGTGAAAACGGGGGAAGTCAGTTTCCCCGGAGCCGGAGCGATCTCCGCCTCCGATGGCGGGGTCCGGAGCGCCTCCGCCGTCCGCCAGGGCGATGCGGGTGTGGCCTGGAGCCGGCAGCGGGGCGCATTCTAGGATATAATAAGCGATAATGCGGTAAAAGCGTTAGCAGGTGGTTTCGGTGATGAGCAGCGCGGTGCACACGCAGATGAACAAACACAACCGTTGGCTCGTACCCCTGGCAGTTGCGATGGTAGTGGGGGCAATTGATCAGGCGACAAAGTGGTGGGTGGTGCGCACGCTGGGGCCGGAGACAATGACGAATTTCATCCCCCTGGTCGGTGATAGCATTCGCATTGCCTATTCCCACAACACCGGCGTAGCCTTCAGCCTGTTCCAGGGCCATCCAGAGTGGCTGATCGCCACTGCGTTGTTGATCGTCGCCGGAGCGATCGTGTTCTACCATACCCGGTTGCCCAATCATCGTCCGGGCATTCAGGTGATCATGGGTCTGATAATGGGCGGGGCGTTTGGCAACATCATTGATCGCGTGCGTCTGGGGTATGTGGTGGATTTTATCCAGGTCGGCTGGTGGCCGATCTTCAATGTTGCCGATAGTGCGATCACCACTGGCGCGGCCCTGCTGATGCTGCACTTCGCCCGCGAGGAACTGGCTCAGCGCCAGGCGCGCCGGGATCGACAAGCCCTGCCCCACCGGTAAAGCCGCCATGAGCGCCGTGGCTGACAGCCCTGCCATTCGTCGCTGGCTCCTTCCTTTTGCGCTGGCCCTTGCTGTGCTCGGCACGGATCAGATGAGCAAGCGCTGGGCCGTGGCCGCCCTCGGCCCCGAACCGCGCGACCGCACTATCGTGCTGATTGGCGACTGGTTTACCCTGGTCTACACCCGAAACACGGGCATTGCCTTCGGGCTGTTTCAGAGTTTGCCAGGGCTGTTTACCGTTACTTCCATCCTGATCACCATAGGCGCCGTGTACGCCTATGCCGTCTATCTGCCCAACTACTCCGCCTGGGTTCAGACCGCGATGGGGTTGATCGTCGGCGGAGCGGCGGGCAATATTCTCGACCGGCTGCGCTCTGGCTATGTGATTGACTTCATCAGTATTGGGTGGTGGCCGGTGTTTAATCTGGCCGACAGCGCAGTGACCATCGGGGTAACCATGCTCGCAGGCTATCTGATCTTCATCGGCGACGAACCTGCCCCGGCCCCTCTTCCGCCTCCCCGCGATGACCGGTTGTTGAGCGAGTTGCTCAGCCGCGATCTCGAATAACCGCGTATCAGCCCTGCCGCGCCGCCCGCTCCACGATAGCATGAGCGAAGAAGAGACCATTACCCTGTACAGCGCGCCCGACGATGCCGGGGACCGGCTCGATCGCTTCGTCGCGCGCGCTGCGCCTGGTCTCTCGCGGTCATACGTGCAGCAGTTGATCGCTGAAGGACGGGTGACCGTCAACGGGCGCATCGCCCGCGCCAGTCACCTCCTCCGCGGCGGCGAGCGCATCCTGGTCACGGTGCCGCCGCCCCAGCCCACTACCCTCGAACCGGAGGCCATCCCGCTCAAAATCGTCTACGAAGATGCGGACGTTGTGGTAGTTGACAAGCCCGCCGGCATGGTGGTCCATCCAGCGCCTGGCCACGTCAGTGGCACCCTGGCCAACGCGCTGCTGGCGCGCTATCCCGAAATGCGGCTCAACGGCGGCATCCGGCCCGGCATTGTGCACCGGCTCGATCAGGACACCTCCGGGCTGCTGGTGGTGGCGCGCAACGACCGGGCAATGCAGATGCTCACCGAGCAGCAACGGGCGCGTACCATGCTCAAGCTCTACCTGACGGTCGTTGAAGGGCATTTCAAAGAGCCGGAGGGCACGATTGACGCGCCGATCGGCCGGCACCCGACCGACCGGTTGCGCATGACGGTCACCCCCGGCGGGCGTCCGGCGCGCACCCACTACCGGGTGCTGGAGGAACTGGGCAAGTATTCGCTGCTCGAGGCGCGACTGGAGACGGGCCGCACGCACCAGATCCGCGTCCATATGCTGCATCGCAACAAGCCGGTGCTCGGCGATCCAACCTACGGCGGGCGCAAGCCCCGCCCGACCTTTGGCCTCACCCGCCAGTTCCTGCATGCCCACCGCCTCGGCTTCTATCACCCCGCTGATGGGACGTGGCGCGAATTCGTCTCTCCCCTTCCGCCTGATCTGGAAGCCGCCCTCGAACGCCTGCGCGCCGCCGCGCGCACTGCCGGGGCCTGGCCTGCCGGGTAGCGGGATTGGGCGATGGCTCGCGTGGAGGTGTGGAGGTGTGGAGGTGTGGAGGTGAAAGAACATCTCCGCAGTTCGACACTTCGCAGGATGAAGATATGAGAACATACGTTCCAGAAACTCCTGACAGGTTGCCCGGCATGGCGTCAGGAGCGATGGCAGTTTATCCCATGCTGGTGTGGGATAGTGTGGGATAATGTGGGTTATCTGCCACTGGATGTGTAAAGGCGCGCCGTGCCGGCGCCGATTCCCCGGCGCTGATGCCGCGTCGTCGGGACAAGCCCCAACCCCTTCTGGCGTTTTTTTTCCTCTATAGAGAGATTCGGGGAGACTTCGCCCCTCCAAATGTTTTTCTTGAGGGGCATGTGGCGGCGGCGCCGCGACTTGCCAGTGCAACCTGGCCGACCCAGACCGGCCGCCGAGGGGTGGCAGCCTTTGCATCAGCCCGGCTGATCGCCGATCTGCAACATCAGCGGCGCCCGGCGCGTCCATCTAACAGACGGCACGGTTCGCTCGATGCAGTGGAAGAAGGAGGGTTCCGATGGCTATGACACATCAAACTACATTTGCCGAGATGGTGGCCCAGAGCCGCGATGTGATAACCCATCCCAGCGTCGAAACCTTTGAGCGTTACGAGAAGCGAGGGAGCCTCGGCACGGCGGCCGCGTACATCCTGGCAGCGGCAGGCATCGCCGGACTGCTGGCCTTTCTGACGGTGCTGTTGCCGGGCGTGCGCGGCAATCCGTTCAGCGTCTTTGTCAGCGGTGTAGTGGGCGCTCTGGTGAACTTCGTCATCTTCACCGCCCTGGTCTACTACCTGGGCAAGAATCTGGCCAATGGCACCGGGACGTGGGACGAGGTCGCCTACACCTTTGCGCTGTTCGTCGCGCCGCTGGCGGTAGTGTCGGGAGCGCTCACGTTCATCGTGGCCCTGCTCGGCAACCTGCCCGTGCTCGGCTGGCTGATCGGGCTGGCAGGCACGGTCGGGGCGATCGTCGTGCTGGTGGCGCAGGCATTCTTCGGCTTCCTGGCCGTCCAGTCGAGTATGAACATCAGGGATGGCGGGAAGGCGCTGCTGGTCCTCGTACTGTCGGTGATCGGCACGATAGTGGCGCACATCGCGCTCGGAGCAACGATCAGCATCCTCGCCGGGCTGTTGCCGCTGATCATTCTGGTGGCCCTGGTCGCGGTAGTGGCGGCGATGATGCTGCGCCGGGCCGCCTGACACGGCAGCCTCCTCACAACTCCCTGTTCCGCCTGCGACGGGTGCACATCCTGGCACAGCCAGGACGAGACCGCCGCAACGGATAAAACGCCAGCGCTCGCTTTTCGGCGCGAGGCTCGTGCAACGTCCTCGGGTCAGGCCCCCAAATCCTCGGGACGCCTGCCCGGCCCCGTACCCCGCCGCGGGAAACCGACGTTGCGCAAGCCTCGCGTCCGGGCTTCCTGGACTTGACAAAGATCGCTCCGAGGAATAACCTATGGTGGCTGGTGATCAACCTTCTGGTAATCGCTTAATGGCGAGAATTGGGTGTCTTGTACCGCAGATTGCTGAAGATCTCCCATTGGCGCTCCAGGCGGCTGCATCGCAGAATACTGGCGGGGGGACAGGGAAGCCAGGGCGCCCCGCTCTTCCAACCAGCAATCATCAAAGACGTTCTGGGGACGGCGCGGTTCTCCCCACCCGCTCCTGTTGGCCGGGAACAGGGAAACCAGCTCGCCCCATACCCTTGCAACCCGCTATGTCAGGTTAGTGTGTACCACAGGGAGGAAGCCGCCAATGGCATCATTGGATCTCGCAAAGTGCATGCGTAGCGTTGATCTGGAGCGGGGCGTCGTGCCGATCTCGAAGGCCGCTTCATCGCTCGCGGCGCTCATCAAGCGATCGCAGGCCAACCATCAACCCATCGTCGTGACCCAGAAGGGGTATCCGACCGGAGTTATTATTGACATCGAGGTCTTCACCGCTATCCGCGAGTTTATTGAGGAGCACACCCGCGAAGATGAGGGCGAGCCCAGAGGCGCTTGATGGGCGAGACGCCGGGATTCCGCGCAGGGCTGATGTTCGTCGGTCTTGCAGCATTAATCTGGGGCACGATTGGTGTCGGGGTAAGCCTGCTGTATGGTCTGGCTGACACCAACCCCGTTTCGATAGGCTTTTTGCGGCTGCTCATCGCCGCTCCGGCCCTGCTGCTGGCGAGCCGCCTGATGGTGGGACCAGGGTTCTGGCGCGTGCAGCGGCCCCATGTGCTGGTGATGGCGTTGATCGGCGCGACGTTCGCTGGCTACCAACTGTGCTACTTCGCGGCAATTCCCCGCCTGGGAGTGGCCGCGGCGGTGATGATCAATATCTGTAGCGCGCCGATCTTCACCGCGCTTCTGGCGGGGTTCTGGCTGCGCGAGCGATTGTACTGGCTCACCGGCGTGGCCCTGGTCGGGGCCATTGGCGGCACGACGCTCCTCGTGGGCGGCGCGCCTACTTCCAGCGGTCTCGCGCTCTGGATCGGCGCGGCCCTGGCCCTCGGCGCCGGGTTCTGCTATAGTCTGGTGGTGCTGGGCAGCCGGGTGGTCGCTCCGCATTACCATCCGTTGCAGCCAATCACCATGGCCTTCACCCTGGGCGCCGTCGTGCTGCTGCCGCCGGCCCTTGTCAGCGGCCTGGTGGTGGAGTATCCCCCCGCCGGCTGGGGGTTGTTGTTCTACCTGGGGTTGGCGCCGACGGCGTTCGCCTACGTGCTCTACCTGCGCGGGTTGCGTACCGTGCCGGCCACGGCGGCCGCCATCGTCAGCCTGCTCGAGCCGCTTGGTTCGACCGCGCTTGCTGTATTGCTGCTCGGCGAACGGCTCGGGCCGGCCGGCGTCGCCGGGGCGGCCCTGCTTCTCACCAGCATGGCGCTGCTGTATCTGGGGCAGGGGGGGGATGCACCGGTCGAAGCGCGCCACGACGGGCCTGTCGGGATAACCTGGTTGTCTGAATACGTTTCGGGAGGGCCCGGCCCTCCCGGCGGGCGGGGGTGTGGGGAAACCCGGTTTCCCCGCATCCTCGCCGAACAGCCACGGTTACGCATAGAGTGCATGCGCATCATCGCCAGGTCTCATTGGGAGGCCAGATACGGCAATCCAAAATCCAAAATCCAAAATCCAAAATAACATAAGGAGGTTGCCATGGGTTCGTGGACGGAACTGGACGCCATCTACCCGCCGGGGAAGTTGACGCCAGCGACGGCGCTGGTGGTCGCGCTGGGGCGCCTGGAAGGAGCGACGGACATATACGAGGGCGAGCGCCTGGCGGCCTTTCTCCCCCCTGGTCTCAGCTACGACGCCGATCTGATCGGGCGCGCCACGCGCTACCTGACCGAGGCGCCCCTGGAGCAGTTCTTCGCCGAGGCTCAGGCGCTGCTTTCGCCACGCCAGCGCCTGGTGATTGCCCTGCACGTGCTTGATCGCGCCCTGGCGCTCGGTGATACGCCAGCGCGGCGCGAGCGGGCCGCCCAGATCATTGCCGGCATCGGCGCCGATGGCGATGCCCTGGCGGCCCACCGGCCCACGCTGGCGCTCAAGAATGACCTGGGGGCCTTCACCCAGTAGCGTTCGTGGCGCGCGCTTGCTGGAGGGGAACGGGAAACCGGGTTTGCCCATGCCCCGGCCAGGGCTTGAGCAGAGCCCGTCTGCCACGGTGGGGTGTGGGGCCGCGTAGCCGCCCCACGGATCATGTACGGGTGATTTTGGCGGCTGCGCTGCCAAAGTCACCCGTACAACCGGGTTGGGGGCTTGCCCCCTGAACTTTGCTCAAGCCCAGATGTCACGGCGCTTGACAGGGGCCAGGGCCCTGGCGTATAATCATTACCAATCGGCATATTTTTGATAATATTTTACTATTGATTAACCTTTCCCCGTTGGGCCGGGGCAAGGGAAACCTCGGTTTCCCCGCGTTCAGCCGTTGACTGGACTATCTTCCCAACAATCAAACGACGCCGCGAGCCGCCACGGCGCCGGCCGAGGGGCCGCGCGGCGGTGCGACCCGGTGGTGGTTTTCTGCTCCCTTGCAAGCGTTAGGAGGCTGGCATGCCGGTCACACCGACCTATCCGGGCGTCTACATCGAGGAGATCCCCAGCGGCGTGCGCACGATTACCGGGGTGGCCACCTCGATCACCGCTTTTCTCGGCAAAGCGCCGCGCGGCCCCACCGATGAGCCGGTGACCATCACCAGTTTTGCCGATTACGAGCGTGTGTTTGGCGGCTTGCACCGCGACTCGACCCTGAGCTACGCCGTGCGCGACTTCTTCCTCAACGGCGGCAGCCAGGCGATCATCGTGCGGCTCTATAAATCAGTTGCGGGCAAGGCCGCCAGGGCTACCTACGAGTTGCCGACCAACCCGCCCAAACTGACGCTCGAAGCCGCCTCCGCGGGCGCCTGGGGCATGCAGGTGCGCGTGCGGGTGGAAGCGAAGTCTTCCGGTGACCCGAACGTGCAGGCCGTGGCCCGGCGTCTCGGCGTGCAACCCGCCGACCTGTTCGACCTGACCGTGCGCGATGGCGGCGCCGGGGCCATCGAGACCTTTCTCAATCTGACCACCAAAGAAAGCGCGCGCCGGGTCGATCGGGTGCTCAAGGCCGAGTCGCGCCTCGTGCGCGTGAAGTCCGGCGTTCCTTCCGACACCGGTCCCACCGCGCATAGCGGCGCGCTGACGGACAACGATGTCTGGACCGATAACACCAAATCAACACCGGCCAAAACGGACCCTGCTGACGAGGCCGTGGATAGCGACCCGCTGGACTCCGACACCTACAGGGGCAGTTCCACGGCCAAAACCGGTCTGTACCAACTCGAAAAGGTTGATCTGTTCAACCTGCTGTGCATTCTGCCCGATGCCCGTGGCGGCGACGTGCCGGATGATGTCTATCAGGAGGCGTTGAGCTACTGCGTCAAACGTCGGGCCGTGCTGCTGGTTGATCCCAGGAATGACTGGACGACGGTCAGCGCCGCTCAGGCGGGTGTGAGCGGGATGAACCTCACCGGCGATGCGAGCCGGAACGCGGCGATCTTCTTTCCGCGCATCAAACAGGCCGACCCGCTGCTCGACGGCCAGATTGACACCTTCGTGCCCTGCGGGGCGATTGCCGGGGTCATGGCCCGCACTGACGCCCAGCGCGGAGTGTGGAAGGCCCCCGCGGGCATTGACGCGGCGCTTAATGGCGTTGCCGGGTTGCAACTGGAGATGACCGATGCCGAGAATGGCCTGTTGAACCCCCTGGGGATCAACTGCCTGCGCGCCTTCCCGGTGTACGGGCGGGTCGTCTGGGGCGCCCGGACCATGCGCGGGGCGGACGTAGTGGCGGACGAGTACAAGTACATCCCCGTGCGGCGCCTGGCGCTGTTCATCGAGGAGAGCCTGTACCGCGGCACGCAGTGGGTGGTGTTCGAGCCGAACGATGAGCCGCTCTGGGCGCAGATCCGCCTCAATATCGGGGCCTTTATGAACAATCTGTTCCGCCAGGGCGCCTTCCAGGGTCGCACCCCCCGCGAGGCCTACTTCGTCAAGTGCGATAAGGAGACCACCACCCAGAACGACATCAACCTGGGCATCGTCAACATTCTGGTGGGCTTCGCCCCGCTCAAGCCGGCGGAGTTTGTGATTATCAAGCTCCAGCAGATGGCTGGCCAGATCCAGGTCTGATGTGCGCCACTCGCGCTCGCCCCAACCGGGGGCGGGACCGCCGGCGCCCGGAGCGAAAAGGTTTCCGCCCCGACCGGCAGGGGCATGGGTAAACCTGGTTTCCCCACATTCCTGTCAGGCCCTACGCGGCATTGCCGCACAACGACGGGAAAAGAAAAGTGTTCCTGGGAGGGCTTCGCTCTCCCGGATTCTCCCGTGCGTGGCCTGTGTTCACGTCGTTTGTATGCTGCGCAGCCTCATAGGACCCCCAGGAGGAGGGTATGGCCCAGTTTAGCGTGAACGCCCAGCGCTTCGATCCATATAAGAATTTCAAGTTCCGCGTCAAGTGGGACGGGCGCTACGTGGCCGGCATCAGCAAGGTAGGCGCGCTGAAGCGCACCACCGAGGTGGTGGAGCACCGTGAGGGCGGCGATCCCAGCACCAGCCGCAAGTCGCCGGGGCGCACCAAGTACGAGGCGATCACCCTGGAACGCGGCGTTACACACGACAAGGAGTTCGAGCAGTGGGCCAATAAGGTCTGGAACTATGGCTCGGGCCTCGGCGCGGAGGTGTCGCTCAAGGATTTTCGCAAGGATATTATCATCGAGATGTACAACGAGGCCGGTCAGTTGGTGATCGCCTACAGGGTGTACCGCTGCTGGGTTTCGGAGTACCAGGCCCTCCCCGATCTCGATGCCAATGCCAATGCCGTGGCCATCCAGACAATCAAGCTCGAAAACGAGGGTTGGGAGCGCGACTATGAGGTGGTCGAGCCGGCGGAGCCGAGTTTCACCGAGCCGGCCTGAGCGCGCGCGTATGGCTGAGGTGATGTGTGGTCCTCAATCCCCCTGCCTCGCTGCGCTCGGCGTTCCCTCTCCACCAGGGGGTGGAGAGGGAGCGCCGGTGTAGGGTTTTTCGAGCGAGAACGGGTTTTTGGCATTCCAATGCGCTTTCGGTCCTCACCCCCCTGCCCCCCTCTCCACCGTAGGTGGAGAGGGGGAGTTGGGCGTCCTGATGCCCCAGATGGCGAATGCGACGCGAGGATGTGCCGGAAAACCCTACACCTGAGAAGGTGGAGAGGGAGGGTGAGGAGTAACGCCGGTCGGACAGCCGTCGGGGCGAAACATCTTTGGCCCCCAGGAAAGCCGGTTTCCCCACCGCCCGCATGGGAGGTTCGTATCGCGATGCGCCCGCTCTCGACGTTTCAGGGCTTCTCCGCCGCCGAACTGCTCAGCCTCTGGGAGACGGGCAGCGCCCAGCACCCTCTGGATCGCGCGCTGACCATCCTGGCGGCGGCGGAACCCGGGCAGGGCCGCCTTGACCTGGCGCGCCTGCCGGTTGGCCGGCGCGACGCGCGGTTGCTCGCGGTCCACGAGCGGGCCTTTGGCCAGCGCCTGGCCGCCCGCGCCGCCTGCCCCGCCTGCGCCGAGCGAGTCGAGATGGCCCTGGATACGCGCGATCTGCTTGCCTCGCAGCCCGACGGCGACCCGGCCGAGCCGCTGCTGGTGGCTTGCGATGGCTATGAGGTGCGCTGCCGCCCGCCTGATAGTTTTGACCTGGCGGCGATCGTGGGGGAACGCGACGTGGTCGAGGCCCGGCGGCGCCTGCTGGCCCGCTGCGTGGTGTCGGCGACGCGCACGGGGGAGCCGATGCCGCCGGAGGAACTTCCCGAGACCATCGTCGCCGCGGTGGCCGAACGGATCGCCGCGCACGATCCGCTGGCGGTGATCGAGTTGGCCCTCGCCTGCCCGGTCTGCGGGCACGAGTGGCGGATGCTCTTTGACATTGGCGCCTTTCTGTGGAGCAGGATCGAGGCGGCGGCGCGCCGGTTGCTGCACCAGGTGCACGCCCTGGCGCGGGCATATGGCTGGAGCGAGACCGAGATCCTGGCCCTCGGCCCCGTCCGGCGGCAGGCCTATCTGGAGTTGATCTGAAGAGACGTCCGTTGTCATCGCGGAGGAGCGCGGGGAGGCTACTCCTCCCCGCATCTCCCCCGAACGGGTACATACAGGATCGTCTGGCCAAACCGCGTTGAAGCTGTAAGTGCGCGTAGCAGACTGAGTCATGGCTGATCTCCTGCTCAAACTGGTCCAGCGCACGCTGGGACTCGCGCCGGTGGTCGAGCCGCTGGTCGCCCCGCTGTTCGCGCCGGATCCTGCGCTACAGGACGCCTCCGCGGCGCCCCCAACGTCGCTGCCGGAGGCCCCCGCGACGCCCCAAACCCCGCCGGACATCGCTGTTCCCACGCAGCGCAGGGCTGCGCCGCCAGCGATTGGCGCCCCGGAGAACATCGCGCCGCCGCCGGACGGCGCGCCGGTTCCCGGGCCGCCCCGGCCACCCCGCGCCCCGGCACGGCAGGCGGAAGGCCCTCCGTCGTCCCATCCGCTCCTCGCGCCCGCCGCGGATGCGCCGGTGCCGCCCGGGCCGTCCATCGCTCCTCCTGAGCCGCTGCTGCTGCCGGTTGCGCCCGTAGAACCTGGCGCTTTCTCCCCGGCGCCGGAGCGAGCCGTGGTCGCTCCGCCCGGCGCGTTGCCTTCACATCCGAGGCCCGGCGCGTTGCCGCCGCGCCCGGCGCCGGCGGCGTTCGGCGCGGCGCCGGAGGATGCGCCCGCGCCGTCGCGCCGGGCCGCCGCGGAGACGCTACTCGTGCCGCCGGAAGGACCAGCGGGGCCCCTTTCCGCGCCAGAGGTAGCGCCGGTCCCCGCTGCCTCCGGCGCCGGCGCGGCGAGACTCGACGCTGCCCCACCGGCCGCGCCGCTGGCGCCGGTGATCGAGATCCGCATCGGGCGGGTGGAGGTGCGCGCCATTCAGGCGCCCGCGCCGCCCCAACCCCGCCCCGCGACCCCGCCCGCGCCGCAACTGTCGCTCGAAGAGTATCTGCGCCGGCAAAACGGGGGGCAGCGATGAGCAATTTCCTGGCCATTGCCACCGTCACCGCCACCCTGCGGCAGATGCTCGAAGATGCCGTCAGCCGCGACGTGTCGGGCGCGACCGCCACCGCGGTGCGGCCCAACGCCCCGGGCAATCAACTGCCCAATCCAGGGGTCAATCTGTTTCTCTACCACGTGACGCCCAATGTCGCCTGGCGCAACGCCGATGCCTGGACGCGCGACGCCGATGGCGGGCTGGTGCAGCGCCCTCGCGCCGCCGTCGATCTGCACTACCTGCTGTCGTTTTACGGCAACGACGCCGACCTGGAACCGCAACGGGCGCTGGGCAGTTCCCTCCGTGCCCTCGCCGAGCGACCGCTGCTCCCGCGGGGGGCCATTCGCGAGGTCATCGCCGCAACCCCCGCCCTCGCCGCCTCGAACCTCGACTCCGAGGTCGAGTCGGTGAAGTTGACGCAGACCCCGCTCTCGCTCGAAGAACTGTCGAAGCTCTGGTCAGTATTTTTCCAGACGCCCTATGTGCTCTCGGTGGCCCTCCAGGCCGGGGTGGTGCTGATCGAAAGCCGGGGCGCGCCGCGGGCGACCCTGCCGGTGCGCGAGCGCAACCTGTATGTCGTGACCCTGCGGCAGCCGGTTGTCGAGTGCGTCGAGGCAAGCGCCGGCGCCGGGCAACCGGTGCTGGCCGGGGCCGCGATTCGTATCGTGGGGCGCGACCTGCGCGGCGAGATCACCCGAGTACGGATCGGCCAGGCCCTGGTGACACCGCCGGCGAACCAGGTCGGCGACACGGCCATCGAGGTGACGCTCCCCGCCGGGCTGCGCGCGGGGGTGCAGAGCGTACAGGTCGAGCATCCGCGGCTGATAGGTACGCCGCCGGCTCTCCACGGCAGCGTCGAGTCGAACGTGGCGGCCTTCGTCCTGCAGCCGGCGGCCAGTTTCGCCGTGACCAACGTGACGCCGGTGGTCGTAGACGGGGCGACCCTGCACTCGGCCACCGTCACGGCCACGCTTGACCCTGCGGTGGGGCGGACGCAGCGGGTGAAGCTGTTGTTGTACGAGTTCAACGCGCCCGATGATCGTCCCGCCCGGGCCTATGTCTTCGACGCGCCGCCGGACAATGGCATCACCGCACCGGCGCAACAGGAGACCACCACGGTGGCCTTCGGCGTCGAGCGGGTGGTTCCGGGGGCCTACCTGGCCCGCGTGCAGGTGGACGGGGCCGAAAGCCCGCTCGCGGTTGACGGCAGCGGGCGCTTCGCCGGGCCACAGGTGACGATCTGATTTTGGATTTGGGATTGGGGATTTTGGATTGGCTGGGAGCAAGCCGGTGGGCCCATCCGCCTCCCGGAGTGAAAGTTACTGGGGAGTGGCGCGTGGCGGAAAAGGAACCGGATGACCTGGTTTTGCGAACGGACCCGCGCGGAGGGGAACCAACCCTGATGGCAACCCACCAGCAACTTCTTCCTGAACCGTCGGTGACGCCCCACGGCTCCCCGGAGCGGGAGGGCGCGCGCGACTGGCACACGGCCAACCAGGGCTACCTGCGGGCCGCGCTCAACCTGGCGCGCGCCGCGCTCATCGGGCCGGCGGAGAGCGAGGCGCTGGTTCAGGCGCGCGACGAACTCCGACGGGCCGCCGCGTCGCTGCCCGCGCCCGCCGCCCTCGAAACCCTCTGCGCCGGTTTTGGCCTCTCGGCCTTCGAGCGCGACCTGCTGCTCCTCTGCGCCGGGGTGGAACTGGACGCCGGCTTCGGCCCGCTGCTGGCCGAAGCGCAGGCCGACCCGGGGCGGCCCTACCCCACCTTCGGCCTGGCGCTGGCGGCGCTGCCCGGAGCCCACTGGAGCGCCCTCGCGCCCGAGGCGCCCCTGCGCCGCTGGCGGCTGATCGAGGTTGGCGCCGGCCCGGCGCTGGTGGCCGGCCCGCTGCGGATCGATGAGCGTGTGCTCCACTTTCTGCTGGGGGTCAACTACCTCGACGAGCGGCTGCGCGGCATAGTCGAGCCCGCGCTGCCCGCCGCGCCGCTGGCGCCCTCGCACGCCGCCCTTGCCGAGCGCATCGCCGGGCTGTGGGCGCAACCCCGGGCGGGAGGCTCGCTGCCCGTGGTGCAACTCTGGGGCGCGGAGGGCGCCGAACGCCAGGCGATCGCCGCGGTGGTCTGCCAGCGCCTCGGCTGGGACCTGTTCGCCATCGGCGCGCAGCATTTGCCGACCGATCCCCGCGAACTTGAGGCCCTTACGCGCCTGTGGGAGCGCGAGGCGCTGCTGAGCCGCGCGGCGTTGCTGATCGACTGCGACGACCTCGACCCCGCCGACGCGCCCCGCGCATGGGCCGTCGCCCGCTTTAGCGAGGGCCTGGACGGACCCCTCATCCTCGCCGGCCGCGAGCGGCGCCCGTTGCGCCGGCGCCCGTCCCGGGGCTTCGAGGTCCCCCGACCCGGCCTCGACGAGCGGCGGGCCCTCTGGCAGGGTGCGCTGGGCGCGCACGCGGAGCGCCTGAACGGGCAGATCGAGCGCCTGGCCGCCCAGTTCAGCCTGGGCGCGACGGCCATCGGCGCGGTCGCCGCTGAAGTGGCCGCCGCGGCGGACGGCCATGAAGCGGGCGAGTCCCTGTGGCAGGCCTGCCGCGCGCGAGCGCGCCCCCGGCTGGACGATCTGGCGCGGCGCATCGAAACCCGGGCATGCTGGGACGACCTGGTGCTGCCCGAGGCCCAGTTGCGGACCCTGCGCGACCTGACCGCCCAGGTGCGCCAGCGAGCCAAGGTCCACGAGGAGTGGGGCTTCGCGGCGAAGAGCAGCCGCGGGTTGGGCATCAGCGCGCTGTTTGCCGGCGCCAGCGGCACGGGCAAGACCCTGGCCGCCGAGGTGATCGCCGGCGCGCTGCAACTTGACCTGTACCACATCGACCTGAGCCAGGTGGTCAGCAAGTACATCGGCGAAACCGAGAAGAACCTGCGGCGGGTCTTCGACGCCGCGGAGGACGGCGCCGCTGTGCTACTCTTCGACGAGGCCGACGCCCTCTTCGGCAAGCGCAGCGAGGTGAAGGACAGCCACGATCGCTACGCCAACATCGAGGTCAGTTACCTGCTCCAGCGTATGGAGCAGTACCGTGGATTGGCGATCCTGACCACGAATATGAAAGACGCGCTGGACACGGCCTTTCTGCGCCGCATCCGCTTCATCGTCGCCTTCCCCTTCCCGGACGCGGACCAGCGGGCGGCGATCTGGCGGCGGGTGTTCCCGCCGGCTACACCCACCGAAGGGCTGGACATCGCCCGGCTGGCGCGGCTGAACGTAGCGGGCGGCAACATCCGCAACATCGCCCTCAACGCCGCCTTCCTGGCCGCCGACGCGGGCGAGCCGGTGCGCATGGCCCACCTGCTGCGCGCGGCCCAGATCGAGTACGCCAAGCTGGAGAAGCCGCTACCGGCCAGCGAGGTAGGGGATTGGGTGTAGACGGGAAACCGGGTTGCCCTGCACCCCCGCCCGATGGGGGACCGTTGTAGCGCAACCCTCCGCGGGTTGCGCTGGGGAAAAACAGGGTTGCCCCGCGCCCCTGCCGGCGGGGAGAGGCGGGGAGGGCGCAGCCCTCCCAGAACATGGTTCGGATTACCCGGTTATCCGCATAGACGCCAGAGGCTAACCCGATGCGCATTCGACTGGAGATCGACACCCTGATCCTGGAAGGCTTCCCGGCCCACGAGCGCCGGCGCATCGCCGCGGCGGTGGAAGCCGAACTGGCGCGGCGCCTGGCCGATTGGCGTCCGTCCGCTGACCTGAGCAGCGTTTCGCTCCCCCGGCTGGATGGCGGAGCATTCGACGTGGCGCCCGGCGCGTCGCCGGAACAGATTGGCGCGCGGGTGGCCGAGGCGATCTACGGAGGTCTGACGCGATGAAGAGCCAGTTGCAGCGCCAGCCGGCCACGAAACCAGCGGCGGAACCCGCTCCGCGTTCGCTGCTCCAGCGCAAGTGCGCCTGTGGCGGCACACCCGGCTTCGATGGCGAGTGCGCAACGTGCCGGGCAAAGCGGCTCCAGCGCCGGGCGACCGAAGGCGCCGGGCCGTCCGGCGTGCCGCCCATCGTTCACGAGGTGCTGCGCTCGCCGGGCCAGCCGCTCGACGCGGAGACGCGGTCCTTCATGGAGCCGCGCTTCGGCCACGACTTCAGCCGGGTGCGCGTGCATACCGGCGCGCGGGCGGCCGAGTCGGCGCGGGCCGTGAACGCGCTGGCGTACACCGTGGGGCGCGATGTGGTCTTCGGGGAGGGGCAGTACGCGCCGGGCACCGGCGCGGGGCGACGCCTGCTGGCGCATGAGTTGACCCACGTGATCCAACAGGGCCATCGAACGAGCGGGCTAACGAAGGTGAGCGAGCCAGGCGAACCAGTTGAACGAGAAGCAGACCGGACGGCTGAGGAAGCGTTGCGTACCGCGCAACCTGGTATCCAACCGGTGACATCAGGCAGAACTGACACTATTTGGCGCACACGCTCTACTAGATCAACCAGTTGTCCGGCAAATACAAATTCCGCTCCGGTTGACCCCGCCGCCGTGCTCGATGGCGACGATGGGCGCGCCCGTGAGATCGCGACTACAGTCGCCGATCTCACGGGGGCTAAGCCTCCTGCCCCTGACACGGTTGATATCTACCGGGCGCGTTTCGGCTCTCCGCCAGCAGTGAGAACAGGCTTTCTTAACCGACTGACAGGCCAGGTGCGTCAGTCAGAGGACGTAGCTGTCAGCGAAGAGTTGAACATACTTTCGCGACGCTTCCGGCTAGTCGCGCGCTTTTTCAGCCAGTCGATCGCCTATCGCTGCATCGGCGGCGCGAGTAGCTTCGGCGGCTGCTCTCCGCCGACCTGTGAAAATATGTTCGCTTGGTCGTGTCGCGGCATCGGCGCGATTTTCCTGTGTCCCAGTTATTGGGATCATACAGCCAATACCGACGAGCGAGCAGCGGTGCTGGTTCACGAGGCTTTTCACGTCAATTTCGGCGTTTCGAATCCGCGGCAAGTCGGCGAAGTCGGCGATGAGACGCTGCGCGGTCCAGGCCGCAACTTCGTTGTGGCCGATTGCTACTCGGGTTTCGCCGCCGATCTGGTGGGCATTAAGAACCCCGCTGATTCGTGTCCGGCAGCACCCTGATAGGATCGGCCTTGCGTGAATTCGGATTGTTGGAGTAACGCAATGTCAACCACGCCCGGACGCGCCGCGCCTCATCTGAAAATCTGCAATCTGTAATCACACCAGGTGCACTATATTCAGGAGAGTGAGCATTCCTATGCCTCCATCCCCCCTCCTCCAGAAAGGCGCCATTATCGGGTTGGACCCGTTCAACCCCGTCGCCAGCGTGATCGTCTTTCAGTACAACCCGGAGACGCTGACGCGCACCGTTACCGCGCAGAGCGCCGGCGGCGAGCAGCGCGGCGATCGGGGCGAGGCGCTGCGCCTCAAGGGGCCGCCCCAGGAGCAGATCCGCCTGGAGGTGGAGCTTGACGCCGCCGATCAACTGGAACGCGGCGATAGTATCGCCGGCAGTATGGGCATCTTTCCCGCTCTCGCAGCCCTGGAAATGCTCCTCTACCCCAAGTCGCTCCGCGTCATTGCCAATGAGGTGCTGCTCAACCTGGGGGTGATCGAGGTCATCCCGCCCGAGGCCCCGCTGACCGTCTTTGCCTGGGGCCTGCACCGTATCCTGCCCGTGCGCCTGACTAGCCTGACCATTACCGAAGAGGCCTTCGATCTCCGTCTGAACCCTACCCGCGCCAAGGTCAGCCTGGACCTGCGGGTGCTGAATTACCAGGACCTGGGCCTGCCAAGCCCCGGCGGGACGCTGTTTATGGCCCACCAGATCGCCAAAGAGGTTATGGCGACCATTGGCAGCGTAGGCGCCATCGAGCGCGGTTTTTCGACCTGATCGGTTCCCTGCCGGGGAGGGCGCCGTAGCGCAACCCGGAGGGTTGCGGGCGGAAAAACCGGGTTTCCCTGCGCCCCTGGCGGGAGGGTGAAGGAGGGCTTCGCCGTCGCGCCCCTGGCGGGAGGGTCCGGGAGGGCGCAGCCTTCC
>JANWYD010000031.1 GCA_025057155.1 Chloroflexaceae bacterium
GCCGGCTGCGCCGGCGCCCACGCTCCCCGGCGTCGAAGCGATGGGACGCATGCGTCGGGCCATTGCCCGGACAATGAGCGAATCCAAGCCCGGCGTGCCGCACATCTACGTGACGATGGACATAGAGATGGACGCCGCCCTGGCCCTGCGCGAGCAGCTTGCCGCCAGCGGCGTCAGAATCTCGGTGAACGACCTGGTGATCAAGGCGGCGGCGCAGGCGCTCCTCAAAGTGCCCGCTGTGAACAGCAGTTACAGCCTCACCCCTGAGGGACAGCCGGGGGTCGTCCGCCATCAGCAGGTCAACGTCAGCGTTGCCGTGGCCCTCGACGACGGCCTGGTGGCGCCGGTGGTGAAGGACGCCGACAGGAAAAGCCTGAGCGCGATCAGCGCCGAGATCCGCGACATGGCCCTGCGGGCGCGCGAGGGCAAGATTAAGCAGCACGAACTCGAAGGCGCGACCTTCCAGGTCTCCAACATGGGCATGTACGGGGTGAGCGACTTTGTCTCAATCATCACCCCGCCGCAGGCCGGCTCGCTTGCCGTGGGCGCGGTGCGCAAGACGCCGATGGTGAAGGACGACCAGATCGTCATCGGGCATGTAATGACGGTGACGTTAAGCGCCGACCATCGGGTGGTGGATGGCGCGGTGGCGGCGCGTTACTTGCAGGAACTGAAGGCGCTGATCGAGAACCCGTTGCGCGTGCTGGCCTGAAGCGATTGCGGGGAGGCGATGCCTCCCCGCGCCCCTCCGAATGGCGGCATGAGGTCTGAGGAGCTTACATCTCGCCGTAGAGTTCGAGCAGCTCGCGCCACTCCCCGGTGAGTTCTTCGCGGCGGGCGGCATAGTAGAAGTGCGGCTCGCCGGACTCGTCTATGTAGACCAGATCGACCTGGCTGCGCATGGGCCGCAGGTAGCCCAGGTTGCCCCACCAGCGCACTTTGTCCTCATCGAGGGGGATGTCCTGCTGGTACATGCGGGCGGCGTACTCGCGCACGGTGCCTGGCTCGATATCCTGGAGGCGCCAGGGAACGCCGCTGACATCACCGGTGCGCAGGTTGCGGAAGACGTACTGCCACTCGCCGTCCTCGCCGCGGGTCGCGCTGACCACTTCGATGCCGGTGCGCGGGCGCGGCACGCGGATAAGGCTCAACCAGGCCTCGGTGAGCTTCTCGGCGGGAACGCCAGGATAGGACTGTTGGCCGCTGCCGTCCTTATCCTTCATCACCAGATCGAAGCGCACCTTGCCCGCTGCGTCGCGGGTCACCGCCACCAGGCCGCCACGGCCCCGCCAGCGGATGCGCCGCTCGCCCCAGGTTGCCGGCTCGGGCAGCGCGGCTTCGGTGGGCGCGTCGTCGGCGAGGGCGGGCATCACCGCTTCATCGCCCTGTTCAAAGGCCTGCGGCTCCTGTTCAACCACGTCGCCGCTGCGTTCGTTGAGCAGGGCCGCCCACGAGTCGCTGAGGCCCCAGTCGCTCACGCCAAAGAAGATGTGGTCAATCACCCCGTTGGCATCACGATGGACCAGATCGTACTTGGTGCGATTGCCCTGGCGATAGGCGCGCCAGAGGCCCAGGCGCCCTTTCCAGCGCACCTGGCTGTGCAGGTCAATCCGGCCATCGCGGAGATCCTCATGGCGGCTGATGGCGTAGGCCCACAGGCCCTGGGCGCGATCGCGAGTAACCCCGGCGGTGGTGCGCAGGTCGCGCACCTCGTAGAGCCAGACGCCGCCCCGTTTGACGGCGCCGACGATCTCGACGCCTGAGCGAGGCAGATCCAGTTCCTCGCCATTATCCAACGGCGAGGATGCGCCTTCGGCGAGGGCGCGGCGGCAGAGTTGAATGATCTCGCCACGGTCGGCCAGGGCGGTCTCGCCATCGCGGCGGACATAGATCGTGCCATTGGCGCCCACATACGGAGGGGTATCGGGGGCCTTGACCTCGACGCGCATGACATCCTGGCCTTCGTAGCTCATCAATTCGAAGGAGAGGTATGGCTGGGGAGTAATCTGCTCGGCGACGCTCCTGCGCAACGTCTCGCTGACCTGGTCGGGCCGCGTGACGCCGACGACCTTGCCGCCAGGCTCGCAGCCGATCACCAGCACCCCGCCGCCAGCATTGGCCAGAGCGGCCACATCCTTCCACAGCTCAACGACCTGCGCGTCGTCGCCGGGGGCGCGCAGCACCTGCCGGTCAGAAGAAGCGCCAAAACGAACCGCGTCCACGGCCCACTGCTTCTGGTCGCGCTTGGGTACCCGCACCCGGTCGAAGTCCTGACTGGCAAAGAGCGCCTTAAGGGACTCGAAGCTAGGATCGGGCAGGAGCACCTCGAAGTAGCGATCGCCGATGCCGTGGCGGTGCAGAGCCTGCATATCGTCGTCGGGAAGGCGCCGCAGACGGTGGGCGTCGGAGCCCTGGATGCAAAACATGCGCCGTTCGTAGTGTTCGGTCTTTCCGTTGTAAAAGCCTGGCGAGGTGAACTTCTCGTGGTCGGTGTAGAAGTTCACAAACTCCAGGGCGTGCAGGTAGGGACTCTGGGTGACGGCGATGCGCGCCTGGCCGCTGGTCCCCATGCGCAGCGTTTCGGTGATCACCCCGTTGGGGCCATTAACGTGGGGGGCGATCACCAGGCCGCCCGCGCGGGCGATGATCTCGTAGGCTTCGGTCACATGGCGCGTATTGGCGATGCCGCAGATGCCCGACTTGAGATGTTCAGCGGGAACGCCCAGTTGCAGCAGCGTCGTCTCAATCAGACTGATCGGACGGTTAGGCGGGAAGATGCCGAGGATGTGGGCGCCGAAGTGCGAGGTAAACTCAAACCCCGGCAGCACCGTGATGCGCGCCAGCAGGCGCCGGTATTCGATGAGGCGGGCCTGTTCCTCGGCCGTCAGCCGGCCAGCCTGCTCGAGAGCGCGCAAAAAGTCCAACTCACGCTGAAACTGTTCGTAGCCGTGAACCGTGTTATGGTCAGTAAAGGCAATGATGTCAAGCTCGCGTCGTTCCGCTTCCTGGAGAATATCGAGATAGGTGATTTCCGGTTCGGCGTAATCCTCAGAAGCCGGCGTATGAATGTGCAGATCGGCGCGAAACCAGCGCATTCCGTTGCGCACCTCACCAGGCGTGCTCATAGCTTTTCAACTCCACAATTGCTTTCGCTCTTTACTCTCACGCTTTTTTTCTTCTCGCCGCAACCCGGTTTAGCGGCGGGGACGAAGCCTCCCTTCTATGGCTCACATACGGCGCGATGAAACGGCCAGGGGTATCAAGGAGATCAACAATCCACAAGCGCGCCGGGTGGGCGATGCCCTTATGATACCCGAAACGCGAGTAAACGACAACTAACCGGAGGCGGATACACCTGCTATGGGGGCGACCTGGTGCAACCCGGAGGGTTGCGTACTTACATCAGCCTATCTCGATGCCTGTGCCGGGGATCACCTCGCCGATGCGCCAGCAGGGCTCGCTGGCGTCGGCGAAGCGCCGCAGCGCCTCGCTGGCGCGCTCGGGGGGCATGGCCAGCAGCAGGCCGCCGGAGGTCTGCGGATCGAAGAGCAGCAGGCGCAGAGCCTCGTCAATCGCATCAGCATAGCGCACGACGCCGCGCTCCTCCAGGTAGCGCCGGTTGCGACCCAGACCGCCGGGCGCGATCCCGGCCCGGGCGTACTCCAGGGCGCCGGGCAGGAGCGGCAGCGCATCAGCGACGATGCGCAGGCCCACCTCGCCCACGCGGAGCATCTCAGCGGCATGGCCCAGCAGTCCGTAGCCGGTGACGTCTGTAGCCGCGCGGACGCCCGTCTCTGCCGCCAGTTCGGCGGCGCGGCGGTTCAGGCGCAGCATGCTTGCGACGGCCGCCTCCAGGTGGGCTGCCTCGACCAGGCCCCGTTTGGCCGCCGTGGTGATCACCCCGGTACCAAGGGCCTTGGTGAGCAACAACACGTCGCCGGGCCGCGCCCCGACCGTGGGCGTGACCCGTGCCGGAGCGACCAGCCCGGTCACGCAAAGACCATACTTCGGCTCACGGTCCACCACGGTATGCCCGCCGGCCAGCACCGCGCCAGCCTCGGCCACTTTGTCGGCCCCGCCCTGGAGGATCGCCGCCGCAATCGCCGCGTCAAGATCCTCGGGAAAGGCGGCGATGGCCAGGGCCAGCACAGGCCGCCCACCCATGGCATACACATCGCTGAGGGCATTGGCCGCGGCAATGGCGCCGAAGGTGTAGGGATCGTCCACGATTGGCGGAAAAAAGTCCACCGTCTGGACCAGCGCTGTATGCGCGTCCAGTTGATAGACGGCCGCGTCATCGCTGATCTCCAGGCCGATCAGCAGGTGTGGACTGGCAGGCAGCCGCAGCGCGGCCAGCAGGTTGGCAAGGGCCTCCGGCCCCAGTTTCGAGGCTCAGCCGGCGCAATCGGCCATGCGCGTCAGCCGCACCCGCTCACGCTCGTCCATACGATCCCCGCGATCATTGCCGCGGCCAGCCTGCCCGGCCGCGAGCATGTATACATTGTACCGCACCTGTAGTTGGCGGGGGAGATATCCTCTCAGATGGAGAGTTTTTCGCGGGAGAAGAGGAGAAGGGGTGATATGAATGAAGCCCCTTGACTACCCGATTGTACATTGATTTCCGCCTCGTGCCTTGCTCATGTACATCAACGAATCGGCTCGTTCTATAACGCTTTCCATCGTATCCTCTTTACGGATCAGCGTCGCGCCAAGCGATACGCTGACTGACAATCTCATGCCGCCCAGAGTAATAAAACTACTTTGCACCATTTTTCTGATGCGCTCGGCAAATGCCCATAAATCTTCTCTTGCATTGACGTCTGATAGATAGATGAGAAATTCATCCCCGCTCCATCGAATAAACGTATCAAAGTGGCGCAGGAAATTGGCTACTGTATGGCTTACCATGAGCAGAACCTTATCGCCTACAGAATGACCGTACACATCGTTAATGGACTTGAAATTATCCACATCCATAAAAATAACGCCAAATAATTTGCCGGTTATGTTAAATTCTAATTGGCGGACTTGAAACATGGCTTCCGCATACCGGCGATTGCCAATTTCCAGCAGGGGGTCTAACATGCTTTCCCTTTTGTGCCGCTCCAACTCTTTAATAATGTACAGCTCCTTGGAGCGGTCGGAAAATATCTCGACAGCGCCAATGATCTCATCGGTTTCATTTCGTATGGGCGAAATACGAATATGAACAGGCACTCGATGCCCTTCCTTGTGGTGAAGAAAAACAATAGCTTCTCTTTTCCGACCATCGCAGATGGTTTCATGCAATGGACAGCCGTTTTTGCATAACTCGATTCCTGCCAGATCAACGTGACACAAAATATTGTCGGAACACTTTGTTCCAACTACTTCCGATTCTGAATATCCTGTTACTTCTTCTGCGGCTTTGTTCCAGTAGACAATTCTCCTGTCCTTATCTACTACATAAACGGCGTCAAAAAGGTTATCCAACCACGCCTTGTACAAACCCAGGATCATGGTTTGTTTCCTGTTTACACAATCTGAATTGTCAACAGCTTGAGCTTCAGCCGAGTTATGAAGCGCATCGCTGGATTGCAGGCTGCCAGCACCGCCAGGTTATGGGGTCATGATCTCCAGCAGGTGCACTCTTCACGCCGGCCGCGCCCCTCCTCCGCGCTGACGCAGCAGGCGTTCCGGTGCTTGGGGGCGAGGGTGCGGAACTTACTGGTGTGAGCGGCGGCAAACGCCTCGCGGATCGAGCGGTGCAGCGTCCCCGGGTTGCCCTTGACGATGATGACGTAGTCAGCCTCCTGCGCGCCGATCGCGTCAACGGTCTCGGTCTAACCGTGCATCGCGTCCAGGGTGACGATACCGCAGTTCGCTGGTTGCTGCCGCCATTCTGCCCGACCTCCCCTCTTTCTCGCTACGCTGCATCAGACCACGGTGATCGCACTGAAAAATATGTCAAGGCCCCGGCTAGATCATTCCAAAAACGATTAAGAGCGTGCGCATACTGATGACTATTACCAGTACACCAACAACGATCATAAACGGTTTGACAGGCATATGTTTGGAGACCCAGGCGCCGAGTGGAGCGGCCAGTATGCCGCCGATGGCCAGCCCCAGGATGATTTGCCAATTAGTAAGACCAAGTGTAAACAGAAACGTAACTGAGGCCGCTAGAGTAACGAAAAACTCAACGGCATTGACACTCCCTATGGTCTTTCTAATATCGTTTCCTCGGACCAGAAGGTTTGAGGTCACAATTGGCCCCCACCCTCCGCCGCCAACGGCATCAACGAGCGCGCCAATGAAGCCTAGCAACCTCAGGTGACTGGTCACCCGGCGTGGCGGAAATTCTCGGAACGCCTTGTAAACAATCACAGCACCCATGACCAGCAAATAACCGGCGATATAAGGTCGAACGGCATCGCCCGGAAAACTGGCCAGGACATAAGCGCCTGTAACGGCTCCCAATACCCCCGGGATCAACAGCCTGCGGAAAAGATGACCGTCTACGTTGCCGAAGGTGCGGTGTGAGATTGCAGAAGCACCTGTAGTGAAGCATTCCGCGGCATGCACCGTAGCGCTTGAAGCCGCTGGCGGCACGCCAAAGGTGATCAGGAGCGAAGAAGCGGTCACTCCATATGCCATGCCGAGCGCCCCATCAATAATCTGAGCGATAAATCCTACAAGGATATAGAACGCAAACTCCGGTGTGAAAATTGACATCGTTCCGTCATTGATCAGATTCGGGGGATGCCGCCCAGATGCGAGAGCGATCACATTCCGTGATCCAATCGCCCTGCCTATGCTGACCGCCATGCCCCTTACTTCCCCGGCGGAGGCGGTTTCCCCTGCTCCGGCACGGTCAGGGATCGCCAGACGGGGAGCGACCGCGCTGGCGGGCGTATTCTAGCATACGCCAGCATCCCGTTTCGGAAGTAACACAAAACCTGCCAGGCGCGGCAATGTTGTCACGCCTGACAGGAGCCTGCGCCGGCGCGCCCACGCGGATCGCGGGGCGGCCCTTTCATAGCTCAGGCCAGAATGGGCTGAACTGGACGACGCCTCGTAGCGACCATCACCGCGCCGGTTTACGCTTCCGGCTCGCGCGGCTCGAGCTGCTGGACCAGGATCTCGAACAGGTCGCTCTCGGTGATGATGCCCACGACGTGCTTGTGTTCATCCACCACCGGCAACCCGCCGATCTTGTTCTCAATCATCAGCAGCGCCGCTTCGCGCAGACCCGTCTCTGGCGTGATGCTGATCGGATGTTCGGTCATCACTTCGTAGACCTTGACGTTCCGCAGGGCTTCGGCGATATCGAGGGGGTCAAGGCCGGCGAGACGCATTACGTCGGCCCCGCGGATATCGCCCTGGGTGATGATGCCACGCAGTTCGCCGGTATCAATCACGCAGGGCAGACGGCGAATGTCGTGCTCGCGCATCAAGGCGAGGGCATCGCTCAGGGGCGCCGCGATGTTGATCGTCACCGCCGGCGTTCGCATGTAGTAGCGCACCTCTTGCTCGGCGGGTACGCGCGCATGATGGGGGGTGGCATTGGTGACGTTCATGGCAGCCTCCTTTGGCTACACTGCGGCCCTATTTCATCATGGTACCGCCCCGGCCGGGCGGCTGGGGCATATTCCGCTCACCAGAGGTAATAGTTTGTTAACCTGCGGATCTATGATGCAGTCCTGCGAAACGTGGGTTCGCTACGTTCAGGCCTGCCGCAGAGCGTGCGGAGGGCGCGGAGGACGGGCGTTCAGAAACCCTCCGCACCCTCTCCGGACGGAGGTGAACCCTGCCCGCCCGCCTTCGTGTTGCCCCCGGCGGCGGACTGGGGTAGAATGCCCGCACGTGAAGTACATGAGGACCTACGTTGATGCAACCGACTGCCCTCCCGCGCCTGCTGGCGATGGTAGCCGCCATTGCCTTCGCCGCCGGCTGCGCGCCGCCCCGCACCGCCACGCCTGCACCCTCCCCCCCGCCCGTCGGGGGAGAGGCATCCGCCGCGCCTTCGCCGACGCCGCCACGCGCCTACCCGGGCTCCGAGGAGACGCGGGTCTCCCCCGTCCCTACCGGCGTTCCCGCGCTGCTCGCTTCGCCGAACCCCGTCGCTGAAGCCGCGCTGCTCCTCTCTGCCCGCGTTGTGCGGAGTTACCCGCACGACCCCCAGGCCTTCACCCAGGGCCTGGTCTACCTCGACGACGCCAGTTTCTACGAGGGCACTGGCCTGAACGGGGCCTCGTCGCTGCGCAAGGTTGATCTCGCCAGCGGGCAGGTTACGGCGATCTTCAACCTGGAGCGCGAGTACTTTGGCGAGGGCATCGCCGTTGTTGGCGAGCGCGTCTTCCAGTTGACCTGGCGCAGCGGGGTGGGGTTCATCTATACCTACGCCAGCGGGGCCTTCAACCGCGTGGGAACCTTCACCTACCCGCCAGCGGGCCGCTCCCTGCCCGTCGAGGGGTGGGGGCTGACCTTCGATGGCGCGCGGCTGATCATGAGCGATGGCACGGCCAGCCTCTACTTTGTTGACCCCGAAGCCACCGCCCGCACCGGTACGCTCGCCGTCACCGGCCAGGTGGAGGTGCGCGACGATCGCGGTCCGGTGACCTGGCTGAATGAACTGGAGTACGTGAACGGCGAGGTCCTCGCCAATATCTGGCAGTCGGATCGCATCGCCAGGATTGACCCGGCGACGGGGCGGGTGCTGGCTTACGTGGATCTGAGCGAGTTGCGCTCGCTGCTGCCGCCTGCCGAGTATGGCCCCTCGCCGCCTGAAGTGCTCAATGGCATCGCCTACGATGCCGCCAGCGGGCGGCTCTTTGTAACTGGCAAGCTCTGGCCCCGCGTGTTCGAGATTGAACTGGTCGAGACGGCCTGGCGCATCCATCTGCCGCTGGCCCGGACCATTCTGTGAGCAAGACGAAGCCAGGCTACAATTTTATGTCAAGCAAAAGGCCCTGTCAAGCCTTAATGCCCGCGTTCCCGGTGGTATGCTGATGAAGCTCTTTCGCCTTCCCCCGCTTCACCCGTTTACGGCTTCCGTCGTCCTTCTGGCCCTGGCGCTGCTGGCGGCCTGCGGCGCGCAGATCCCGGCGGCGGCGCCCACACCCGCTGCCGCGCCCCGCCTCGCCGCTCCCCCGACGATCACCCCCAGCGGGCTGACCTTCATTGAGCTGGAACCCGGCGTTGGCCCCCATCCTCGCCCCGGCGATGTGGTTGACGTACACTACCGTGGCGCCCTGGCCGACGGGACGGAGTTCGACAATTCCTACCTGCGCGACGATCCGCTGCAATTCGTCCTTGGCGCGGGCACAGTCATACCCGGCTGGGACGAAGGCGTCGCGCTGATGCGCCGGGGGGGCAAGGCGCGCCTGATCATCCCCCCGGAACTGGCCTACGGCGCGCAGGGCGCCGGGGGGGTCATTCCGCCCAATGCCACGCTGACCTTCGAGGTTGAACTGGTGGACATTCGCCGCAATCCGCCTGCCGCCCCGCAGGCGCTGGAGTCCTCGGCCTACGTAACCACTCCGAGCGGCCTGAAGTACGCCGACCTGGAGACGGGCACGGGCGCCGAAGCGCGGCCCGGGGCAATGGTGGTGGTGCACTACACCGGCTGGCTCGACGATGGCACGCGCTTCGAGACCTCCCTGCTCCCTACCCGGCCTATGGGACGCCAGGAGCCGTATGAGTTTCGCCTGGGCGACGGCGAGGCGATCCCGGGCTGGGAGGAGGGCATTGCCGGGATGCGCGTAGGCGGGCTGCGCCAGCTCATCGTGCCGCCGGAGCTGGCCTACGGCGAGCGGGGCGCCGGCGGGGGAAAGGTGCCCCCCGGCGCGACGCTGGTGTTTGAAATTGAGTTGCTGGAGGTCAGGTGAGACCGCCCCTGTCGGATTGTAGATAGTGGATTGCCGTATATCGCGTCCCAGTGAGACGCAACGATAATGCGCCAGCAATCTGTTCGACGGGAACTGGCGCCATGCCCTCTTCTCAGGGGTAGGGTTTTTCGAGCGAGCAGGGGTTTTCGGCATTCCAATGCGCTTACAGTCCTCACCCCCCCGCCCCCCCTCTCCCGCTCGCGGGAGAGGGAGGAGCTGGGCATCCCGATACCCCGGATGGCGCATGCTCGCGTCGCATGCGCCGGAAAATCCTACCTCTGAGAAGCCGTGCCTCCTTCCTGTCTCTCCAAATGGTGACACAGGTGTGAACCATGCGCATCGAACGGATCGAACTCAGACGGATCGAACTGCCCTATGTCACGCCCTTCGAGACCAGCGGCTGGCGCGAGCTGGCCAATCACTCGGTGATCGCGCGCGTAGAGGCCGAAGGAGCGGCTGGCTGGGGTGAGGCCCCCGTCGGCGTTGGCCCGTGGTATAACGAAGAGACCCAGAGCACCGCCTGGGTCATTGGGCGCGAGATCCTGGGGCCGCTGCTCCTCAAGGCCGAGGTGCGCCGCCCCGAGGACGTGGACGCCCTCTTCGCCCGCGTGCGCGGCAACCGTATGGCCCGCTCGGCCTTTGAGTTCGCCGTCTGGGACCTGATGGGGCGCCTGGAGAGGCGTAGCCTGAGCGCCATGCTCGGCGGTACACGCAACCGCGTGGACGTTGGCGTGAGCGTGGGCGTGCAGCCCGACATTGACACCCTGCTCAGCGTCGTCGGCGGCTACATTGAGGCCGGCTACCGGCGCGTCAAGCTCAAGATCAAGCCCGGCTGGGACGTGGAACCGACCCGCGCCGTCCGCGAATGCTGGCCTGACCTGCGCCTCCAGGTAGACGCCAACAGCGTGTACACTCTCGACGACGCCGGCCACCTGGCGCAACTCGACGCCTTCGATCTGCTGCTCATTGAACAGCCCCTGGCTCACGACGACATCATTGACCACGCAAAGCTCCAGCGTCGCCTGCGCACCCCTATCTGCCTGGACGAGAGCATCGTCTCGCCGGAGCATGCGCGCTGGGCGATCGAGCTGCGGGCCTGCGGCGTGATCAACATCAAACCCAGCCGTGTCGGCGGCTTGACCGCGGCCCGGCGCATTCACGATCTGGCCGCCGAAGCAGGGCTGCCGGTGTGGTGCGGGGGAATGCTGGAGACCGGCATCGGGCGCGCCGTCAATGTGGCCCTGGCGAGCCTCCCCAACTTTGCGCTGCCCGGCGACATCAGCGCCAGCGCGCGCTACTTCCGGCGCGATGTCGTGCGCAACCCCTTCGCGCTCAACCCCGACAGCACCCTGAGCGTGCCCGAAGGGCCAGGCAGCGGCGCCGAGGTGGACGAGGAGTTTCTCGACAGTGTTACGCTCGAACGGATCGTGCTGAGGTAAAGAGGGAGGCCAGCGATCGCATTCGATTGGGCGCCTGCACCCGGCAATCCAAAATCCAAAATCCAAAATCCAGAATGGCATTACTCCACGGGCTGCCGCACAGGGATGGTTGCGGGGCGGCGCGCGGGCAGGCCGAGCAGCCAGTGCTCCAGCGCGCCCAGCGCCACCAGCGAGGCGATCAGCGCCAGGCGCGGCCCCGCCGCTTCGAAGCGGTGCGCGTGCGCCGCCAGCCAGAGCATGACCGCCAGCAGGGTCACCACCGACACCGAGGGCACAAAGAACCAGTTGGTCGGGCGTTGGGCCCAGTAGCTGCCGAGGTAGCGCAGGTGCGGCGGGAAGAACTCGACGTTCAGCGAACGAACGCCAAGCAGTACATTCAGCTTGGCGCTGTGCTGCAACCCCCAGCTCAGAATGAAGACCAGCGGGCCGATAACGTTGACCGCATCGTTGAGCAACCAGGCCATCAGCGCCAGTTCGGCGACGACGGCCAGTTCGTGGTAGAGATGGGTGCCCAGGGCGTAGCCAAAACGCGTGAAACCGCGCGCGGCAGGCGGGCATGGCTTGCGCCATGGCCCGGTGATCGCCCCGGAGTAGAATGCGAGTTCATGCCATGCCCAGATCAGCGAGCCGGCGATGAACCCGCGGTAGGCCGCCATAAGCCCCACGTCGGCCCGCACTGCCCACAGTTCATGGTGCGCCAGCGCCAGCAGCGGCAGCGTCACCACCAGAGCGATACGCCCCGCCAGCGGGCCGCGCCGGTTCAACCCAGCCACGACCAGCGTCAACCCCACCCAGAGCGCGATGGCCGCCAGCGGGGGGTACAGGTACAGATGCGGCCATAGCGGCAGCGGGTAGTCCATCGGCGACGCCTTCCGCCCATTACATTTAGGCAAGACACTTACGCGGATGGTAACACGACGACAGGGCGGCTGTCAATCAGGCGCGCAACGGATAGCGTCCGCCATCTACCGGGCCCGTTCGCGACGCAGAGGCACGCAAAGGGCTTCGAAAGGTCCACCCTCTGCATGCTCTGCGGTACATTTGAACGCGGGCGCGTAACGAAGGCGCGCCGCGCCTACCACCGCACCAGCGGCAGCGCGACGCGGGCCTCGGACCCTATACCCCGGAGCGCGAGGTTGCCGCCCTCGCCTTCGGTGGTTACGAATACCGCGCGCCCGGCGTGGGTTCCCACAGTGGTCGGTGTAAAGGCGATCAACAACGTACAGCTCGCCCCCGGCGCCAGGTCGAACGGAAACGCGGCGGGGCAAGTACCGCCACGGCGAGCGAAGCTCCCCTCGAGGTCGAGCCGCGTCACGGCGATTGGCGCACCGCCCCCATTCGCCACCATGACCGGCAGCGTGGCGGCGGTTCCCAGCCGGTGCGCGCCAAAGTCCAGCGTGGAGGCATCCAGCGCCAGCCGGCCCGAGGCCGTAGTATCCTGAATGATCAACGTCAGGCTGGACGGTCCGGCGAGGGTCGCGCGCTCAGGGTCGCCGAGGGTGATCGTGATCGTCTCGCCGGGATCGCGTTCGGCGTCAGACTCGACCCTGAATCTCAAGGTTGCTGAACGCTGCCCTGGCGGGAAAACGATGCTGCCCTGGCGCAGGGTGTGATCGGCCTGGCTCGCCGTGCCCCCCACGGTGTAGGGCGCGGACACCTCTCGATTGCTGGCGAGGTTCAGGGTCAGGGTGATGGTTACCTCGTCGCCCTCGGACACCACTCGCGGATTGTCAGTGAAGCTAAGCTGGCGCACGCGACGGGCGGCCTCTTCGACCGCCGCGCCAGCGTTGAGGATGCCCGTACCACAGCGGCCAATACACCCGCTGCCGCCGGGAAAGGGCGTAACCGTGTCGCGCAGGATTTGCAGCACCTCGGCCCGGCTCAAGCCGGGGTTGGCCGAGAGCATCAGGCTGATCGCCCCGGCCACGTGGGGCGTGGCCATGCTCGTACCCCGGTAGCCGGCGTAGGTGTCGCCGGTCGGCGATGGCGCAGTGGTGCTGCTGTTGACCGTCGAGACCACAGTGGCGCCGGTGTCGCCGCCCGGCGCGGCGAGGGTGACCAGCGATCCATAGTTGCTGTACGAGGCCCGGTTGCCGGAGAGCGTTGAAGCGGCCACAACCACCACGCCCGAGCAATTGGCGGGGATCATGCTCGACGCCGATGTGTTGGAGTTTCCGGCGGCGACCACGACAATCGCGCCGGCCTGGTTTGCGGCGTTGATGGCGTTCTGCATCGTAGCCGGGCACGTGCTGCCCCCGCCGCCAAGGCTTAGATTAAGCACCCGGGCCGGGGTAGGATTGTCCGGCACGCCGGGCACGGGTAGACCGGCCGCCCAGCGCAGGGCGTCGGCGATGTCGCTCAGAGTGCCGCCGCACTTGCCCAGTACGCGCACGATGAGCATCGGCGCGTCCCAGACGGCCCCGGCAATGCCGCGGTCGTTATTGGCGCGAGCGCCGAAAATGCCCGCCACGTGCGAGCCGTGCCAGCTACTCGGAGATACCGGGCAATTCCCTGTCGCCTCGGCTGAGGTTACCCAATCACCCGGATCGCTCGGGTCAGGGTCGCGCCCATTGCCATCATTGGCATTGAACAGGGTTGAAATAAAGTCGTAGCCGGGATTGCCCGCCGGGGTGCGCCCGGCGAGATCCTCGTGGGTAAGGAGGCCGCCCGTGTCGAGGATCGCGCTGACGATGGCCGGGCTGCCGGTAGTGATCATCCAGGCGTCGGGGAAGTTGGCCCCGTACCTGGCGCTGGTGACGGACTGAAGGTTCCACTGAGCGGCGGCATACAGCGTGTCGTCTGGAACCACGGTTGGGAAGAAGATCAGGTCCGGTTCGACATACTCGGCGCCCGATACGGCCGCCAGGCGCTGCGCCAGGCGCCAGGCCTCCTCGGGCGGGAGCGGCTCAGGCAGGCGCAGCACGTGCGCGCCATCGGCCAGCGTCCGCACATACTCCAGCGGCGTTGCGGCCTGGGCGCTCAACTGCGCGGCGGCCTGCGAGGGGCTGGCAAGGGTCTCCCGGCCAGTGTCGTCGGACGAAGGAAAGCGCACAATGATCTGCTCGACCGGCGCAACCGGCGGGGGTTCGTTCGCTTCATCGGCGCGGGCCGGTCTAACCAGGACGAGCAAGAGCAGGGCCAGAGCAATGAGGGTAAATGCTCTGAGCGAACGGGGGATGGGTAGGCGCATATATGTTTCCTGTCAGGTATCCTTGCGGCTTCGCCGCCCAGAACAGGTGTGAAAGCGACCGTTTCCGTGAGATCGCGGTCCTTCCCGGACTTCGCCTGCGTGATCCATTTTCGCATCGGTGCATTACGAATAGTTAAACGAAAAATTGGGAGGGCTTTGCCCTCCCAGACAGAATGATACGCCGGCAACGTATCCGAGGCTCAGTGCTGCGGGGCCCCGACGTGAAGATGGGCATGGTAGCTCGAACGCACCAGGGGGCCGCTCTCCACGTGGCGAAAGCCGCGGCGCAGCCCCTCGGCCCGAAAGTGGGCGAACTCCTCTGGCGTCACGTAGCGATCCACGGGCCAGTAGCTCGAGTCGGGAGCCAGATACTGCCCGATGGTCACCACGTTGACATCAACGGCGCGCAGGGCGTCAAGCACCTCGAGCACCTCGGCATTGGTCTCGCCGGCCCCGACCATCATCCCACTCTTGGTCACCAGGTGGGGATCGAAGGCGCGAGCGCGGGCCAGCAGTTCCAGACTCTGCTCGAAGCGGGCGCGGGGGCGGAAGCGCCGGAAGAGCCGCGGCACGGTCTCGATATTGTGGTTGAGCACATCAGGACGGGCGTCCAGCACCATCTGGAGGGCGTCCCAGTTGCCGTCGAAGTCAGGGATGAGCACTTCGACCTTACATTCGGGCACGCGCTCGCGGATCAGGGTAATGGTGCGGGCAAAAATATGCGCGCCCCCGTCGGGCACATCGTCGCGGTTGACCGAGGTGAGCACGGCAAAGCGCAGCCGCAGGTGGGCCACCGACTCCGCGACCCGTTCCGGCTCGCTCTCGTCAATTGGCTGCGGCTTGCCTTTGCCGATGGCGCAGTAGCGGCAGCCGCGCGTGCAGATGTCCCCCAGGAGCAGGAACGTCGCGGTCCGGTGGTTCCAGCACTCGCCGATGTTGGGGCAACGGGCCTCCTCGCACACAGTATGCAGGCCCTTTTCGCGCATCAGGCGGTGCACATCGGCGTAATTCGCGCCGGAGGGCGCGCGGGCCTTCAGCCATTCCGGGCGCCGCGGGCGCGGCGCGGGCGCGGGGTCGCCGGCCACGCCAATCGCAGAGAGGGGGATCAGTTCAGCCATAGCACCTGTTTCTAGCCAGAAGGGGAAAGCCGGTTCTTCCCCGGGTCTGTCTGAGGCGGAACCCTCGGGGTAGCCACAACCCGGAGGGTTGCGCTACAATTGTACCCCATCTTCGGGGTAAAGCTCGACGCCAAAGACCGCCGCGAAGTGCCTGAGCAGGGTTGAGGCCACGGCATCAAGGGGCGGGGCATGGCCGAGCAGGCGCTCCAGCGAGGTAACGGCGCGATCGGCGATCCCGCAGGGCACAATCTGGGCGAAGCCACTCAGGTCGGTGCTGACGTTGAGCGCAAAGCCGTGCGAGGTGACGCCGGAGGCGCTGAGCCGGACGCCGACGGCGCAGATCTTGGCCCGTCCCCCGGCGACCCACACCCCGGTCAGCCCCGGAACCCGCTCGCCTGTTACGCCGTAGTCCGCCAGGGTGCGGATGATCGTCTCTTCCAGCGCCCGCAGGTAGCGGCCAAGGTCGCCGCCGTGCTGGGAGAGCTTGAGGATCGGGTACCCGACCAGTTGCCCGGGGCCGTGATAGGTCACGTCACCGCCGCGGTCGCTGGCAACCACAGTCACGCCGCGGCGGTGCAGCTCGTCGGGAGACAGGAGCACGTGGGCGGGGTTGGCGCGCGCGCCAAGGGTGATGGTGGGGGGATGTTCCAGCAGCAGCAGCGTGTCGGGGATGCGCCCGGCCGAGCGCGCGGCGACCAAGTCACGCTGCAAGGCGAGAGCCGTCGCGTAGGGCAGCATACCGGGCCGGACGAGACGGATGGTGCGCTGGACGGTGGCGGTCATGCTTCCAGTATACCACCGCCCGGGGTAAAAGCTGTAGCGCAACCCTCGGGGTTGCGCTACAGGTCATTCTAGATTTCCTCGAAACCCCCACCGAAACCGCCGAAATCGCCGAAATCAGCTTCGGCCATCGGCAATTCGGAGGCCATATCCCCGGCGGCGGCGAAGGGGTCGCCGACGGCGTCAAAGAACGCCGCCGCGACCATGCTGCCGGCGAAACCGGCGGCGAAGCTCATCAGCAGCGTGCCCGCCAGCGACCCCGCGCCGCCGAGCATGCCCTGTCCAGCGGGAGCGGCGCCGAGCGCGCGCTCGACCGTGCCGGGGTTGCGCAGTTCGGCCCGCGTTGCCACGCGCGCCAGGGGCTGCGGCTCGCTGTCAGCCGGGGTGAGTCTGGCGCGCTCAGCCTCGGGCAGTTCGGCAGAGAGAGCCTGCAAGACGTAGGCCCGCTGCTCCGGGGTCATCTGCGCAAAGGCCTCGGCGTGGGCCTGCTCGATCGTCTCGGGGGGCGCGGTGCGGAGCATGTAGCGATAGCGTTGCAGGGCCAGTTCGTACTCGTCCGGAGTCGCGCCAGGAAGGCTCTGCGCAGGCGCCGAGCCATTGAAGCGAATCGGTCCCTCGCCAAATGAGACACGCCCACCGGCCGGCTGCGGGGCGAGCTGTTCCTTCCTGCGACCGAAGAGAAAGTCAAACCAACCCATTGGTTCATCCTCCACGTGTATACACTTCACACGACGCTGACCAGAGCATTCCTCACCTGTAACCGTACCAGCCGCCGCCGCGAGGTGCAAGGGGGCCTGATCCCCTCTTCAGGAGGGAGAAGCTCTTACCGGAACATTGTCACCTTTCCCCGCTGAAGGGCCTGGGAGGCCGCATCCTCCCAAATCGTTGTCGCCACAGGGGTTATCGAACCACAGGACCTATGGTACAATTGCGCTGCAACTTCCGTAGGAAGTATAACGTCTGAGAGCCTGGCGCCAGCAGGCTCATCCGCGATCAACGGCGATTGGAACAACTCTCGGCGCCGAGAGGGCCACATGCTACGCAAAACCGGAGGCTACTGGAGGGTTGTTGAGGAATGGATCAGTCTATCATCGCCGATCTGCTTGCCCACCCCCGTGTAAGAGAAACGCGCCAGCATATTCATCATAGTGTTCCGAAGTTCGATCATCTGCTCCGCGTCGCCCGCTACTCCTACATGCTCGCCCCCTGGATGGGCGCCGACCGGCGCACCGCCGTGCGCGCGGCCGTGCTGCATGACCTGGACTCGCGTCTCGGCACCCTGACGACCCACGGGGCGATCGCCGCCCGCGTCGCCGCCGAGATGGGCGAACCGGAGGAGGTGTCCCAGGCCATTGTGAGCCACATGTACCCGTTTGGCCCCCGCCCGACCACCCGCGAGGGCTGGGTGCTGGTGGTGGCCGACAAGATGGCCTCGCTGAGCGACCTCTCGGTGTTTGTGGGCGGGTTGTTCACCGGGCGCAGCCTGCGCATTCGGAACGAACTGCGCGCCAGCGATCCGTTTTACCGGAGCCGGACGGCCCGCCGCCGGCGCCGCCGCCTGATCGCGCGTCTCTGGCGCAGCCGTGGTCGCACCGCGCTAACGCCCTGACCGGCCTGACAGACTATGTAGCCCGATCGTTTCCGCAGCGCGGGCCGGGAAACGCCGGAGGCCGCGCTGCATGACCATTTTCCCCGGCTCCCACAGAAATACCACAGACAGCAATCCAAAATCCCAAATCCAAAATCCCCCTCACCCCTCGCGCTGCTCAAGCGCCTCCCGCAGCGCAGCCATCGGCAACCCATCGAGCACGTTCTCGTTGCTCCCGGCCAGGGCGCCCCAGCGCAGCAGCGCCTCACCAGGCAGGCGATAGCGTCGCCCCAGGTCGCCGAGCAGCCAGCGCAGGGCCTGCACCTGCATGTCGGTGCTCCCGGCGGGCTGCGCCGGCCACCCTGCCGGACGCTCCAGGGTGATAGCAATGCTGATCGCGTCCACGTTCACCTGCCGGCTGTTCAGGCGCACGACGCCCACGTGCCGCGCGGCCCGGCTCTCTTCCACGAGCCGGTAGACGCCCCCGGCGATACCGACGACATAGTGGGTCGCGAACCGCGCGCGGGGGTCGCTCATCTGCGCCAGGATGTGGGCGATCGCCCCGGCTACCGCGTGCAGCACGATCAACTGCACCCGCTGCCCGCCCCGCGGTTCCTGCGCCGGTGAGGGCGGCGTGAACGGAACGATGTGAAAGCCGTCGGTCAGCGGTGGAGCATAATCGCCAGGGATCACCATCGGCTCGGTGATGGGGTCGCCGGCGTCAGAGGTTGGAGCGCCGCCCAGCGGATCCGCCACAGTCTCGTCCACGCTTCCCAGCGGGGCTATCCCCTGGAGGGCCGCCAGATCGCGCAGGCGCCGCACGCGGCTCCAGTTTGGCACCAGGTTGAAGAGAGTGTCGAGGGCGTAGACTTGCAGCGCGAACGTCGCCCCTTCGATCTGGAGCTGGTATGAACCACACAGCGGCGAACCGATGCCAAAGGTGCGGGCAAGCTGGTGGAAGGCCCAGTCGGGGCGATAGCTCGTGCCCGCCTTACGGTAAGTCGCCGCAAGCAAGGCTTCGCGCAGCCGCAGCGTCGGCGGGTCGGCGGCCTGCGCCAGGTGGCTGAGCAGCCGCACGTCGGCGTAGTTCGAGGTGGGACTGTACAGCGTATCAACGGCGAAGACCTGGTAGGCCCAGGTCCGTCCGTCCACAGTGATAATCTCGCTCGCGCCGATCGGCGGCCCCAGGCGGTTGATAACGGCGAACTGGTGGAAGGCCCAGTCAGGACGGAAGGGCGAGCCGCCCGCCTGGTAGATGCGTTCGAGCAACTCGCGTCCGAGGCCGGCGGGCGGAATGCTGCCCCCCAGGAGGGCGGAGAGGGTCCGCACATCGCCCCAGTTCGGCACTTCGACGAAGAGCGTATCGCGGGCAAAGGGCTGGTAATTGATGCGCCTGCCAGCGATGGTCGCCGTCACACTTGGCCCCAGGGGCATGCCCAGCCCCTGCTGCACAGCGTACTGATGAAAGGCCCAGGCCGGATTGTAGCCCTGCGCGCCGGCCCGGCAGCGGTAACTCTGGTCGAGGAGGGCTTCGAGCAGGCGTTCATCAGCGGGGAGGTTACCGGTCGGAGGAGGGGGTGGCGGAGGAGGAGGGGTTCCCTCCAGGTAGGCTTCGACCTGACTCCAGACCCATTCTTTGGAGATGGCCCAACCGGGGCAACTCTTGAGGCTGGTATAATCGCGATGGAACGAGATCAGCGCGCGCGGCGGGATGCGCAGCCGGCGCGAGAGTTCGCCCATCACCGTCAGAGCGTGCCGCCACGTCGCTCCGGCAGGCAGGCGGGTGTCGAAGTAGCCCACCATTTCCAGGCCGATAGAGTACCAGCCCTGGGCGAGCGAGCCATTGCCCGCGCCGGCGTGCACCCCGATGTCACGCATGGGGGTGGCCAGCCAGATCCCGTCCTCGGCCACAAAGATGTGGGGGCCTGCGGGCCAGCCCTGGCTGGCGTAGAAGCGCTGCATCGCGCGCATGGTAGCCAGGCCGTTCCAGGTGGACTCATCGGGGCGAAAGGTGTGGTGCAGCACCAGCCGGCTGGGGGCCAGGGAACCGAAGTTGTAGGCTGCGACGTAGCGTTTCCACTCCTCGATGGTGAGGCGCCGGTTGATGAACGGCGGGCTGCCTTCGGTGGGGAAATCCGTCATTCGTGATCCCGGGATTCACGGCGCGTCGCCGCCCTCGCCAATGGCGCGCTGGGGGAAACGCACGCGAGCGCGGGTCCAGCCGTTTTGCTCGTCGCGTTCAAGGCGAAACTCGCCGTGCAGGTCCTCGTGAACCAGCGTCTCGATAATCTGGAGGCCCAGGCCGCTGCTGTGGGCCGGGCGGGGCGGCGGGGGGTGGCGGGGGCCGTCGTCACGTACTTCGACCGTGACCATGCCGTCCTGGAGGGTGGCTTCAACCTCGACGCAGCCACCTTCGACGGCCAGGCCGTGGGAGAGAGCGTTGCTGATCAACTCATTGATAACCAGGGCCAGCACCGTGGCGTCGCGTGAGCCGACACGCACCTCATCGCCCATGACCGCGAAGCGCACCGGGGCCTCCGTATTGACGAGAGTGGCCTGGGCGCTCTCGACCACCTGGCGAGCGACGGCATTGACCGTGGTGACGCCGACGTCTTCGCGGGAGAGCAAGTTGTGGATGGCGGCAATGGACTGGATGCGGGCGGCGCTCTCGCGGAGGGCCTTAGCCCCCTGGCTCCCCGGCTCCAGGCGGCGCAGTTGCATGGCCAGCAGGGCAGAAATTGTCTGAAGATTGTTGCGCACGCGGTGGTGCATCTCCTGGAGCAGGGCCGACTTGATCGCCAGGGCGCGCTGGCTCTCATCGTAGAGCCGGGCGTTCTCAATGGCGATGGCGGCTTCGTCGGCGAAGGTGCTCAGAAGGCGCACCTGCTCGTAGTCGAACAAGTGCGGCTGGCGCTTGTAGAGACAGATCCCGCCGATGGTGCGCTCGCGGGCGCGCAGCGGCATGCAGAAGAGCGAGTGGAAGCCCTCGCGGGCGGCGACGCTGGCCATCTCGGGGAAACGGGCGTCTTGATAGGCATTCATCACCGCCAGGGGCCGGCTGTCGCGCACCGTCTGAATGATAAACTCCCGCACACCGTCGCCCTCGCCGCCGTGACTGGCTACCAGTTGCAACTGGCCATCATCGTTCATCTGGAAGATCGCCGCCCGGTCAGCCTGGGCAAGTTCGACCGCCTTCTCGACGATCAGCGAGAGCACTCCTGAGAGGCCGATCTGCTCGGCAATACTCTTTGAAACCTGTTGCAGCGTGGTCAACTCGCGCAGCTTTTGATGCAGGCGCTCATCGGTCTGCTGGTAGAGCTGGGCGTTGGCGATGAAGAAGGCCAGTTCGCCGGCGGCCACCTCAACGAAGGAGATCTCCTCAGCGGTAAACTCGCGGGGGCCAATCGTCTGCACAGTGATCACCCCCTGGAGCTTGTCGGCGCTAAACTGGAAGCGCTCGGCATTGAAGAGCACGATGGGCACGGCGAGCATCGAGCGGAACGGCTCCTCGCCCAGTTGCGGCTCGGCCTTGAAGCGCGGCTCCTGCCACACATCGCGCACGCTGACCGGGTGGCCCAGTTGCGCGGCCCAGCCGGTCACTCCCTGCCCCAGGCGCGAGACCACCTGGCCGATCGCGGCGCGGTTGAGGCCCCGTGCGGCCCGCAGCACCAGTTCGTCACGGTGCTTATCGTACAGATACACCGAACAGGCCTCGACTCCCACCACCTGAGCCACGGTTTCCACAACGGTTTGCAGCGAGGTGTCGAGATCCAGGGTCGAATTAGCGGCCGAGATGATGCGGTGCAGGCCATTCAGTTCGGTGGCGCGCGCGAGCAGGCGCGTTTCCCACTCACGAGTGCGCTGCTCTTCCTGGGCCGCGCCGTAGGCCAGCAGCAATTCGCTAACCACCAGGCCCTGGGAGAGCTTAAGGCGGGCCGCGATGTTGAGACCCACCTCGGTCAGCACCTCGGCGGCGCCGCCCTGGGCGTACCAGAGCGCGCCGATATGACGCAAACCGCTAACGCGGGCGTCCTGGCTGCTCTCGCGTTCCAGTTGTTCGATCAGTTCGGCAATCCCCGGCGACGTTTCGCGCAGGGTCGCCAGCAGATCCGGCGGCTGCGAAGTGACAACGTCGTACATACCGGGTTGGACAGCGGTGGCCAATGGTTGGTTGCTCATATCGTGCATATCATTATACGAATGATGAGAAACCGGCGCAACTGCAGGGAAACCTGCAGGGCAAACCCAGGTTTGCCCTATGCGTGGTTCTGCCGGGGAATGGGCTAAACATTGACGGCCAGACGGGGAGGCGCGTACAATAGCGGCGTTCCGCGGCGGGGCCAGTAGCAGGGAGAAACTCCTATGACCGAACGGGTCGGATTCATTGGTCTGGGCATCATGGGCAGCGGCATGGCCGCCAATCTGCTCAAGGCCGGCTTTGATCTCACCGTCTGGAACCGCACCCCCGAGCGCGCCGACGCGCTGGTGGCCGCCGGGGCCAGGCGCGCCGCCAGTCCGGCGGATCTGGGCGCGCAGTGTTCGATCATTTTTTCCTGCGTCAGCGACACGCCCGACGTCATCGAGGTCATTCTGGGCGAGCAGGGGGTGATTGAGGGCGCGGCGCCCGGCGCCCTGGTGGTGGATATGAGCACGATCAGCCCGCGAGGCGCCCAGACCATCGCCGCCGCCCTGGCCGAACGGGGGGTGCATTTCCTCGACGCGCCGGTGAGCGGCGGCAGCGAAGGCGCGGCCCGCGGCACGCTGAGCATCATGGTCGGCGGCCCCGCCGACCAGGTGGCCCGCGCCATGCCCTGTTTTCAGGCCATGGGGACCACTATCACCCACGTCGGCGGTCACGGCGACGGGCAGACGGTCAAGCTGGTCAACCAGATTCTGGTGGTCGGCACGATGCTGGCGATCAGCGAGGCGCTGGTCTTTGCCCAGGCCAGCGGGGTGGACCTGGAGAAGACCCTGCAGGCGGTAAGCGGGGGCGCCGCCGGGAGCTGGATGCTCTCCAACCGCGCCCCGCAGTGCCTGCGCCGCGACTGGCGTCCCGGCTTCACCATTGACCTGCAGCAGAAGGATCTGCGCCTGGTGTTGCAGGCCGCCGATGAAGTGGGCGCGCCGATGCTGGCGACGGCCCAGGTCTTCCAGTTATACCGCACGTTGCAGGCCGCCGGCCTGGGGCATGAAGGCAACCATGCCCTGGTCAAGGCCCTGGAGCGCCTGGCGGGCGTCGAGGTGGGCGCGAGGCAGGAGTAGGGAGATCGCCATAAACATTGTGAAGGCCAACGCCTCTGCGAGGGAAACCGCGAGGATCGCGAAGTCTTTCGGCAACCCCGCCCCCTCCCCAACCCTCCTCCGCTAGGGGAGGGAGTCTGGCGCCCGCCTCCCCCAACGGGGGAGGTTGCGAGGGGGGCGGCAATGCAAGGAGACTTCGTTCCCAGGCTACTCGTCCCGCACCTTAACTTCACCCGCGCCGCCGGACACCCAGGATGCTCGCGTCCCCGGCATAGATCGTCAGGCGCCGGCGGTTACGAATACTATACCAGGACACGCGAGGCGCGCCAATCAGCTCACCACCACGGCAATGGAGGGATCGCTGATCAGGTAGCGGATCGCGATCACGTCGCCTACCCGGTAACGCTCGTACAGCTTTTGATTTTTCTCGGCGCGCGTCACGATCACCGGCGACTGGCCCGCTCCTTCGGCCTGAAACGCGTAGGCGACAAAGTAGGTCGTATCGCCTTCGTAGTCTTTATCCGTCCAGCGGTCGAAGATCACCCCCGAGGTCTGGCGCCCATATTGATGCATCCGCTCCCAGAGTTTTGCCGCGTACATCCTGCCGGGCACTACTACAAGCGCCATCAGGAACAGCATACTACCTACGATACTGCCTAGTCCATGCGCGGCCTGCCGGGCGTCTGGTAGTATCACGACCAACAGGATTAATCCTGCCGTCATTGCTCCAGGTAAGACGATGAACCACATCGCCAGCTCAGAAAGCACCGAGCGCCAGGGGGCCATCTCCAGCGTCTCGGAGATCGCCGGACGCTCCAGCGTGGTGTAGTCGAAGGACAGGCTAGCAGGTGAGCCGGGCGCCGGATCGGGCGGCGCGACCGGCGCTTGCCGGTCAACGCTGGCGATAGCGGGGGACGGCGGGGCCAGAACGCTGGCGGTGTTCGCTCCGGAACGGGCCAGGTACGGAACGAGATCGGCGCCGCAGGCGTCGCAGCGCGTGCTCGGCCCTTTGAGCCGCGCGCCGCAACGGGGGCAGGTGGTGAGGCGGGATGACATGGCGGGATCTCCTTCGCTGCTCTCCAGTATGTCTCTCAGAGCTTGCCGCATACGCGGTGCACGGTGACGCAATGGCGCGGAGGCCCAGAGCATCACAGGCATTAATTGCCAGCCCCTTGCGTCTTCGCGTCTGTGCGTCAACCTTGTCCGAGCATGCCGCCGGCGGGAACGGCGCCGGACGCGCCGCAGCCGACCCCGGCAGCCCCAGCATACCCCTGGCGCGCTACGGACCCGTAACTGCCGGGCCGACCTCACAAGTCTGTCAGGTCCGGGTCGAGCGCCAGGGGTCGCGCAGCCGCCTTACGGCCCAGCGCGGGGGCGGATGTTGCGCCGGTACATGTTCAGATTTACCGCAGAGCACGCGGAGGAACGGAGAGGCTGCGCTTTTTGAAGCCCTCTGCACCCTCTGCGGTGAGGGCGGATGCATAAGGTTGACGCTTCCCGACGCCATGCGCTACAATGTTCGACTGTACGCCCCCGGCGCGCCATCATCCGATGGGGCGGCCTTCCGGGTTGACCAGGGCAAAGATAGTGTATGCAAAAGCTCTCCTCGGCCCAGATCCGTGAGAAGTACCTGACGTTCTTCGAGCGTCGCGGCCATGCCATCGTGCCCAGTTCCTCGCTGGTGGTGGCCGATGACCCTACCCTGCTCTTCGCCAATTCGGGCATGGTCCAGTTCAAGGATGTGTTCCTGGGACTGGAGCAGCGCCCCTATAAGCGCGCTGTCACCGCCCAGAAGTGTCTGCGCGTCAGCGGCAAGCATAACGATCTTGAGGAGGTCGGCCCGTCGCCGCGCCACCATACCTTCTTTGAGATGCTGGGCAACTTCTCGTTCGGCGATTATTTCAAGGCCGAGGCCATTCGCTTCGCCTGGGAATTGCTGATCGAGGAGTTCGGCCTGCCCGTCGAGCGGCTCTGGTTCACGGTCTTCGAGGGCGACGCGGAGATCCCCGCCGATGATGAGGCTGCGCAGTTGTGGGAAGCGGTGGGCGCCGATCCGTCGCGTATTCTGCGCTTCGGGCGCAAGGATAATTTCTGGGTGATGGGCGATACCGGCCCCTGTGGCCCCAACTCGGAGATTACCTGCTACATCGGCGATGATCTGTCGCGCATGCGCGCCGAGGGCGTCAATTCCGACGACCCGGATTATGTCGAGATCTGGAACCTGGTGTTCATGCAGTACGACCGGGCGACGATGCGACGCCTGGGGGCGCAGTCGGTGGATACGGGCATGGGCCTCGAACGGATGGCGATGGTGCTCCAGGGGGTCCATTCGACCTACGAGACCGATCTGCTGGCGACGATCATCAGCCGGGTGATCGCCGCCCGCGGCAGCGATGAGGCCCACTACCGGGCCAACCTGGCGGCCTACCGGGCGATTGCCGACCATAGCCGCGCCACGGCCTTTTTGATCGCCGATGGGGTGCTGCCCGGCAACAGCGGGCGCTCCTACGTGTTGCGCCGCATCCTGCGCCGCGCCGTCTACCAGGGGCGGACGATCGGCTTCGAGCGCCCGTTCCTGGCCGATGTGGTTGATACGGTGATCGAGGAGATGGGCACGGCCTATCCTGAGCTGCGCGCCCGGCGCCAGTTCATCCTTGAAGCCACCGACAGCGAGGAGCGGCAGTTCCTGCGCACCCTCAACGGCGGCATTACGCGCCTCAGCGCGGTGATCGAGCAGGTGCGCGCCGCCGGCGGCACGATCATCCCCGGCGCCGATGCGTTCGTGCTCAAGGACACCTTCGGCTTCCCGCTGGACCTGACGCAGAAGATCGCTGCCGAGCAGGGTCTGGTGGTGGACGAGGCGGGCTACGAGCTGGCCATGGACGAGCAGCGCCAGCGTTCCCGCGCCGCGGCGCAGTTCAAACGCGGCGCCGAGGCCGAGGTCTGGGCCGAAGCCAGCCTCCCGCCGTCGGAGTTCCTGGGCTACACCGATCTTAGCGCCGAGGCCAGCGTGCTGGCCATCGTCTCGGCGGGCGACGAGCTGCGCGAGGCCGGGCCGGGCCGCCAGGTGCAGATCGTCCTCGACCGCACGCCGTTCTACGCCGAGAGCGGCGGGCAGGTGGGCGACACCGGGCTGATCCGCGGCCCGTCCGGGGTGGTGCGCGTGGATGACACGCTGCGCCCCGTGCCGGGGCTGATTGTGCACTACGGCGTAGTCACGGAGGGGAGCATCGCCGTCGGCGAGGTCGTTCGGGCGACGATTGACGCCGAGCGGCGCGCCGATATTCAGCGCAACCATACTGCCACCCATATGCTCCACCGCGCGCTGCGCGACGTGCTCGGCGAACACGCCGCGCAGGCCGGCTCGCTGGTGGCTCCCGACCGGCTGCGTTTCGATTTTACCCATACCCGCCCGCTTGAGCACGAGCAGTTGCGCGAGATCGAGGCGCGCCTCAATGCCTGGGTGCGAGCCGATGGGGCGGTCCGCTGGGAGATTACCGACTACCAGACGGCGATGGCTCAGGGCGCGATTGCCCTCTTCGGCGAGAAGTACGGCGACCGGGTGCGCGTGGTGACCATCGAGCGCGGCGCGAACGGCGTCGAGCGCATCGCCACCCGCGACAGCCGCGAACTCTGCGGCGGCACCCACGTCAGACGCACCGGTGAGATCGGGTTTATCCGCATCGTCAGCGAGGGCAGCGTTGGCAGCGGGCTGCGGCGCATCGAGGCCCTCACCGGGCGGGGCGCCGAGGCCTGGGTTGAACAGCAGGCTCAGATCCTGCGCGACCTTGCCGAGCGTCTCGGCGTGCCTCCGGCTCAGGTGGCCGACCGGGTGGACCAGTTGATGGCTGAGGGCCGGCAGCGCCAGCAGGAACTGGCCGGCCTGCGCGCGCGCATCGCCCGCGCCTCGCTCGACAGTCTGCTCCCCCAGGCCCGCCAGGTGGATGGCGTGCGTGTTCTGGCGGCCCAGGTAGAAGCCGACGACCCGGCCCGGCTGCGCGAGATGGGCGACTGGCTGCGGGACAAGCTCGGCAGCGCGGTGATCGTACTCGGTGCGGTGGTGGGCGAACGCCCGCAGATCCTGGTGATGGTCACTCCCGATCTGGTGCAGCAGGGCTACCACGCAGGCAATCTGGTCAAGTCCCTGGCGCAGATCGTCGGCGGCGGCGGCGGCGGGCGCCCGGATATGGCCCAGGCCGGAGGAAAGGATGCCGCCAGTCTCCCCGACGCGATCGCTCGAGCACCGGAGCTGGTCGCCTCCCAGGGGCGAAAGTGAGCGCGGCATGACGACGGAACCTGTGGCCGTGGTGCCGGTGCTGCCCGAAGACAGCGCCGATGATGTTCTGGAGAAGTTGCGCGGCGTCGAGGCCGGGCATGTGCAACTGCTGGTCACCGAGGGCGCCGTGGTGATGCGCCGCGCCGAGGTCGCCGAGGCCATCCGCAAGTTCGGCGCGAAGGCGGGCATGGCGCTGACGGTGATCAGCTCGGATCCGAAGGTCATCCAGGCGGCCCGACGGGCGGGCCTGGAGACCCTGACCGTGCAGCACGCCCGCGTCCTGCCCCCCGGTCTCGACAACCGTCCGCCGCGTTCCGCCAGTCCTTACGCCACCCGCCCCGTGCCGCGCGCCGCGCCGCCCGGTCCCGACGCCAGCGACGAGGAGGTGCTGCGAGCGGCGCTGGAGGGTGACGTGGCCGCCGCGCCGCCTCCCCCAACCGTTGAGCCCGCGCCGCGCCGCCCTGAGCCTGCGCCGCGCCGCCCTGAGCCTGCGCCGGCTGCGCGGCGTCGCGCCTGGCCGATCTACGCCCTCAGCGCGCTGCTGTTGCTGTTGCTGGCGGCGATTGGCGCCGTGCTCTTCCTCGGCGGCCGCGTGAGCGTGACGGTAGCGCCGCCTGCCCGCGCCACCACCTCGGCGCCGTTCACCGGCCTGCCCGTGCCTCTGCTCGGCCCCGGGGCCGGGGTCTCCAGCACAGCGGTGCTCGCCGAGCCGATTGTCAGCACGGTTGCAGTGACCACCACCGGCACGGTGACCGAGGGGACGCTTACGCCCGTGGGCAGCGCCGAGGGGCCGGTGACCATCCTCAACTCCAGCGGGCAGGCCATTTTGCTGCCTGCGGGCACCGAGTTCGTGGCCATCCGCTCCGACGGGCAGGAGGCGCCTTTCATCAGCGCCGCCGATGTGCTCGTGCCCGCCGCCACCACCGCCGACCAGGGCGCGCAGATCGTGACCACCCGCGGCCAGGCCCAGGTGACAGTCACCGCCCGCTCGCCGGGGAGCGCCTCCAATGTGGAGGCCAACACCATCCGCCGCATTACGCCACCCGGCGGCCCCACCTTTAACGTCTCTGCGGGCAGTCTGTTGGTGCAGCACCCGCCCCTGACCGGGGGCAGCGAGGAACTGGTGTACATCGTCAAAGAAAGTGATGTGCAACCACTCCTCGCTCCGGCCCTCGAGCAACTGGACGCCGAGGCGCGCCGGCAGCTCAGCGGCCTGGCCCAGGCCCGCGGCCTGGCACTTGATGTCAGCACGATCAACCCCCGCCGCAGCGATCTGGAACAACTCCAGGGCTTCACCCAGTTCGTCAACCCGCCGCTGGGCGCCCCGGCTGACCCGGCCAATCGGCGCTTTGAACTCATCCTGCAGGCGAGCTACAGCGCCCTTGCCACCCCGCCGGAGCAGCCCCTGAACGTCCAGTTCGGTCCGGTGGTGACCGAGCAACTGCGCCAGGCGGGCCTGATCCAGCCGGGCGAGTGTCGCGCGCCGGTCATCACCGATTGGCGATGGGATGGACAGACCCTCTTCGTTGACGGCAGCATTGAACCCGATACGGTCAGCCCGCGCTGCCAGGGAGGGATCGAACCTGCCGTTCTGGAGCAGGTGCGCGAGGCGGTGCGGGGCAAATCGTATCAGGAGGCCGATGCTGCGCTGCGCGAACTGGCCGCGCGGGGGCTGATCGGCGACTACCGCCTGCCCGATGTGGCGCGCATGCCCCGCTTCGGCTGGCAGATCGGGGTGGAGGTCGGCAAGTAAGGTCTGCTTCGGACCTGAACGTATTAGCCTGGCCGTTGTTGCCTCTTTGCACATAACCAGTCTGTGGAGGTGTGGAGGTGTGGGGGTGTGGGGGTGCAGATCATACAGTCAACTGGTTCGATGCACGCAAGCACATGTGACCTCGGCTGATAATGTGGTCCACAGCTCTACATCTCTACACCTCCACAGCTCTACATCTCCACAGCTCTACATACCTCCACGGCTCTACACGATCAACGCGAATCACAAGCGCCTGACGGTCTCGTCGTGGACAGGGAGGCGTCATGGCCCGGGACGAACGGCGCATTATGGGGCTTGACGTGGGCGAGCGGCGCATCGGCGTGGCCCTGAGCGACGCGGAAGGACGCCTGGCCTCTCCGCTCACCACCATCAACGCGCACCCCGTGGCCCAATGCGTGGAGCGCATCGCCCGTCTGGCCGCTGAATACGCCGTCAGCGAACTGGTGGTGGGCCTGCCGCTGACCCTGCGGGGCGAGATTGGCCCGCAAGCCCGTGCGGTGCAACAGTTCGCCCGGCAGCTCGAGGAGCGCCTGGGGCTGCCGGTGCACCTCTTCGACGAACGCCTGACCACCGCCGCCGCCGACCAGTTGCTCCGCGAGACGGGCCTCAAGCCCGAGAAGCGCAAACAGCAGGTAGACCAGGTCGCCGCGGCGATTATTTTGCAGGACTTTCTCGATCAGCGGCGCGGGGCGGAGGGGTAAACGCTTTTCCACAGCTAGGGGTATGGGGAAACCGGGTTTCCCCACACCCCTTCAACGGGCGGTGGGGCTACCGATCCTTACCCCACCAGGTAGGGGGTATGGGGAAACCTGGTTTCCGCACACCCCGTCAACCGGCAGCGGGACTACCGGTCCTTACCCTCCGCCGCCAGGCAGGGGGTATGGGGAAACCTGGTTTCTCCATACTCCTTCAACCGGCAGTGGGATTATCGATACCTTACCCTCCCCCACCGAGCGTAGCGCGGCGGGGGAAGGTGAAGACAAGACGCCTATGGACGCCACCGAACTCGAACAACTGCTCAGCGCGGGCGAGGGGCCGGGAGTGGCCTTCGCCCGCGAGCGGGCGCGGCCCGACGAGCTTGCTGAAACCCTCGCTGCTTTCGCCAACGGGCGTGGCGGCACGCTGCTGCTGGGGGTGAGCGGGCGCGCGCGGGGCCGGGTGGAGGGCATCGGCGATGTCGCCGCTGCGCGCGATCTGGTGCTCGAGGCGGCCCTCTCCTGCACCCCGCCCCTGATCCTGCCCCTGCCGCAGCCGGCGACCCACGAGGAGCGCACCCTGCTCGTCGTCAGCGTGCCGGCGGGCCTCTCGCAGGTCTACGCCGTGCGGGGCAAGTACCTGCGGCGCGAAGGGAGCGCCAACCAGCCCCTGCCCCCCGAGGCCCTGCGGCGCCTGCTCCTCGAACGGGGCGAGGTAAGCTGGGAACGGGAGACGCCCCCCGGCGCGACCCTCGACGAACTCGATCCGCTCAAAGTGAGCGCCTACGCGCGGCGCATCGGCCCCGAGGCCGAAGCCGACCCCCTGAGCCTGCTCCAGCGCCGGGGCTGCATCGTCCGGCGCGATGGCGCGGGAACCCCTGTGGTCGCGCCGCGCGCCGAGGGGGAGGGCGGCGCCGGCGCGCTCTCCGAGGCGGAGGCGCGGGCCGCGTTTGCGCCCACCAATGCCGGGCTGCTGCTCTTCGCCCGCCAGGTGGAGGCCCGCTACCCCCAGGCCGAGATCACCCTGGTGCGCTACCGCGGGCGCGACATGGCCGACGCCTTCGAGCGCGAAGACGTGCGCGACACCCTGGTTGAGGCGCTGCGCCGGGCCGAACGCTGGCTGATGGAGCACATGCGCAAGGGCAGCCGCATGGTCGGCCTCGAACGTCAGGACTGGACCCAGTTCCCCCCCGGCGCGGTGCGCGAGGCGCTGGTCAACGCTGTGGCCCACCGCGACTACAGCGTGCGCGGCGAGGGCATCCGCGTCTCGCTCTTCAGCGACCGCCTGGAGGTCTACTCACCGGGCCGCCTGCCCGGCCACGTAACGGTGGAGAACATCGTCGAGGAGCGTTTCTCGCGCAACGAAACCCTGGTGCAGGTGCTGGCCGACCATGGCCTGATCGAGCGACTGGGCTACGGCATTGACCGCATGCTGCGCCAGATGGCCGAGGCCGGCCTGCCCCCGCCGATCTTCCGCGAAACCGCCGCTGGCTTCCTCGTCACCCTGATCGGCCAGCCCGTGGAGGACCTGAGCGTCGAGGGGCTGGACACGCGCGAATGGGCGCGCATGGGCCTCAACGAGCGGCAGATCGCCGCCCTGCTCTTCGTGATGGACCAGCGGCGCATCACCAACCGCGACCTGCAGGAGCAGTTCCCCGAGGTCAGCGCCGAGAGCATCCGCCGCGACCTTGCCGACCTGGTCGAGCGGGGGATGCTGTTGAAGATCGGCGACAAACGGGCGACGTACTATATTTTGAAGTGATGCGTGGCGGGGGCGGGGAAACCGGGTTTCCCCGCTCTTGTAGCACATTTAGCGCAGCCCGGCCGCGCGCAGCAGCGCGTCGGCCCAGGCTGCGTCGTCGTCTTCGAGCGGAGGGTCAGGGGTGGCGCGGTAGTCTATGCGCGCATCATACCCGGCGCGATCATACAGATCGTGCAGGATACGGTTAAGCTCAAGCTCCGGCTCCTTATCGCCCGGACGCAGCGGCACGCGAATAGCGGGCAGGGGCTGGCGAAGCGTACCGATCAGCAACTCGGCCCGGGGCCGCTGGTCGGCGCGGCTGACCAGGATGCGGTAGTCGCCGCGTTCGGGCGCGCCGCGGAGCGGCATAGCCTGACCGCCGCGCAGCAGGTCAATCTCAACCAGGTGGGTCATCGAAGCCAGCACCGCCCGCCGTTTACGCAGGTAAAGCTCGCGTCCCTCGCCGGGGCGCTTATTCGTGGGCGAGAGGATCTCGATCAACGTCACGACCTGGTGATTGGCGACCGAGCGCACCTCCAGGTAGGTTTCGCGAATCTGGTCAGGCAGATCCAGCTCGACGATAATTGCGCCCATCTCACCGGCGCGCTGCGGCTGGCTCGCTGGCGCCTCGCCGCTGGAGGACCGGATCACCGCCGCGTGGGCTCGCCCTGCCAGCACAAGCTCGCCCGGCTCGACGATGTAGGTGCGCTCCTCAATCGCAACGTAGTAATCAGGGCGCACCTGGGGCTGGAGTTCATCACGCAGGGCGACGATCAGGCTCTTGTGCAGATCCGGCCAGAGGGCCGGACGTTCGAGGAACGGATCCATTCCAGGAAAGGGTGATCCCATCGCTCCTGCTCTCGCGTGATGCGCCGCCGGGTGAAGGGTACTGGTGGCTTAGAATCACCAGTCCGTTCTTGCCTAACGTGAGCAATGACAGTAACTCTGCGGTAAGAGCAGGTGTGTACGATGAGACTGATGCAACGGTCATTCTTGATCCTTTCGCAGCAGTTTACTGTAACCGGCGACTACTTCGCTGAGCCTGTAATAAAAGTGAACAACAGCTGGGGCGGGATGCAAGGAGCTAACCGCGTAACTTTCAGTGTTCGGAGGTAGGGCGCTAAGCTCGCTTTGTCGCTGGTTCAGGCGGGAACAGGCGGACGCATAGCCGTCGAAAACTATAGGAAGCCATAGCAGGCGAACGCCTATCCGTCTAACCACGCGCATGCAGCAATCAGGCGGACACGTCGCGGCCGAACAGCGCGTGGAGCGGTGTTAGACGGACATTTATCCCTCTAAAACCGCACAGGCGGGGATAAGCGGACGTGGTCAGTCCACTTCATGTTGGGCGGCGCCAGGTCGCGTGTGAGTTTCGGACCATGATCACTCGTCAGTCAGAAGACAGCTTTGGGTGTGGACACTGTTGGCCCTCATCGGCCAATGCCGCATGGCAGGCTCGAGCTCGCCTGAGCTGCGAAGTTGAGTTGATTAATGAATCGCACTTTCACGTCATGATTCTCGTCTGTCCCAAATGCTCGCAACGTTTTGTCTCGGTGTTCACGGAGCAGATCGATTGGGTGGAAGGCGAAGATCCCCAGTCCTGGACGCTTCTGCCCATCACGCCACCGGAAGCCGCGTCTCTCAGTCAATTAGGAAGCGCGCTGACAGAGCCAGGTCTGCATGCCCTCGGCCAGGGGCGGCGCAGCCTGCGCTGTGACTACCCGAAGGAGGCGGGGCCGCGCTGCTTTTGGAGCACTGGCATCCACGTATTGCTCCATGACTGAGTGTTCGGAGTCGTGCATGTTGCCGC
>JANWYD010000032.1 GCA_025057155.1 Chloroflexaceae bacterium
GCAAGCGCCCTGCGTTCGACTTGCATGCATTAGGCACGCCGCCAGCGTTCGTCCTGAGCCAGGATCAAACTCTGCGTAGGATGATGGCGTTCGCCTCCCGGCGACTTCGCCATCCTTCATTGACGTGGACCAGCTCTTCAACTACCGTATTCTGGTTGTGAAGGTGCGCACTGAGAACGAGCCGGGGGAAAACAAAACCAGGAAGGTTCAGATTGTTCTGAGCTTCCTGGCGACGTCTCTGATACGGCTATCAGCGCGGTTCGCTCGGTTTGTTTCCTCACTTGTTGCGTCTGCCTCACAGAGCCCTGTGAGTGAGACGTGGCTCGCTCCAGCGCTGGTAGTATAGCACTCGCGTCGAGGTTTGTCAAGGATGTGTTAAGAAAGTGGTTCTAACTGTTTATGCGGTGAAGCCTGTCGCTTTACGCCCTCCCATTGTGATACTATACGATGGTCCTGATGCCGGATTACAGGCAGGGCGTCGGGTTGCCCTGTGGAGGTGAGGAAACATGGCCATCGAAGCGGCGTTGCGCGGGGTTCGGGTGTTGGAAGTGGCGACTTATCTGCCGGGGCCGGCCTGCACCCAGGTGCTGGCCAGCCTGGGCGCGCGGGTGACAAAGGTGGTGCGGCCGGGCGGTGATCCCCTCCGGCGTCTTCCTCCGCTGCATGCAGCCTATCCGGCCCTCAACGCCGGCAAGGTTGAGGTGGAGCTGGATCTGAAGCGCCCCGAGGACGCGGACGCCTTTCGCTCCCTGGCGCGCCAGGCCGATGTGCTGGTGGACGGGTTGCGCCCCGGCGCGCTGGAACGCCTGGGGGTGGGCCCCACTGCCCTCCGGGCGCTGAATTCGCGCCTGATCTACTGCGCCTTGAGCGCCTTCGGCCTGTCGGGGCCGCTCAGCCATCTGGCGGGGCATGATCTAAACTTCGTGGCCCTGTCCGGGTTGCTGGCGACCACAACAGTAGGGGGCGAGCCGGCCCTGCCGGGTACGCAACTGGCCGATCTGGTCAGCGGTCTGACCGCAGCGACGGCTATTCTGGCGGCGCTGCTCGCCCGCGAAAACGGGCCGGGTTGCCTGATTGACGCGTCTATGCTCGCGGCGACCCGCTGGTTGATGACCCCGTGGTATGCAGTGGCCCGTGCGGGTGAGCAGCAGCGAGGGTTAAACGGCCAGACGGCCTGCTATCGGGCCTATCGCGCCGCCGATGGGCGTTACCTGGCCGTAGCCGCGCTCGAGCCGCATTTCTGGGCTCGCTTCTGCGAGGCGCTGGGGCGGCCTGATCTCGCGTCGCGTCAGCAGGACGCCGACCAGCAGGCTCTGGCCGATGAGGTTGCCGCGCTGATCGCCCGGCGACCCCTGGGGGAATGGCTGCCCGTCTTCGCCGCCCTCGATGCCTGCGTCACTCCCGTGTTAACCCTTGAGGAAGCAGCGCGCGACTGGAATGGCGGCGCCGGTCTGCCCTGTTCATCGTCAGTCTGGCTTTAATACCGCGTCCAGGCGTCGTTGCCGGGTTATAAGGCCGAAGCATCGGCTCTCTGCTTATCTTGCGGCCTTGCCGGGCGAGAGCCGACCCGTTATACGCGCTCGGATGGCGTGCCGGTGCACGTGCGCCTGGTTTCCCCGCTTTCAGATCAGAGCACGATCTTCCGTTCCGCGATCAACTTGTTACGCAGTTTGCGGAACAGTTCATCGTAGTTAAGGCGTCCCATGGTGATCTCATACTTGTAGGCCTGCAGCATCCTGTGCACCTCGGCGTCGAGGCGCTCCTCGACCATCAATTCATCGGTAATAATTTCGATGATGGCGAGTTTCAGCGCCGTATCGTCGCCCCGAAAGAGCACGCCATCAACTTCGGCCAGAGTGTCGATGAGATCAACCGCGAGGGCTTCGATTTTTTCAGGCGAGAGTTTCATCCCTTCTCCTCACGTGGCGCAAGGTGCGCAGTTCCTCGATGCGCTCTGGGGGCAGTCGTTGGATCGGGCCAAGGAGCGCCGCGGCGTGGATAATGCGCGCGCAGTGCTCAAGTTGTTCCATCAGGTAGTACGCCTCGAGGGGGGTGCGGCCCAGAGTCAGCGCGCCGTGGTGTGAGAGCAGCACCGCGTTGTGGTCGCCAATGAGATCATCAACCGCCGCGCCCATCTCGGCGGTGCCGGTGCGGGCGTAGGGTGCGGTAGGTACGGGGCCGAGGGAGAGCACGGCCTCGGGCAGGAGTGGTTCGGCCATGCTAATGCCCGCCAGAGTGAGGGCGACGGCAGTGGGCGGATGGGCATGGACGCACGCCAGCGCGTCGGGCCGTCGGCGATAGATATGCAGGTGCAGCAGTTGTTCGGAGGACTGGCGGCGGTCTGGCTTCGCCCGGAGCAGCGCCCCCTCGCAGTCAACAACCACCAGATCGTCGGGTTCCAGTTCGCCTTTGCACATGCCTGCCGGCGTGATCAGGATCGTACCATCAGGCAGGCGCGCCGAGATGTTGCCATCGCTGGCGGCAATCAACCCGCGCTGGTACAGTCGCCGTCCCACCTGAACAATCGCCAGGCGCAGGGCCGCTTCGTCGGCCATAGTTCACCCCCGCTTCGCATTGGCGGCTGTAGTTCCTCAGTTCTTCACCTCTGTAGACCTGTTCTGTGGAGGTGTGGAGACACCGCAACGCTGGAATGGCCAACCCTGAACCAGGCTTTGCGCCGTAGCGGTTCGTCAGTTGCGACGGCGCCGCAGGGCGGCGCGTAGCTGGCGCGCCAGCAGCAGGGCGAAGAGCGCCCAGCCGAGCCAGGCCAGGAGCGCCTGACTCAAGCGGGTGAGCAGCAAACCGATAAGCAGCGCCATTCGCACGGCGCCCACGAGCGCGCGCTTCCAGGCCAGCACTCGCGGGGTCGCCTCCCAGTTGATCGCTGCGATGCGCGGTAACAACCCTCGTTCCAGGCACCCTTCGAGCGAATAGACGTAGATCACGTCGGTGAACTGGCCGGCGAGGATCAGGTCGCGTTCCAGGGCCTCCCAGGAGAGGGGGGGGAGTCCCCGGATGTTCCTGGCGCGTGAACTGGCGCTATCCACAACGCCCACGCCGATGCCGTCGGCGGCGGGGCCGTAACTGGCAATCAATGCGCCGCCCAGATCATCATCCAGCGCCGCCAGCGGAACGCTGCTGTAACAGATCAGCACTTCGACATCGGCGGGTATGTCAACGATGTCGAGCATGCGCTGGGCCAGCGTGCTGCCGGCGCGCCGGTCATCAGCAAGGACCGGCACCTGGTACGTGTGGACCTCGTAGCCGTCATGACGGATTTCGCTCACCAGGTCGGTGTAAGCGTTGCGCGCGGCGCCGTAGAGCGCGTTATCGCGAGCGCGTAAGAAGCGCCGGGCCAGGTGGCGCAGGTTGCCGTGCTGCAACTGGTCAATGGCGCTGCCCGGAGGCGCAATGTTCAGGCCAACGGCGTGGAAGTGCAAGCCGTGCTCTTGCACCCAGTCGCGGAAGCGGTGGTAGCGCGCAAAGGCCTGGGGATAGTTCTGCAGATTGAACCAGCAATCCTCGCCGGAGGGCAGGAGCAGCCAGCCGATCACCATAACCTGGCGCTGGTTCAACAGACGCACCGCCTCGGCGAGCGGTTGGGTGAAATCGTAGAGTGCGACCGCGACACCATAGCCCTGCTCGGCAAGGTAAGCCCCGAGCCTGTCGTTGTTGAGGCGCGCCAGCAGTTGGGCCCCGTCGAGTTCGCTAAAGAAGATGACCTGGGGTTGGCCATACCCGGATCGCGCTGCTTCTCTTGTTGGCGTAGCAACGTGCACTGCTGGTAATAGACTTATCGGCGCTGGCTTCTGTGGGCAAGCACCCGAAGAACGGAAAGCCGCCGTCAACACGGGTGCACCTGAAAGATAGGGTGTGCTACGGTTATTATACATCGGTATCTGACTTTGAACGGTCAGGGTTGTGCCCAACCGTTAAGAATATAAACCGGTATTCATCGTGCGGCCTGGCGGCTGAAGCCGCGGGCCAAAAATGTGAAGCCCGCCTGCGCGGGCTATACCGGCTTTATTTCTAACCATCATAAGCCGCGGGCTGCACATGCCAGGGCCTCCTTGGCGGGCTATACCGGATTTGTTTCTTAACAATTGCGCCTGCACAGGCTAAAGCCAGCCATACGCCTGCGCGGACGGCGGCGTCCATACAGGCGGATGCCCGGCGATTCGCCCGCCAGAAGCGACGACGGTCGCTAACTTCGGTGGCCAGCGGTATGCACGTCAGAGGTGTTCGCGGAAGGGTGCGGTCCTCCCGTGCGGCGGCCGCGTTCAGATGTACACAGGTGGAGGGAAGAGCAAAGCCCACGGAGGCTCATGGCTGTAGCGTATCGCAGCGCGGGCTGGCGCTGGAGGCCACCGCGGTCCTCCCATTAAGCAACCAGACGAGGGTGGTTCCGTCCCACTCCACACTAAAGGTGAATCTCGGATAGACCTCAGGCTGGCCCGGCGGGAAGACCGTGGGTTGACCGCGATCGATCGGATCGGGAGAGAAGCGGTTGTCTGGGCCCACAGGAACGACTACTGGCCCGGTAGGAACGTTGCGATAGGTAAAGTATGCAATGTAGCGCGTGTTGTTAACCCTGGCGACGCACTGCAGAATCGGACGCAATCCAACGACTTCGTCAGGCTCGGCCGTAGGGGTGTCGGTCGGCGTCGCCGTAGGGGTGTCGGTCGGCGTCGCGGTCGGCGTCGCCGTAGGCGTGCGGGTCGGCGTCGCCGTAGGGGTGTCGGTCGGCGTCGCCGTAGGGGTGTCGGTCGGCGTCGCCGTAGGCGTGCGGGTCGGCGTCGCCGTGGGCGTCGCCGTAGGCGTGCGGGTGGGCGTCGCCGTGGGCGTCGCCGTAGGCGTGCGGGTGGGCGTCGCCGTGGGTGTGCTGCCAGGCGTAGGTGTAATCGTAGGCGTCTCCGTAGGTGTGTTGCTAGGCGTCGCCGTAGGCGTTCGGGTGGGCGTCGCCGTGGGTGTGCTGCTAGGCGTCGCCGTAGGCGTTCGGGTGGGCGTCGCCGTGGGCGTCGCCGTGGGTGTGCTGCTAGGCGTCGCCGTAGGCGTTCGGGTGGGCGTCGCCGTGGGTGTGCTGCTAGGCGTCGCCGTGGGTGTATCGGTTGGCGTCGCTGTAGGCGTGCTGGTAGCTCGAGCGATGACAGTCGCGGTCTCAGTCGCTGGCGCCGCGGTTGTTGCCGACGGCGGCGCCACGGTTGGCTCAGGGCTGCGGGTAGCGATTGGCGTCGCTGTTGGCCGCGGGGTAGGGGTGGAGGCCGGCGGCAACTCGTCGCTGATTGGCTGCGACGGCTCATCGTCTGGCGGGGTCGGCGCGGGGCCGTTCTGACCCATGTCAGGGTTCGTGATAGGCGCAGTGACACCGCCAGCGATCCGGCTCGACGTCGGTGAGGGCGCAGGGATGACGGCGATCACCGGCGTGCGAGTCGGGCGGACTGCTTCCGTGGTCCTGTCAGGCGCCGGGTAAGACGAAACGCCGGGTTCCGCTGGCAGGCTTCCAGCAATGTTCGACACTTCCGCGGCGACCGATTCGATGGCCTGTTGCGTCGCCGGGTCAGGGGCGGCAGCGGTGCGCAGGTCGAACTCGGCGCGCGCCAGGAGCCGTTCGATGCGCTCAACGATCCGTTGCTGGATCTCAGGGCTCGTATCGGGCAACTTCTCGATCGTCTGGCGCACCTGGCTGTCGAGTTGCTGCACGATCTGCGAGAGGTGCTCCGGATCGGTGTCGCCGCGTTCGGTGAGGGCATTCAATTCGGCAACTCGACGTTCGACGCGCGCAGCGGCAAGATCAGCGCGCCGATCAGGATCAGTCGTGAGGGCGATCCGCGCCTCTTCGGAAAAGAGTTTCCAGGCGTACAGATAATCGCCGGGGAGGCTGCGAGCGGCCGCCTGGTCCACCGAATAAAACGTGAGGAAGAAGATCAGCAGCGCGGTAAGGGCGACGGTAGCCATTCGCAGCGCGCTACGGCGCGCCACCTGGGCGGTCACTGGGCTGAGGGTGCGGCGCAGGCGCTGCCAGGACGTTTCGGGACGGGCATAGGTGGCGCGGGCGATCTCTTCGATCTCGCGGCGTCCGGAGGCGAGCCACTGCTCAAGGGATGGCGGCATCGAACTGACGGCCTGTTGCCGAATAGCGGCAGCCGTGCGCAGCATCGGCTCAAGGGCAGCGCGATGCTCCGGGTAGGCGCGCAGGATCTCTTCGATGCTGGCGCCGGCCCGGAGTTGTTCGAGGGCCTCATCAAGAAGTTGTGACAATTCCGGACGCACGATCGATCAATCTCCCGCGGGCGCCTCAAGGGATGTGGCCGGGACGTCGCGCCGGGTGATTGCGACGCCTACTTCGCGCTCGTTCAGGACGCACTGCCGCTGGCAGCCCTGTTCGCCGCGCGAGGTGGGTGGGCCGCCGGTGAGGGCCGGTTCTTCAGCCTCCCGGTTCAAGATCTTCTGCAGGCTCTGGAGCGCCCGATGCTGAATGGCTTTCACTGACCCCTCGCTGCGCCGCAGCACCCCGGCGATCTCGCTATTGCTCATATCGGCGAAGAAGCGCAGGGTAAGCACCTGCTGCTGGTCGCGGGTGAGCTGGCCAAGGGCCTGCTGCAGGGCGATGCGGTCGGTGATTGCACGGACATCGTGCTCGCTGCTGGTGTCAACGAGATCGTCGCGGGTATCAAACGGCGTAGACACGACGCGGCGCCGCCGTTGGTGGCTGTAGAGCACGTTGGCCGCGATCGTATATATCCAGCCGAGAAACGCCTTCTCGTCGCGGTATTCGAAGCGATCGATGCCGTTGATGATCTTGATAAAAACCTCCTGGGTCAGGTCTTGCGCCAGTTCTGGCTCGGTCACCCGGACGTGCATGTAACGCAAAATCATGCCAGCATACGCGGCGTACAGGTCGCTGATGGCAGTCGGGTCACGCTGATGGGCGCGATCAATCACCGCGCGTAATTGGTCCGAGGAGAGCATCGCTCATCCTGCGACCTGCCGTTCCCTTTCGCTTGCCGGCGGCGGCGCCGCTTGCCTACTTATACAAACGCCGCGCCGAGCGAAAAAGTTGCGCCAGGTCGTCCGCTAATCTCTGGCCTGATCCTGCGTTCTCTCTGCCTGCGACAGGGTTGGCGTCCGCTCATCTGGAGGGATGAGGGGAGGAATGGCCTCGTGCTCACCCCTGTGCGGCTCGCCGCGGTACGGCGCCGGCGCGACGGCGGAGGTTGCTTCCCCTCCACCGCTTCCCCAGAAAGATAAGGCGGTGTAATGAAACCAGGTCTTACTGCTGGATAAACGTTGATTTCATGTCACTTCGCATTATAGCGGTTCACTTGCGAGTCTGTAAGGGAAAAAACTGTTAATATGCCAGCAGTTGCGTTCGCGCTGCGCCCGCGCTATACTGCCGGAGCTCGCGACAGAATGCGATATACGGTCGTAATCCGCCCAGCAGAGGGCCTGATGCATGAAGATCGCAATTATCGGATTGGCTAACAGTGGCAAGACCACGGTGTTCAACGCGCTGACGCGGGGCGCGGCGGAGACGGCGGCATACTCGTCGGGGCAGATGGAACCGAACCTGGCGACGGTCAAGGTGCCCGATGAGCGTCTGGCGGTGCTGGCGCAGATGTTCAAGCCGCGGAAGGTGACCTATGCCGACGTGCAGTACGTTGATGTGGCCGGCATTGGCGGCGGCAAACCGGCGGCTGGTCTGCCGCCGGCTTTGCTCAACTACCTGAGCGGAGCCGACGCCCTGCTGCACGTTGTGCGCGCCTTCGAGGATCCCGCTGTGCCGCATCCCCAGGGCGCAGTTGATCCGCGTCGCGATATTCAGACCGTCGATCTCGAACTGACCTTCTCCGACCTGGCGATTATCGAGAAGCGGCTCAACCGGCTGAACGCCGAGATTCCCAAGCTGGCCGCGAAGGAGAAGGAACTGCGCACCGTCGAGCGTGACCTGCTCTTGCGTCTGAAGGCGCAGTTGGAGGCCGATCAGCCCATCCGCAGCCTTGATCTGAACGAGGACGAGGAGCGTCTGATCCGGGGCTACCAGTTCCTCACCGCCAAGCCAATGCTGATCGTCCTGAACATCGGCGAGGAGCACCTGCAAGCCCCTCCAGCGCTCGAGTACCCCTTTCCCCGCAGTGCCGTCGTGCCTGTGTGCGGCAAGATCGAAGCGGAACTGGCCCAGCTCGACGATGCCGACGCCCGCTCGTTCATGGAGGATCTCGGCATCACCAGGCCGGCCCGTGACCTGGTGATCCAGCGCAGCTATGAATTGCTCGGGCTGATCAGCTTTCTGACCGCGGGCCCTGATGAGGTGCGCGCCTGGACTATCCGGCGCCAGACGCCGGCGGTCGAGGCGGCGGGAGTGATCCACTCGGACATCCAGCGGGGCTTTATCCGCGCCGAGGTGGTGGCCTATGCCGATCTGGTCAGGGCCGGCTCGATGGCCGAGGCGAAGAAGCATGGTCTGGTGCGGATGGAGGGCAAGACCTACATCGTTCAGGACGGCGATGTCTGCCACTTCCTGTTCAACGTGTGAGGGCCCGCCCGTCGCGGGTGGCGAGGTGGCGTTCCCCACGCGCAGGCAGGGTTGTGCCGGACGGGAAGAGCGGGGTCATGCCCCCTTCTCAGGTGCAGGGTTTTTCGCGCGAGCAGGGGTTTTCGGCATTCCAATGCGCTTACGATCCTCACCCCCCGTCCCCCTCTCCCGTGAGCGGGAGAGGGGGGAGTTGGGCGTCCCAATGCCCCGGATGGCGCATGCGACGCGAGCATGCGCCGGAAAACCCTGCACCTGAGAAGTCATGCCCCCTCCAGTTCGCCGCGGGCCTCTTCGACGTCAATAAGCTCAGCCGGGCCGGCGATGCGCCCGCGCACGCTCTCCAGCCCCAGGTCGCCGACCGCGGCGGCGACGGCCGCTTCGTGGTCGCGGTGGGTGATCAGCACGACGGTCGGCCCGGTATCGGTGCTGGCGTAGACCGGAACGCCTCGCGCGCGCAGGGCGTTGCACATGCGAAAAATGGTGATGTTTTCTGGTTCCCAGCCGATCAATTTCTGCTCGCGCGAGCCGGACATAGTTACGCCGTGCAGGCGCATGCTGTCGAGTTCGGCGAGCTGTCCAATCACGCGCCAGTCGCCCCGTCGCGCGGCGCGCAGGCACTCGATGATCTCCTCGCCCCGGCTCAACATCCAGGCCTTGAAGAAGCTGCTATGCGGCGCATCGTGGTGAGCCTGCTCGGTTTGCAGGCCGATGCGCGAATCGATCGGCACGGTGATCAGCCGCACGTCGGCGAGCTGGCCTTCGGCGTCCAGGCGCACGGCAAAGCTGTCCTCGTGGGCGATGCCAGGGTAGGAGAGCCAGAGGGCCAGACCGCCGGCAGCGGCGCGGCAGCCGGAACCGGCCAGCAGCCGGGCGATGCAACTCAGAAAGCGCGTGTTGGCGACCAGGGCGGGGCCGTAGAGGGCGCCGATGGCCGCGGCGGCCAGCGCCGCGGCGCCGGCCGCGCTGGTGCCGAGGCCCTTGCCAGCGACGCTGGCCTTGAACACGTTGCGCGTGGTGACGCGGGCAGGCGCGCGCGCGCCCCCGAGGGCGCGCACCGCATCGAGGATCTGTACGATGCGCTCCAGTTCGCGGCCCCGGGCGGGACGTTCGCCGAAACGAGCCTCGTCGGCGGGCAGGCGCGGATCGAACTCCACCAGGGTGATGGTGTGGGCGGCGTCGTTGTTCAGCGAGATGCTGGGAAGAAACGCGGTGCGGTAGGTCCAGTCGGCCAGGCCGTGATACTTGAGCACGCCCTGCATAGGATAGGCGCGGGCCGCGGCCCGGCCCTGCTCGTTCGGGGCGGGCGGGCTGGCCGGAAAGGGCGCCACGGCGATCCCCTCCGCCTGGAGGGCGGCCAGGATGCGCTCGTGGGCCGCGCGCATCGCCGGGACGGTATCGGCAAAGCCATCGGGAATACTGGTAGGCATAGGAGCTTCGACAGATTAAGTCTTGCGCTTAAATCCCCCGCCCCCTCCCCAACCCTCCCCCGCCGGGGGAGGGAGTCCGGCGCCTCCCTCCAACGGGGGGAGGTTGGGAGGGGGGCGGAAATCCCAGGATGCTTGTTTTACATACTATTAACGCTTCCCAATGCACGTTGCGACGAAGGCGGGTCTGGGAAGGAGCGGCCTTCCCAGACCTTGCCAGGACCGGGCGCTAGAGCAAGTTGCTCGCCCCGCCGCTCCTAGCGACGCTCGTAGTTCGGGGCTTCCTTGGTAATGGTTACGTCGTGGGGATGGCTCTCAATCTGGCCCGCCATGGTGATGCGGATCAGCCGCGCCTCACGGCGCAGCGTTTCGATGTCGCGGGCGCCGACGTAGCCCATGCCCGCGCGCAGCCCGCCGACGAGTTGAAAGACGGTGTCCTGCAGCGGACCCTTGTAGGGCACCATGCCTTCGATGCCCTCAGCCACGAGTTTGCGCGTCTCGTGAACGTTGGACTGGAAGTAGCGATCGCCGCTGCCGCGGGTCATCGCCCCGATGGAACCCATGCCGCGGTAGGTCTTGTATGAGCGGCCCTCATAGAGGATCGTCTCGCCGGGGCTTTCTTCGGTGCCGGCGAAGAGGGAGCCGATCATCACCGAGTGGGCGCCGGCGGCGATGGCCTTGGTGATATCGCCGGAGTACTTGATGCCGCCGTCGGCAATGATGGGCACGCCGAAGCGCTCGGCGGCGCGGGCGCACTCGGTGATGGCGGTGATCTGCGGCATGCCGGCGCCGGTAACCACGCGGGTCGTGCAGATGCTCCCCGGCCCCTGACCGACCTTCACCGCGTCAACGCCGCGTTCGATCAGCGCCACGGCGGCGGCGGCCGTGCTCACGTTCCCGGCAATCAACTGCACTTCGGGGAAGGCCTCGCGCACGCGCACCACCGCGTCGAGCACCCCCTGCGAGTGGCCGTGGGCCGTGTCAATCACCAGCACGTCTACTCCGGCGCGCACCAGGGCCGTGGCGCGCTCGAGATAATCGCCGCTCACGCCAATGGCCGCGCCGACGCGCAGCCGGCCCTGCTCGTCCTTGCAGGCGTGGGGATGCTCGATCTGCTTCATAATGTCTTTCACCGTAATCAACCCGGTGAGTTTGCCCCGGCTGTTCACCACCAGCACCTTCTCGATGCGGTGACGGTGCAGCACCTCTTTGGCCTGCTCCAGGGTGGTGCCCTCGGGCACGGTGATCAGATTCTTGCTTGTCATCAGCTCGCGGATGGGGCGAGTGCGGTCGCTCTCGAAGCGCAGGTCGCGATTGGTGATGATGCCGACCAGGTCGCCCTCTTCGGTCACGATTGGCACGCCGGAGATTTTATACTCGGCCATGAGGTCGAGCGCGTCGCCGACGGTGCGGTCGGGCGGCAGCGTGATCGGGTCGGTGATCATGCCGCTCTCGGAGCGTTTGACCTTGCGCACGCCTTCGGCCTGTTGCTCCACTGGCATATTTTTGTGAATAACGCCGATGCCGCCCTCGCGGGCCAGGGCAATTGCCAGACGATGCTCGGTGACGGTATCCATCGCCGCGCTGATAATCGGGATGTTCAGCTTGATTTTCCGGGTGAGCCAGGTGCTCACGTCGGTCTCGGCAGGCAAGACCTGGGAATGGGCGGGGATGAGCAGGACGTCGTCGAAGGTCAGGCCCTCGCGGGCGTACTTCTCGTCCCAGTTAATGCTCACGGGATCCTCCTTTGGGGTCAGGCATGTTTCAGAGCGGGCGTTTCAACTTGACCGTTGCTCCACGGTGTCTCATCACTTGTGGGAGATGTAGAGGTGTGGAGGTGTAGAGGTGCAGGCCAGACGGTCAGGCTGATCTGAAACCATGCCTATCAGGTGTAGTTGCGCTATGCGGCCCTGTACGTGACCGTTCGGAGAGACGCAGCCTCTCCGCGCCTCTGCGAACGGTACTGCGGGTGCGAACCATGGAGCTGCCTGGTGATGTAAAAAGCCCCCGCGCAGGCAGGCGCGAGGGGCGACGGCGTCGTGCGCCAGGAAGGGCGCCACGGGGTGCGAACCGTGGCGCGGCGGGACAGGTGCCAGGGTATGATCAGTTGACGTGATCATTGCTTTCACTATACTCCGCAACGGGATGGCCGTCAACCTGGGTTATAGTTGCGCTTGCACATACCGTCAGAGCGAACTACAATAGAACGGCTTACACCGATACTCCTCTCCTCCGGATCACCTGGCAGGGATCATCACCGCCCGCAGCGGCGGCGACAAAGGGATCGATTATGGCCGAGTTGCGGCAGAATCTCGCGACCCGCGAATGGGTGATCATTGCCCGTGAGCGAGCGCGCCGTCCTAATGCCTATGTCGAGGCCAGCGACCGGCTGCGCACCCATGAGCGCGTCGAGTGTGATCCCGGCTGTCCCTTCTGTCCTGGCAACGAAGAACTTGACCTGGAAGTCTGGCGCGACCCTCCCGGACCCGGCTGGCAGACGCGCATTGTGCGCAACAAATACCCGGCGCTGATGGAGAATGGCTCGCTGATGCGCCATTTCAACGGCGTGGAGCGCAGCATTACCGGGTTTGGCTACCACGAGGTGCTGGTTGAGCATCCGTTGCATAACACCACCCTGGCCCTGATGACCGACGAAGAGGTCCTGGCGGTATTGCGGATGTACCTGCGCCGCGGCCAGCAGATCGCCGCCGATCCGCGGATAGAGCAGATCGTGTTCTTTAAAAATCACGGCGAGCGCGCCGGGGCCTCGCTGCTGCACACCCACAGCCAGGTGGTCGGGTTGCCGATTGTGCCCAGCGACATTCGCCACCGTATCGAAGAAGCGCGGCGCTTCTTCGATGATACGGGCCAGTGCGTGTTCTGTACGATGCTTAACGATGAGTTGACCCGCCGTGAGCGCCTGGTGGCGGTGAATGAACGGTTTGCCGCCTTCGTGCTCTACGCCGCGTCTTCGCCTTTCCATATCTGGATCGTGCCGCGCCAGCACCGGGCCAGTTTTCTGCATGTCTCCGATGAGGAACTGGCCTACCTGGCGCCGCTGCTGCGCGACGTGCTCTTCCGTCTCTACGCCCACCTGAACGACCCGGATTTCAACTTGCTCATCCGCTCCACTCCCACCAAGGAGCCGGAGAACGGCTACTTCCACTGGTACATCGCCGTTATTCCTCGCCTCAGCCGCAGCGCCGGCCTCGAACTGGGCAGCGGCGTGTGGATCAATCCCTCGCTCCCTGAAGAGTGCGCAGCCTTTTTGCGGGGAGACACCTCCGCCGGGTCGTGATGCCACATAACACTCTTGACAGCACCTGTGGCGCTGTGGTATGCTCCCTGCAATAGCGATTTGTAAAGGTTGCACAGATGGCGGCGTCTCGGTTTGTATCAATTCTCCTCCTCGGCGTGCTTGTACTCCTCCTTATCGGGTGGAGCGATAGTCGTTGAGGGAGGGGATGCCGAGCCCCAGCAGCCTGAGCGAGACTGAACCTCCCGAGCGAGCGCCGGGAGGTTTTTCAATGTCGAACTGGCGATTGAATCTGCTCACCGCCGCACCGCTCGCGCACGGCCCCGCGCGGGCGCAGGCCCACAAGGACGTGGGCAGCGGCGTAACGCCCCATCGAAGCGGCTCCGCCGGTCGGTAGTCCAGAAGGTAACAGTTTCGTAATCCAGACGCTCTACGGTGATGCGAGCAGCCCGACGCTGTGCCGCCCTGGCTTCGCGTTGCCACTACCACGTGCCACGAGGAGGACGTATGTCCGAGACACGAACCGGCGCCCAGATCATGTGTGAGGCGCTCATCCGCGAGGGGGTCGAGGTGATGTTCGGCATCCCCGGCGGGGCGATCATGCCCTTTTACTACGCGATGTGGGAGTACCGTGACAGGCTGCGCCACGTGCTGTGCCGCCATGAGCAGGGCGCCGGCCACGCCGCCGAGGGCTACGCCCGCGCCACCGGGCGCGTCGGCGTGTGTATCGGCACAAGCGGGCCAGGGGCGACCAACCTGGTCACGCCGATCGCCGACGCGATGATGGACAGCACGCCCCTGCTGGCCATTACCGGGCAGGTGGGCAGCCATGTGCTGGGGAAGGACGCTTTCCAGGAGACCGATATCACGGGCATCACCATGCCCATCACCAAGCACAATTACCTGGTGAAGGACGTCAACGATCTGGCCTATGTCTTCAAGGAGGCCATCCATATCGCGACCACGGGCCGCCCCGGGCCGGTGCTGATTGACATCACCAAGGACGCGATGCAAAAGTCCACTGTGCCGAACTGGGAGCAGAAGCTCCACCTTCCCGGTTACAAGCCAACCTACGCGCCAAACCGCAAACAGGTGCGCGAGGCGGTCAAACTGCTGCTCTCGGCCCGCAAGCCCCTGATCATCGCCGGCAACGGGGTGATTATGTCGGGCGCCGTCGAGGAACTGCGCCAGTTCGCCGAGACGCTGCGCATCCCGGTGATTACCACCCTTCACGGCATCGGTTCCTTCCCCGAGAGCCATCCCCTCAGCCTGGGCATGCCCGGCATGCACGGCTGGGTGCACTGCAACCGCGCCATCCAGGAGTGCGACGTGCTCTTCAACATCGGCGGGCGCTTCGATGACCGGGTGACGGGCAAGGCCAGCACCTTCGCTCCGAACGCGAAGGTGATCCACGTGGATATCGATCCGTCCGAGATCGGCAAGAATGTCAGGGTGACGGTGCCGATCGTTGGCGATGCGCGCCTGACGCTGCAGGCGCTGCTGGATGAGCTGCCTCCGCGCGAGGAACTGGCCGAGTTGCACTCCCACGCCTCCGACTGGCTGGAGCACATCCGCGATTTGCAGGACAAGCACCAGGGCAAGCAGCAGTACGTCAATCGCGCCAACACCGCTCAGTGGGCCCTGCCGCCCCACGATGTTTACGAGAAGTTGAACCGCACCCTGGCGGCGCGCGGCAACTACCGCGTGGTGACAGATGTGGGCCAGCACCAGATGTGGGCCGCGCAGTTGATTGACTGGAACGCCGGGCCGCGCACCCACATCACTTCCGGCGGCGCCGGCACGATGGGCTTCGCCGTCCCCGCCGCGCTCGGCGTGGCCATTGCCTGCCCCAACGATACGGTCTGGGCTATCGTCGGCGATGGCGGCTTCCAGATGACCAACCAGGAGATGGCGACCATCGTTCAGGAGAAGATCAAGAACGTCAAGATCGCTGTGATCAACAACGGCTACCTGGGGATGGTGCGCCAGTGGCAGGAGTTGTTCGAGAACAAACGCTACAGCGGCACGCCGCTCTCCGGCCCCGACTTCGCCAGACTGGCCGAAGCCTACGGCTGGAAGGGTCTGACCGTCGAACACTCCGACCAGGTGCAGGCGGCCATTGACGAGGCCTATGCTACCGACGGGCCGGTATTGATTGACTTCCGCGTCGAGCGCGAGGTCAATGTCTTCCCCATGGTGCCGCAGAACAAGTCAATCGCCGAGATGATAATCACCGAGGCCGATGCCCGATAGCAGCCGGCGGACGGGACGCCGTCCGCGCTGAGAAACGAGCCAGGTTTATGAAAACCCACACGATCGTCCTCCTCGTGCAAGATCGCCCCGGCGTGCTCAGCCGCGTGGCCGGCCTGGTGCGCCGGCGCGGGTACAATATCCAGAGTCTGGCAGTGGGGCACAGCGAGCAGCCCGGCATCAGCCGGATGACCATTGTCGTCGAGTCGGAAGATGTCGAGCAGGTGGTCAAGCAACTCTACCGCCTGATCGAGGTGATCAAGGTTTCCGATGTGACCGATGATCCCATCGTTGAACGGGAGATGGTTGTGCTCAAGCTCAACGCGCCCGCGTCGTCGCGCCACGAGATCGTTTCAATGTGCGGCGTGTTCGATGCGAAGATCGTTGATGTAGGCGCCAACACGATGATCGTCGAGATGACCGGCTCGCCCGCCAAGGTGGAGAACTTCATCGAGGTGGTGCGGCCTTACGGGATCCGCGAACTGATGCGCACCGGGCGCATCGCCATGGTACGTGGCGCGCGCGGGCAGGTTGCCGCCGAATATGTCGAACACGGCAATGGGGTGCCGGTACCGGCGGTCAAATGATGGCAGCGTTGCGCGGGCGGGCCTGAGCGTCCGCCCTCTCATTACTCTGGACGGGCAGGCCAGGGGCCTGGCCCTCGCCGCGGGTGTTCGTATCCCGCTCATGCGAAGGAGCAGAACGGCGTATGGCAGAGTTGTTCTACGATAAGCAGGCCGACCTTGAGCGTCTGAAGGGCAGGCCGATCGCGATTATCGGCTTTGGCAGCCAGGGGCATGCCCACGCCCGTAACCTGGCCGACAGCGGTCTCGATGTGCGGGTAGGCCTCTACCCTGGCTCGAAGAGCTGGGCCAGGGTGGAGGAGGCCGGTCTGCGGGCGATGAGCGTGGCCGACGCGGCCCGTGAGGCCCAGATCGTGATGCTGCTTACCCCTGACATCGGCCAGGCCGACATCTATCGCGATCATATCGCGCCCGCCATGGAACCGGGCAAGACCTTGATGTTCGCTCACGGCTTCAACATCCGCTTCGGGCAGATTGTGCCCCCAGCGGAGATTGATGTGAGCATGGTCGCTCCCAAGGCGCCCGGCCATCGCGTGCGCGAGGTCTTCACGCAGGGCGGCGGCGTGCCTGCGCTGGTCGCCGTCCAGCAGGACGCGAGCGGGGGGGCCTTCGAGGACGCGCTGGCCTACGCCAAGGCCCTGGGCTGCACCCGCGCCGGGGTGCTCAAAACCACCTTCGCCGAGGAGACCGAGACCGACCTGTTCGGCGAGCAGGTGGTGCTCTGCGGCGGCGTCTCGGCGCTGGTGAAGGCCGCCTTCGAGACGCTGGTGGAGGCCGGCTACCAGCCCGAGGTGGCCTATTTCGAGTGCATGCACGAACTCAAGCTGATCGTGGACCTGTTCTACCAGGGCGGCCTGAACTACATGCGCTACTCGGTGAGTGACACTGCTGAGTGGGGGGATTACACCGCCGGGCCGAAGATCATCACCGCCGAGACCCGCGCGACGATGAAGCGCATCCTGGCCGATATTCAGTCCGGGGCCTTCGCTGAGGACTGGATCGAGGAGAACCACAACGGGCGCCCGCGGTTCAACGCCTATCGCAAGGCCGATATCGAGCACCCGATCGAGAAGATCGGTCTGGAGTTGCGCCGGATGATGCCGTTTGTCAACCCGCGTGAGGTAATCCCCGGCAGCGGGGGGGCCTGAGCGACCATCGCGGCGGGCGGCGACCGGGCGGAGGCTGCGCTGGTCTGTATGCACGGTTTGTTTGCCGCGGAGGACGCGGAGGGTCGCGAAGTCTGTCCAGGGGCGTGTGGCGACGGCTGAAGTGCGCCTGGACGACAGCGGCTGATAGAAGCCAGAAGACAGGTTTTCAGACCATGGGGGGCCAGCCGGGTCGTCGCCGCCTGCGCTGTGCTGTCGAGAGAGACGGAGGAACCATGGAGACCCCTGCGGTAGATCATGTACGCATCTTCGATACCACCCTGCGCGACGGCGAGCAGGCGCCTGGCTGCACTATGACCCTGGAGGAGAAGCTGGAGGTGGCGCGACAACTGGCGCGCCTGAACGTAGACATCATCGAAGCCGGCTTCCCCGCGGCCTCGCCCGGCGACTGGGCGGCGGTGCACGAGATTGCGCGCGAGGTGGGGACGCCAGACGGCCCGATCATCGCTGCGCTGGCGCGCGCCAACCGCGATGACATCGAGAAGGCCTGGTCGGCCATCCAGCCCGCCGCTAAGAAGCGCATCCACACCTTCATGTCCACCTCGGACATCCACCTCCAGCACCAGTTCCGCAAGACGCGCGAAGAGGCCCTGGTGATCATCCGCGAGATGGTCGCCTTCGCGCGATCGCTCTGCGAGGATGTCGAGTTTTCGCCGATGGACGCCGGGCGCAGCGATCCGCTCTTCCTGCGCCAGGCCGTGACAGTGGCGATTGAGGCCGGCGCCACCACCCTGAACATCCCCGATACCGTCGGCTACCTCACCCCCGACGAGTACGGCGCCATGATCCGCGATCTCTACGAAAACGTGCCGGGGATCAAGCAGTGCATCCTCTCCACCCACTGCCACGACGACCTGGGGATGGCAGTGGCTAACTCGCTGGCAGGCGTGCGCAACGGGGCGCGTCAGGTGGAATGCACCATTAATGGCATCGGCGAGCGCGCCGGGAATGCCTCGCTCGAAGAAGTGGTGATGGCCATCCACACCCGCGGGCAGTTCTACGGCGTGCGCACTCGGATCAACACCCGTGAGATCGCCCGCACCTCGCGCCTGGTCTCCAGCTTCATCGGCGTGCCTGTGCCGCCGAACAAGGCCATTGTCGGCGCCAACGCCTTCGCTCACGAGTCGGGCATTCATCAGGACGGTGTGCTCAAGCACCGCCAGACCTATGAGATCATGAGCGCCGAGACGGTGGGCCTCGATGGCAGCGAACTGGTGCTCGGCAAGCACTCGGGCCGGCATGCCTTCCGCACCAAGCTCAATGCCATGGGCATCGAGCTGGAGAGCGAGGAGGAGTTTCAGCACCTCTTCGAGCGCTTCAAGGACCTGTGCGATCGCAAGAAGCGGATTGATGAGCGTGACATCCTCGCCCTGGTCACCGGCGAGTTGCAGCACACGCCGGAAATCTATCGCCTCGAGCATGTGCAGTACAACTCCGGACTGGGAATGATCCCCACTGCCACGGTGCGGTTGATCGGCCCGGAGGGCCAGGTGTTTGTTGATAGCGATACAGGCACCGGCCCGGTGGACGCGATCTACCGGGCAATCAACCGGGTGGTGCAACGCCCCAACGAATTGATCGAGTTTTCGATCAACGCCATCACCGAAGGACTGGACGCAGTGGCCGAGGTGACGGTGCGCATCCGCGAGCAGGGCGCGCCGGACGCCGAGGGCGAGCGGGTGGACCTGAGGGCCAGTACCAGCACCACCACGGTGCTGACCGGCAAACGGGCGGCGCAGCACATCTTCAGCGGCTACGGGGTGCATACCGACACGATCGTAGCGGCGGCGCAGGCGTATATGGCCGCGCTCAACAAGATGCTCGCTGCACGCCAGGAGCGGATCAAGGCCGAGGCCGTGGCCTACGCCGCGGGCTATGGCACGGACTAGGGTTTTGGATTTGGGATTTTGGATTTGGGATTGCGGATGGGGCGGGCGCTGTGCGGATGGACGCCGTCGAATGGGCGAGTGCCGCGCTCGCGCCGCCGCAATGCTGTGACCATCTAATGACCACCATCGCCTACCTCGGTCCCCCCGGCACCTTCAGCGAGGAAGCGGCGCTGGCTTACGCGGCCAGCCTGCCCGACGCGCTCCTGCTGCCGCTGGCGAGCATTCCGGCGGTGGTGACCGCGATCGAAACCGATGCGGCCACCGTCGGCGTGTTGCCGATTGAGAACCTGCTTGAGGGCAGCGTCAACTACACGCTTGATCTCCTGATCCACGAGACGAGCTTGCAGATCGCCGGAGAGATCGTCATTCCGATCCGCCAGTATCTGGCGGCGCGCCCCGGCGTGCAGCTCTCCGAGGCTGCGGTGCTCTACGCCCATCCGCAGAGCCTGGGGCAGTGCCGCAAGTTTGTTGAGCGTTGCCTGCCGGGGGTGGCAACGGTGGCCTCGCTCTCCAACAGCGCTGCCCTGCGCGAGGCCATGGCCGACGAACGCCCTGCCGTGGCAATCACCACCCGCCGCGCTGCCGAGTTGATGGGGGCAGCGGTGCTGGCCCGCGACATCGCCGATAACCTGGGCAACGTGACCCGCTTCATCGTGCTGGCCCGCACCGATGTGCCTCCGACCGGCGATGATAAAACCAGTTTCTGCTTCGGCTTCACCGAGGACCGCGCCGGCACCCTCGTCGGAGCGTTGCTCGAACTGGCCGAAGAGCAGATCAACATGACCAAGCTTGAATCACGGCCCTCGCGGGCCGTGCTGGGGCAGTACATCTTTCTGGTTGACATAAATGGGCATCGTGAAGAGGCCCATGTCGCCCGCGCGCTGGCCCGTATTCGCGCCAGAACGGGGATGTTCAAGGTGTTCGGGAGCTATCCCCGCTGGAAGGGTTAAGAGTATGGATCGATGCATCAGGCGCAGGGAGGAGCGACCGGCAGCGGCTCGACGCAAGGGCGCGTCGCCGCTGCCCGCCATCGGCGCGGCCCGCCGGTAAGGGCCTGTCCGGATAACGTGGTTGTCCAGTTTTGTTCTGAGAGGGCGCAGCTCTCCCGGACCCGTCCATCAGGCGAGAGGATGGGGAAAGCTGATCTTGCTTATCCTCCTCCACTGGTTGCCGGTGGCATCGCCCCGCGCGCTGTCCACGGCGAGTCTGGCACGCACACTATGGAGGCATGGCCGTGCAAATCCTGCTCTACGATACTACCCTGCGCGATGGCGCCCAGCGCGAGGGCCTGGCGCTTTCGTGTGACGACAAGCTGAAGATCGCCCGCGTACTCGATCAACTGGGGGTGCATTACATCGAAGGAGGCTGGCCGGGGTCGAATCCCAAGGATGCCGAGTTTTTCCGGCGCGTGCCTGCCCTGGGGCTGCGGCACGCCCGCGTGAGCGCCTTCGGAGCCACGCGCCACGCCGGGAGCGCCTGCGAAGCCGACGCGAACATTCGCGCGCTGGTCGAAGCCGCCACCCCCGTGGTCACCCTGGTTGGCAAAAGCTCCGTGCTGCACGTTGAACAGGTGCTGGAGACAACGCTGGCCGAGAACCTGGCCATGATCGCCGACTCGGTGGCCTTTTTCAAGGCTCTGGACAAGGAAGTGATCTACGATGCCGAGCACTTCTTCGACGGCTACCGCCTCGACCCGGAGTACGCCCTGCGCACGCTGGAGGCCGCTGCGGGCGCGGGCGCGGACTGTCTGGTGCTCTGCGATACGAATGGCGGCTCGCTGCCCGGAGACGTGGCGGCGATTGTGCGGGCGGTGCGCGAGCGCTTTGGCGCGGGCGGCCCGCAGATCGGCATCCACACCCACAATGACGGCGGCCTGGCGCTGGCGAACGCGATGGCTGCAGTGGAGGCGGGGGCCATCCACGTGCAGGGAACGATCAACGGCTACGGCGAGCGCTGTGGCAACATGGACCTCATCCCGCTGATCGCCAATCTGCAACTCAAGCTCGGCTACCGCTGCGTGGCGCCGGAACAGTTGCGGCGCCTCTCCGAGGTGTCTCATTTCGTCGCTGCGGTGGCGAACCTCAATCCCGACCACCACGCGCCCTACGTCGGGCGCAGCGCCTTCGCTCACAAAGGCGGCATCCACGTGGCGGCAATTGAGAAGGTCGAGTCGAGCTACCAGCACATTGACCCGGCCCTGGTCGGCAACCGCAAGCGGGTCGTGGTCAGCGAACTGGCGGGGCGCGGCAACGTGCGCATGCGCGCCGAGGAGCTAGGGTTGCGTCTCAACGGCGCCGAGCGTATGCTGGTGCAGCGTATCAAGGAACTGGAGCATCGCGGCTTCCAGTTCGAGGCCGCCGAGGGCAGCTTCGAGATGCTGGTGCGCCGCAGCGCCGAGGACTACCAGCCGCCCTTCGAGTTGCTCGATTTCACGGTGATCGTCGAGAAGCGCGGCGACCGCGCCATCGTCTCCCAGGCGATGGTCAAGGTGCGGATCGGCGACCAGGTGATGCACACTGCCGCCGAGGGCCACGGCCCGGTCAACGCCCTCGACGTTGCCATCCGCAAGGCGCTGCTGCCGCACTATCCCATCCTTGCGGAAGTGCGGCTGGTAGACTATAAAGTACGTATTATTGACGCCCACCTGGGAACCGCGGCCACGCCGCAGGTGCTCATCGAAAGTGCGCGGGGCAACGAGCGCTGGTCCACCGTCGGCGCGTCACAGAACATTATCGAGGCCAGTTACCTGGCCCTCTGGGACAGCCTGGAGTTGCCCCTGCTGCGCGAGCGCGAGGCGCGCCAGCAGGTCGCTGGCGGCGGTTAGGTATGATCGAAAGGAAGGCTTCCTGGGAGCGCCATACCCGTGCGCAACCCTCCAGGTTGCGCTAACGTCACTTTCTAGACCGGCAGGGGGGTGGGGAAACCCGGTTTCCCCGCCTCGCTCCAGTTTGCGCATCTCAGGGAGTTTCTGGAACAGGAAGCGTGATGAGCCAGTCAAAGACCCTCTTCGACAAAGTGTGGGACGCCCACGTGGTGCGCCCCGAAACCGCCGATACGCCGGCGGTGCTCTACATTGATCTGCATCTCATCCACGAGGTGACCTCGCCGCAGGCGTTCACCGAGTTGCGCCGGCGCGGCCTGCGCGTGCGCCGCCCTGACCGCACCCTCGCCACCATGGACCACTCGACCCCGACGACGCCGCGGAACGAACTGGGCATTATTCCGGTCATCGATCCACAGGCCATCGCCCAGCTGGATCAACTGCGCGCCAACTGCGCCGAGTTCGGCATTCCGCTCTACGAACTGGGCAGCGCCAACCAGGGCATCGTCCACGTAATCGGCCCGGAGCAGGGATTGACCCAGCCGGGCATGACGATTGTCTGCGGCGACAGCCACACCTCCACTCACGGCGCCTTTGGCGCGCTGGCCTTCGGGATCGGCACGAGCGAAGTCGGTCATGTGCTGGCTACACAATGTTTGCTCCAGTATCGCCCGAAGACCTGCGCCGTGCGGGTGGAAGGGCGCTTACAGCCGGGGGTGACGGCCAAGGACATCATTCTGGCGATCATCGCGAAGTACGGGGTTGGCGGCGGCGCCGGGCACGTGTTTGAGTACATGGGCGAGGCCATTCGCGCCCTCTCAATGGAGGAGCGCATGACCATCTGCAACATGTCCATCGAAGGCGGCGCGCGGGCGGGGATGGTCGCTCCCGACGACACGACCTTCGAGTATGTGGCCGGGCGGCCCTACGCGCCGAAGGGCGCCGCTTTCGACGCCGCCGTGGCTCGCTGGCGCCAGTTGCCCAGCGATCCCGAGGCGCGCTTCGATAAAGAGATGTTCCTCGATGCCAGCACACTGGCCCCGATGATCACCTACGGCACCAACCCCGGCATGGGCATGCCGATTGACGCCGCCATTCCCACCCCCGAGCAAATGCCCGACGCCAGCAGTCGCCAGGCCCTCGACAAGGCCCTGAGCTACATGGGTCTGACGCCGGGCAAGCCGCTGCTGGGCCATAAAGTGGACGTGGTCTTCATCGGCAGTTGCACCAACTCGCGCATCAGCGACCTGCGGCAGGTGGCGGCGCTGTTCAAGGGCCGCAAGGTGGCCGAAGGCGTGCGGGTGATGGTGGTGCCGGGCAGCCAGCAGGTGAAGCGGCAGGCGGAGGCCGAGGGGTTGGACGCGATCTTCCGCGCCGCGGGCGCCGAATGGCGCGAGGCGGGGTGCTCGGCCTGCCTGGGGATGAACGACGACAAGGTGCCGCCTGGCAAGTATGCCATCTCGACCAGCAATCGCAACTTCGAGGGTCGCCAGGGGCCAGGCGCGCGCACCCTGCTCGCCAGCCCGCTCACCGCGGCTGCGACGGCTCTCGCCGGCGTGGTCACTGATCCGCGCACGATGCTGGATACTGTCGCCAACGTCTGAGCCGATGCGTTATCCAGGAGGGACCCGTGGAGCCTGTTACGACCTTTAGCGGGAAGGCCGTCGCCCTGGTGGCCGATGACATTGACACCGACCAGATCATCCCCGCCGCGTACCTGAAGGTGACCGACAAGAGCGGCCTGGCCGAGGGACTGTTTAAAGCCTGGCGCTACCTGCCCGACGGCACACTCAACCCCGACTTTCCGCTCAACCGGCCCGAAGCCGCCGGGGCGACCGTGCTGGTCACCGGGCGCAACTTCGGCTGCGGCAGTTCGCGCGAGCATGCCCCCTGGGCCTTGCAGGGCTATGGCTTCAAGGCGGTGATCGCCCTCTCCTTCGCCGACATCTTCCGCAACAATAGTCTCAAGATCGGCCTGCTGCCGATTGTGATAGATGAAACCAGCCACCGGGAACTGCTCAGGCACATCGAAGCCGACCCTGCCGCCAGCGTGACAGTGGATCTGCCTGACCAGCAGGTGATTCTACCTGGCGGTCGCGCCGTGAGTTTCCCGATTGACGGCTTCGCTAAACATTGCCTGGTCCATGGCGTGGACCAGCTCGGCTTCATCCTGCAGCAGGAGGAGGCCATCGCAGCCTACGAGGCCGCCAATCCGGCGCAGTTCAATACCTTGCACCCTGCCGTGGAAGGGTAGGGGTGTTCCAGGGAGGGCGTAGCCCTCTCCGACCCTCCCTCAGGCAGGGTTCCCCACACCCCTTCAACCGGCGATGTCTACGTCAGGACCCGCGCGGCTTCGCCGCACGACGACGGCAGGAAACGTTCCTGTGAGGACGCAGCCATCCCCGGCTATGTAGTTGCTATGAACCACGACCCCACGACCGCCGTCCCCGCGCCGCCGCCCGCGCCGGCGCCGCCGCCCGCGCCGCTATGGACCTGGCGCGACGTGGGCGGCGTGGTGCTGCTGATCGTGGCGGCAGCGGCGGCGCTGGGGTTGCTGGCGCGCGGCCTGGTGGCAGCCTTCGGCCTGGCCCTGGAGCAGCGGCTGATCTCGCCGGTGGTCTACGTAGTGGGACTGGGCATCTACCTCGCGGCGATCGGCGGGGTCTACGCCCTGGTGGGGCGACGCGCCGGGGGGGCTGCGCTGGGGTTGCGTCAGCCCGACCGGCTGAGCCTGCTGCTGGTGCCGCCGCTCTTTGTGGCGGGCATCGTGACTCTGGCGCTGGTCAACGCGGTGGTCGGCCTGCTGATGGGCGGTTTTGAGAACCCGCAGGTCGAGATGCTCACCGGTGGCGCGGCGCTGGCGCCCGCCGAGGTGATCCTCCTGCTGATCCTGGTGGCGGGCGTGGTTCCCTTCGCCGAGGAATTGTTCTTTCGGGGCCTGGTGTATCCCCTCATGCGCCGCGATCTCGGTCCCGGGCTCGCCATTCCCCTCAACGCAGCGGTGTTTGCCCTGGTCCACGTAATCCCCCAGTTGCTGCCGGGTCTGTTCGTCATCGGTCTGATCCTCGCCTACCTGCGCGAACGCAGCGGCTCGATCTGGCCGGGGGTGCTGTATCACGCCTTGCAGAATGGACTGGCGGTGCTGTTGATCAATGCCGCCCTTGCGGGCTGAACGACCCGGCAGGCAGGGGTGTGGGGAAAGCTGGTTTCCCCACACCCCACCAAAAGAGGGGGGGGAGAGCCTTGCAGGGGCGTTTGAGGAACCGGGTGGGGTGGTGGG
>JANWYD010000033.1 GCA_025057155.1 Chloroflexaceae bacterium
CTCACCCCCCCCCGCGACGGGCCGGGGTGGTGGGGCGGGTGTTCAACCTGGCCCGCGGGGGGTTTGGGGGGGGGGGCTTGCGGGGGGGGGGGGGGGGGGGGGGGTTTTCCCCCCCCCCCCCCGACGCTCATGCAGGTGTGAACGTGTCTCAGGCGACCAGGCGGCGCCGCTCCGCGTACAGGCGAATCTGCAGACGCGTTTTTGCCGTACAATAGGGCGGTATGCGCATCATCCTGCCCGGCGATGTGTTTCCGCCCACCGGCAAGGGCGGGGCGGCCTGGAGTTCCCACACTCTGGCCCGCGCTCTGATCGCCCGCGGGCACACAGTCACGGCGCTGACGCCCGTCGAGGGGCGGCGCGGCAATGCGCGCGGCATGGCCCTCGGCGTGCCGCTGGTCGAAGTGGGCTACCGGGCGCCGCGCCTGCCCTTCGTGCGCAACTTCTTTCGCCACGAGGCCCTCTGGCCGCGCCTGGCGCGGGCCATCGTCGCCGAGGGGCGAGGCGGCTCGCCGGTGACCGTCATCCACGCCCAGCACGTGCAGACGGCCCCGGCCGCCGTGCTCGCCGGACGCGCCCTGGGGGCGCCGGTGGTGATCACCGTGCGCGATCACTGGCCCTGGCACTACTTCGCTACCGGGCTGCACGGCGACCGGCTGCCCTATGACCGCCCCGGCTGGCCCGGGCTGCTCACCGACCTGCTGGCGCGCCTGGGGCCCCTGGGGGGCCTGGCGGCGCTCCCGGCCCTGCCGTACATACTGGCCCATATGCGGCGGCGCGCCGCCTTCCTCGCCCGGGCCGACGCGGTGATCGCGGTCAGCGTCTACATCGCCCGGCGGCTGGCCCCGCTGGTGCCGCCGGAGCGCATCCACGTGCTGCCGAACATGGTCGATCTGGAGGCGACGCGGGCCAGCGCCGCCCCGCCCCCGGCGACGGCCTGGAAAGGGGCGCTGCTGCTGTTCGCGGGCAAGCTGGAACCCAACAAGGGCGCCGGTCTGCTCCCGGAGATTTTCCGCGCCCTGCGCGCCCGCGCGCCGTTTGAAAGTCTGCCGCCCTTCACCCTGGTGGTGGCGGGCGCGGGCGCGCTGCGGCAGGAACTGGAGCAGGAGTTGCGTGCCCTGGGCGTGCCGGCGCGCTTCCTCGACTGGGCCGGCCACGACGAGGTGTTGCGGTTGATGGCCCGCTGCGACCTGTTGCTCTTCCCCTCGAGTTGGGGCGAACCCCTGAGCCGTGTGCTGCTGGAGGCCGCCTGTCTCGGCGCCCCCATTCTGGCCATGCCCACCGGCGGCACGCCCGACATTGTGCGCGACGGGCATACCGGCGCCCTGGCCGCGACTCCGGAGACCTTCGCCGCGCGCCTGGCCGCCCTCCTCGCCGACCCGGCGGAGCGGCAGCGCCTCGGCGCGGGCGCCCGCGTCGCCGCCGCCGGGCAGTTCACCGTCGAGGCCGTGCTGCCGCGCTACGAGGCCCTCTATGCCGCTGTGAGCGGAACCCCGCCCAACGGGAGGGTCCGGGAGGGCATAGCCCTCCCCGACAAGTTGCTCCCCTGATTAGTCTGTGAACGACGTTTCCTTGCCTTTCCGCCCCCCTCCCAGCCTCCCCCCGCTGGGGGGAGAAGCCGGACTCCCTCCCCTGATGATGGTTAAGAAATAAATCCGGTATAGCCCGCGCAGGCGGGCTTCGCATCTGTAGCCCGCGGCTTCAGCCGCCGGGCTACAGGGCGCATACCGGTGTATATTCTCAATCTTCATACGGGGCGCGGGAAACCCGGTTTCCCCGCCTGAAATTACAGGCTCGCCGCCGCGGCCACGGTCTGGAAGTGGATGTCCACCGTATCCTCGATGCGGCGGGCGTAGCCGCCGGCCATAGTGATAGCCAGGGGAACGCCAGCGGCGCGGCAGTAGTGGAAAATGACCCGGTCGCGTTCGGCCAGGCCGGCCTTGGTGAGCGCCAGCCGCCCCAGACGGTCGTCGAAGTAGGGGTCGGCGCCGGCAAGGTAGATCGCCAGGTCGGGGCGGGCCGCCTCCAGGGCGCGGCGCACGCCGTCCTCCAGCGCGTCAAGGTAGAGCGCGTCATCGGCCCCGTCGGGCAGTTCGATGTCCAGGTCACTGCGCTGCTTGCGGAAGGGGAAGTTCTTCGCCGCGTGGATGGAGAAGGTGAAGATGCTGGCGTCGTCGCGGAGAATCGCGGCGGTGCCGTCGCCCTGATGCACGTCGCAGTCGAGAATGACTACGCGGCGGGCGCGGCCCTCGGCCTGCATGGCGCGGGCGGCCACGGCGCTGTCGTTGAACACACAGTAGCCCGCTCCATGGTCGGCGAAGGCGTGGTGCGTGCCGCCGGCCAGATTGACCCCCACCTCGCCCGCCAGGGCCGCGCGGCAGGCGGCGATGGTGGCCCCGGAAGAACGACGTGAACGCTCGACCATCGCCGGCGACCAGGGAAAGCCGATGCGCCGCTGCTCCTGGGCGCTCAACGCGCCCGTCTGGCAGCGCCGGATGTAGTCGAGGTCGTGGGCGCGGGCCAGTTCCCCGTCGCTGGCCGCGGGGGGCAGGCGAAGCCGATCAGGGAACGCCAGGCCCGTCGCAACCACCCGCTCGCGCAGCAGCGCGTACTTTTGCATCGGGAAACGGTGCCCCGGCGGCAGGGGCAGCACGAAGGTGTCGGAGTAGAAGATCTGCATGGTTTCGGGCCGGTAGTTTCCGGGTGTGGAGATGTAGAGGTGGAGAGATGTAGAGTTGTAGAGGTGTGGAGGTGTGAGCTGTATTTAACCACCCTCTACTACACCTCCACAGCTCCACAGCTCCACACCTCCACACTCCCACGCCTCCACACGGCTATCCCGGCGGCTGAGCCAGCAACACATAGCCCAGGCCGCGGCGGGTCTGGATCAGGTCGGCGGAGGGGTCGGCGCGACGCAGGGCGGCGCGCAGGTTGCTCACGGCGCGGTCGAGGGCCTCGGCGTCGAGACCGGGGTCGTAGTCGCGCCCCCAGATGGCCTCGGCGCAGGATTCGCGGGTGCACAGGGCGCCAAGGTTGCGGTGCAGGTGCAGCAGAAGCCTGAACTGGCCCGGCGGCAGGTCGAGCGGCTGGCCGTTGAGCAGGAAGACCTGCGCGCGTTCGTCGAAGCGCAGACGCGCGCCGGCGACCACCGTCGGGTCAGGGTCGAGGAAGCGCAGCAGGCCGCCCGTAGCGCCCAGCCCGATCGTGTCGTGGTCGCTGAGCACATGCGCCCCGATCAGCGGCAAGCCGTTGACGAACGTTCCATTGGCGCTGCCGGCGTCGCGCAGCACGTAGCGCGGCCCCTCGCGGGTGATGCGCGCGTGCAGCCGTGAGATCGTCTGCCGGGGGATGACGATGTCGCAGCCAGGCGCGCGGCCCAGGGTGTGCTCCTCGCCGCTCAGGAGGAACTCGGCCGGAGTAACATCATCGGCCAGGGCCACCAGGCGTGCAACCGCGGGTTGATGTGCCTCACTCATACCTTCATTGTACCGCAGACGCGCAAATCGCTGTGCTACAATAGGCCGCAGCGCCGTTCCTCGCCTTCCCCCGCCTCGCTATGCTCGGCGCCCTCTCGCTCCCCCTTCAGTGGAGAGAGAGGGGGGCCGGGGGGAGGGTGAGGTGAGGGGCGAATCGTCACATGCGCTCCGACGGAGTGGTAGTCTCACGCCATGTCCATGCTCCATCCCGGCGCCCTCATCATCCAGCGTTACCAGATTGTGCGGCTGATCGGCCGCGGCGGGATGGGTGCGGTCTACGAAGCGGTGGACCGGCGGTTGCGCAATACGGTCGCCTTGAAGCAGATGCTCGGCGATGCCCCCGAGAGCGCCGAGGCCTTCGAGCGCGAGGCCCAGCTCCTCGCCGCCTTGCGCCATCCTGCATTGCCCAAGGTAATTGACTACTTCTTCGAAGGGGCCGGGCGTTACCTGGTGATGGAGTTTTTCCCTGGCGCGGATCTGGCCGCACTGCTGGCCCGCCACGGCAACCCTTTCTCCCCGGCTGAGGTGCTCGGCTGGGCCGATCAGGTGCTCATCGCTCTGGAGTATCTTCATACGCGCGAACCGCCGGTGTTGCACCGCGACATCAAGCCGCAGAATCTCAAGCTCACCGCCGAGGGCCAGGTAGTGCTGCTCGACTTTGGTCTCGCCAAGGGCATCGGTCCCGGCGCGTCCCGCAGTCTCTTCGGCTACACCTTGCACTATGCTCCGCTGGAGCAGATCCAGGGCAGCGGCACCGATGCCCGCTCTGACCTCTATGCCCTCGCCGCGACCCTCTACCACTTGCTCACCGGACGGGCGCCGGCGAGCGCGCCAGCGCGGGCCGAGGCGCTGCTCGCGGGCCAGGCCGACCCGCTGCCGCCGGTGCATACGGTGAATCGCCGGGTTCCGCTTGAGGTTAGCACAATACTGGCGCAGGCCCTGGCCCTGCGGCGCGAGGAGCGCCCCGGCAGCGCCGCAGAGCTGCGCCAGGCGCTGCGAGCCGTCGGCGCCGTTTTCGGGGCCATACCGGCCCCGGATGCGCCGACCCACATCGCGCAACTGCCGCGCCCTGGCGCGGCGGTTGCGGCCCGGCCCATCAGTGTCGGCTGGGACCACGTGCGCGCCGCCGCCCGCGCCCAGGCCAGCCAGGTGCTCCGCGAACTGGCTGGCGCGCCCCACCGTCCCGGCCCCTACGCGCCGCACCTCTACATTCCCCGCGCCAACGCCGAAGAGCATCTGCGCGCTTTTCTGACCAGCGCAAGCGGGGCGCTGTTGTTGATCGGCGACTCAGGGACGGGGAAGACGAATCTGCTGGCGCGCTGGGCCGAGCATTTGCAGCAGCAGGGCGACGCCGTGCTCTTCTACCGCTGCGGCGGCTCGCTGGGCGCGGAGATTGACCGGGAGATCAGCCGCGATCTGGGGCGCGAAGCTCCCGAGGCTCTGGCGCACGATCTGGGGCAGATCAGGCGCCTGGCGGCTGAGGCCGGGCGTTGCCTGGTACTGATCTTCGATGGGCTGAACGAGTATCGCAGCGGCGCTCAGGCCGGCCCGGAGAGCCTGCTCAAGCAACTGGACGCCCTGGTTGGCCGCGTCGCCGGTCCCGCGTTGCGCGTGGTCATCAGTTGCAACAGCGTGGCCTGGGGCCAGTTGGAGCGCGCTGGCGCGGCCAATCTGTTCTGGAGCGCCTACTACTACGGCCCCGACGGCCAGCCGTGGCTGTCCCTTGAACCCTTCACGCCTGACGAACTGGCCATGGCCTACCAGCGTTACGCCGGTTTCTATCGCCTTCAGACGCCTCTGGAGCGCCTGCCGACGAGTGTGCGCGAACGCCTGCGGAAGCCGCTTATGCTGCGCCTGATCGCCGAGAGTTGCCGCGATGGGCCGGTCGAACTGGCGGCCCGCGGGCCGGGACTGGGCCTGTTCCGCCGCTACTACGAGGAACGAGTGCGCCAGCGCCGCGAGCATCTGTTCATGGACGAACTGGCCGGTGAGATGCTCCGCCGGGGAGCGATCAGCGTGCCTATCCGCGATCTGGCCCGCAACGAACACCTGCGCGAGGAACTGCTGCGTGAGGACCCCGATACCGCCTACTGTCGCCTGCTCGACAATGGCGTGCTGGTTGAACAGCGCGGCCATCCCTTCGCCGGCGAAACGGTGAGCTTCGCCTACACCGAACTCGGCGCCTACGTGCTCGCCCGGCATCTGCTGGGGGGCGCGGCCGGCAGCGAGGGCCTCGTCGGGGCCGTCACCGGCCTCATGGCCCGCGCGCGCGCGTTTCCCCTGGCCTTCGACGTGGCGCGCATCGCCCTGCTGGTGGCCCGGCAGTCCGCCGCCTTCGCCACCCTGGCCCGCTCTCCCGACATCGAGCTGCGCGAACTTGTCGCCCAGACCCTGGTTGAGTTGTACGCCGAGGATCCGCAGGTCGGCGCCGATCTGCTCAAGTCGCTCTGCCAGCAAGACTCCGACGAAACCCGCCGCACCGCGCTCAAGGCTGCCTATTACATCGGCCCGCCCGCCCGCGACCTGTTCCTCTGGGCCGCCGCCCGTGGCGGCCCGGCCCTGCGACGGGTCGCCCGCGACGCGCTCTACCTCATCTGGCGGTCCGACCCTGACTTCACCTATGGCTTGCTGCGCGACCTGGTGGCCCGCGTCGGCCCCTCGGCCCTGCGCGACCTGCGGAACATCCTGGAGTTCTTCTTCGACCTCTCGGTGGTGATCTACATCAACCACCCCGAGCGCCCCGACGTGCGCGACACCACCGTGGAGTTGTACTACGAACTGGCCCGCCAGCGGCTGCATCTTGATATTCTCAACACCGGGGTCTTCGGCAAGACCATCGAAGACCTGATCTTTCAGGCGGTAGCCACTGCCTTCTCGCGCCCGATTCTCGACACCATGCTACTGGCGGAAATTGTGCCGGTGGAGCGGTTTTTCGAAGTGCCGCACACGGAGCGCGCCATCCTCATGCGGGTCGCGCCGCTGTTCGACCCGGCAACGCCTCTGCGCGACTACGTGAGCGACCTGGAGACCCTGCTCCGCGAAGACAACGTGCTCTTTAACCTGGTCGGCACGGCGCAGATCGCCATTCACGCCTTTACCGACATTGCCGCCACGGCCCCGGTGGTTCGGGCGCTCTTCCAGCGCCTGCCGCCCATAGGCCGGCTCTGGCTGCTGCTGTCGTTCAGCGTGCTGTTGCCGAACACCCCCCACGAGTGGACGCCGCTGGTCGAGGAGTTGACCGAGGGGCTGTTCCGCGCCCACCCCGACCTGATCTACGGCGTGACGCCGAGCTTGCTCCAGCAGTTCGACATCCTGCTCCTGCCCCTCGGTCTGGCCTACGGCAAACTCGGCCAGACCATGCCGCTGATCGAGTTGCTCCTCCAGGACGGTCTGATGCGCGAGGATCGGCGCCAGGTCGAACGCATCGTGGCCGGCCTGGCCGCGGCAGGCTTCTACTACCCCGAGCCGGTGCTGCGGCTTCTCGGCGACGTGGCGGCGGCCCTGCGCGACGCTCTGCCGGAGGCCCTGGCGCCTACGCTGGCGACCATGCGCATGCAGCACCGCGACGCCGTGGATGTGTTCATGGCCCGGCGCGGCTTCAGTGACGCCCTGCAACGCCACGTGGCCGCCGCCGCCGACACGGAACTGGTGCGGCGCTACATCTACTGGCTGGGCCTCTACAATCAGGTGGTGCATTCCTGCGTCTACTATCCCAAAATGCGCCGCCAGATGGCCATGGCCGCTATGGAAATGCTGACCCGCTCACGCACGCCCGGTGAGTTCGTCACTGTGTACACCGCCACCGTCTTTCGCATGCTGCGCGAGGCGGGTTTCCGCCTCAGCGAGTGGACGCGGGATTCCTGATGCCCATCACGTCCCTGCTCTGGGATCTCTACCACTTCAGCCGCTTCTCGGCCCTTGGCGCGACCGCGGCGCTCCCGCTGCTCGGCGCGGGCAGCGTTACCGCGCGCCTGACCCTGCGGCGCACCGCCGGCTTGCTGGCAGTGGCAACCGCCTTTCACCTCTTTGCCTACCTGCACAACGATGTCTGCGACCTGGACCTCGACCGCACCCAGCCGCGCCGGCGGCACTATCCGCTGGTGCGCGGCGCAGTGAAGCCGGCGGTCGCCCTGGGTCTGGCCGTGGCCTGCGCGCCGCTGGCCTTCGCGCTGCACACCTGGCTGGTCGCCCCCGATGCCTGCACCCCGGCGCGGGGTGATGCCAGATTGAGCCTGGCAGCGGCGTTTGGCGCGCTGGCGATCTACAACCGTTGGGGCAAGGCGTGCCCTTTCCCGCCCCTCACCGACCTGGCCCAGGCCCTGGGTTGGGCCGCGCTGCTGCGCTACGGCGCCCTGGCAACCGGTCATGGGCCAGGGGCGCTGACCCGCCTGCTCATGGCCTACGAAGTGTTGCTGATCCTGATGGTGAATGGCGTCCACGGCGCCTTGCGCGACCTGGAAAATGACGCCGCGCGCGGCGCGCGCACCACGGCCCTGTTCCTCGGCGCGCGAATGGAGAACGGGCGGCAGCGCCTCTCGCCGGCGCTCCTGGCCTACACATTGACGCTACAGGCGGCGCTGCTGGCCCTGCCGCTGTGGTACGTGGCTTCGCCATCCGGAGAACGCAGGGGCGCCGGCGGGGTCGTGAACCTTGCTCTGACCACCGTGTTTATCCTGGCGCGCCTGGCCCGTGGCGGGCAGGCCGGCGACGGCGCGGGCATGGCTCACCTGGTGCTGGTGCTGAGCATGCCGGTGGCCCTGGTGGCGCCGCGGCTGGCGCCCCTGCCCCGCATAGCCCTGCTCGCCGCGCACCTGCTGCCGCTGCTCCCCAACGGCGCGACCTATGCCGCGCTGCGCTGGTTGCTGGGGATGAGGCACGGCGAGTAGAGCATGTCTCGGAAGGTTGACGCAAAGGCGCGAAGACGCAACGGGTTTGTGGTCGTGATTCCAGCCGTTGCGCCATTGCGTCCGGTCGGTTACGGGTGAGCGGGAAGCCCCGGTCCAGGGTATACGGCACATGCTGCAGATCGCGAACACCTTTACGTGGTTTCGCGCGGGCGCTCTGGAGCTATGGTAATACTGTAGTAACAGCAGTCTGGCATATCAAACTCACACTATTAGCAAGGTGCGTCGCAACACATTTTGTTTCCTTCCCACCATCGCCTGTTCATGCCGCTAGCGTCCAACCATTTCGGCGATCCCGCGCGAACGTGCAGGACCGTTCCTGCCGCAGTTGCGCGTGGCCTTTGGAAGGAGTCTTCACCGTGCGTCTCACCATACTCCGTGGTCAGCCTTATCGCCCGTTCATCCCGTTGATCCTCCTGGCGCTCTGCCTCACCCTCGCGCCCCTGGCGGCGCCGCGTCTGCGCGCCGCGCCCCTGAGCGGCGCGCCGGTCATGGTCAAGGACCTGCGCACCGGCGCCGGCGGTTCCTCGCCCGATATGCTGACCATCGTCGGTCGGCGTTTTTTCTTTATTGCCGATGACGGAACCCATGGCCGCGAACTGTGGATCAGCGACGGGACCCCCGAAGGAACCGCCATGGTTCGCGACATTCGTCCGGGGGCCGAAGGTTCGGCGCCGGCCTGGCTGATCGCCTTCAACCAGCGCCTGGTCTTTATCGCCGATGACGGAACCCATGGCCGCGAACTCTGGATCAGCGACGGGACGGCGGCCGGCACCGTACTGCTGAAGGATATCTGGCCAGGCGCTGGAGGCTTCGAGCTTCCGATGGAACCCTGGTTGACGGTGGTCGGCGACCGGCTCTTCTTTGTTGCTCCGAACACGAACGGGAACGGATTCCCAGTGCGTAATGTCCTCTGGATTAGCGACGGAACCGAGCAGGGCACCAGGCCCGTCAATGATGCGCCGTCCGCGTATCCGACGGATCCCTCCCATCTGACGGCCTACAATGGCCGGGTCTTCTTTTTCGCCGTTGACCCGCCCCACGGCAAGGAACTCTGGACCAGCGACGGGACCGCGCAGGGGACCTTTCTGGTGAAGGACGTGATGCCAGGTGATGTGTCGTCATATCCCAGCCAATTGACTGTGGCGAACAACCGGCTGTTCTTCGCCGCTTACCGCTCGGAATACCACATCGAGCCCTGGATTAGCGACGGGACAGAAGCGGGCACCCGCCTGGTCAGGGATATTAATCTCGGCTCGCATTCCTGGCCGGGCGGACTGATCGCTTTCCGCGAGCGCCTCGCCTTCTTCGCCAGCGACGGCGTTCACGGGAAAGAGTTGTGGATCAGCGATGGAACCGCGGAAGGAACCTTCCTGGTGCGGGACATACGCTCTGGCCCCGACGACTTTGTTGGTCTGTGGGATCCTTCCATTGCTATTGCTGCCGCTGGCGACGCGCTCTTCTTCGTCGGCGACGACGGCGTCCACGGGCACGAACTCTGGACCAGCGACGGCACGGCGGGGGGAACGCGGCTGGTGCGGGATCTGCGCGCGGGGGCGCCGGGCGCGATGCCCCGCAACCTCGCGCCAGCGCACGGGCGGCTCTTCTTTACCGCCGATGATGGCATGCACGGCGCGGAACTGTGGATCAGCGACAGGACTGAGGCCGGGACAGTGATGGTCAGCGACATCCGCCCGGGCGCGGCTGGCGCCGAACCGGCAGCCATGATCGCCTTCAACGGGCAACTGTTCTTCCGCGCCAACGATGGCAGCCACGGCGCGGAACTGTGGAGCCTGCCCCTGGTGCGGTACGCCTCCACCCCGGCTCCGGGCGAGATGCTTGACCTGGGGAACGCGCCGGTTGGCCAGTCGGTAAACACGCCGCTCCGGGCGGCTATGGAAGGCATCGGCAACCTGCCGCTCAGCGTCAGCCTCGCCGGGGAGCATCCGGGCGCGTTTAGCGTGGCGCCCGCCAGTCTGGTTCTGACCGAAGAACAGCCCGCGGCGACTCTGACAATCACTTGCACCCCCGGCGCGGCAGGCGAACAACGCGCCATCGTCTGGATCAACTTCCCTGCACCAGGCAGTCCGGTACGCTACGACCTGCGTTGTACGGGCGTAGCCGCGCCGGCGCCCTCCGCCACCCCGCCTCCCGCGCCCTCCGCCACCCCGCCTCCCGCGCCCTCCGCCACCCCGCCTCCCGCGCCTGCGACGCCCCCGCAGGTCTTCATACCGCTCGTCCGCCAGGGTGACGCGAGGCGATAAGCGGACCAGGCGCCAACCCCTGGCGGGAGGTGGAGAACACGACACAGCCGCCCCGGAGCTGCTGCCGGAGCGGACATTGCTCGGCCCCGGTCCGCCCCGGCATTGTTCAATCCTTCCGCCGCGATCTGGCGTATACTGGAAAGGTGGGTGGTTCCCGGCTCGGATAGAAAGCGATTCGTATGGCTCACAAAACGGACTACGACGTGATCGTGGTCGGCGGCGGGCACAACGGCCTCACCTGCGCCGGTTACCTGTCGAAGGCCGGATTGCGCGTGCTGGTCGCCGAACGACGCCCCATCGTCGGCGGCGCCGTGTGTACCGAAGAGGTCATTCCTGGCTATAAAATTGACACTGGCTCCTCGGCGCACATTATGATCCACCTTACCCCGATTGTGCGCGACCTGGAGCTGGAGCGGCATGGCCTCGAATATATTCCGATGGACCCCTTCGCCTTCTACCCGCTGCCTGATGGCAGCGGGGCGATCAGTTTTTATAGGGATACCGAGCGCACGGTTGAAAGCATCGCCCGTATCAGCCCCCGCGACGCCGAGGCCTATCGCCGCTTTCTCGCATACTGGACGCCGCTGAACGAGGCGGTGTTTGATGTGTTCCTCAATCCGCCCTCGGTGGCGCGGCTGTTCGGCAGCGTGGCCGCCGCGCTGCCGCGGTTGCCTGCTGGCGAGCGCAACTCGACTGAGGTCTCCCGGCGCCTGTTCACCAGCTACGCCCAGTTGATCTGCGAGACGTTCGAGAGCGAGGCGATGCGCGCAGCGATGACGTGGCTGGCCGCCCAGAGCGGGCCGCCGCCGGACGAGATCGGGGCCGGCGATTTCTTCGGCTGGCATGCTATGCTGCACTACAGCGGCGCAGCGCATCCGAAGGGCGGCAGCGGCATGCTCACCCAGGCCATGGCCCGCGCCTTGATCAGCTTCGGCGGCAACGTGGCGGTAGACGCGCCGGTGCGCCGCATTCTCATCCAGTCGGGCCGGGTGCAAGGCATCGAAACCGAGGACGGTCAGCGCTATTCTGCTCCTATTGTTGTGTCAAACGCCCATGTGCTGACCACGCTGCTGCAACTTGTCGGCCCGGCGCACCTGCCCTCACGCCTGGTAGAGCGACTGCAGAAGGTGCGGGTGGGCAATGGCTTCGGCATGACCGTGCGCTGCGCCGCCGAGGAACTCCCCGACTACCTCGGCGCGCCCAGCGGCGGCAAACCGCACGAGAGCCATCATGGGCTGCAACTCCTCTGCCCGAGTATGGATTACGTGCGCCGGGCCTACGAAGACTACCTGCGCGGCGAACCGTCGAGAAACCCGGCGGTGATTGCCATGACTTTCTCGGCTATCGATCCGGTCGTCGCTCCGCCCGGCAAGCATACTGTCTTCCTCTGGGCGCAGTACTTCCCCTACGAACTCAGCAGCGGACGGCACTGGGACGATGTGCGCGAGGAGGCCGCCGACAGCATTCTGGAGGTGCTCTACCGCTACGCCCCCAACATGCGCGGCAAGATTATTGATCGCTTCATCCAATCGCCGCTTGACATCGAGCGCCGCATCGGCCTGCTCAAGGGCAACGTGATGCACGTAGAGATGAGCTTCGACCAGATGTTCTTCTTCCGCCCGTTGCCGGAACTGGCGCAGTACCGCACGCCGATCAAAGGGTTGTACCTGACGGGGGCCAGCACCCATCCCGGCGGGGGCGTGTTCGGCGCCAGCGGCTACAACACTGCGCGAGTGGTGCTCGCTGACACGCGGCGGCGCAGGTGGGCGCCGCTGGCCCTCGGCGCCGGGGCCCTGGCCGCCGGGCTGTGGGCTGCCGGGCGCGCGCGAAGGGTAATGGCGGAGTAAGTGTTCACACCTGGGGTAACGGTAGAGCCTGGGAGCGAGGGCGTCTCGCCCTCGAAGCCGCAATGAGGGCTGGAAGCCCTCGCTCCCAGGAGAAGTGTGAACAGTTGCGTGGCGGAGGAACGTGCGCCGGTATCTCCGCCCACGGTTGAGGGCCAGCGGCGCTCGACGTTGCATCAGCCCTGACCTGCTACCGGCTCACCAGTGAGGCGGTGACCGGCAGATCTTCGCCAATGAAGTGTACGGCGCTCTTAGCCGCCTCCAGAATGGTCATTAACCCGCTGCCGGGGTGCACCGCGCCGCCGATCCAGTACAGGTTGCGGGCGCCCCGGTGGCGAATGTGCGGGCGCAGCGGGCCGAGTTGCTGCCAGCTATGGATGAGGTTGAACACCGCGCCGAGATAGGTCCGGTGCTCGTCACGCCAGGTTTCGGCGGTGTACTGGCGCTCGACCACGATGTGGCGCTCTACGTCCTCAAAGCCTAGCCTGGCCATCTGCCGCAGAATCAGATCCCGGTATGGCCGGGCCTTCGCCGTCCAGTCCACCGGGTAGCGCAGGTTCGGCACGGGGACCAGCACGAAGAGCGTGCTGTGGCCAGGCGGAGCATTGCCAGGGTCCACAATTGTCGGGTTGCAAACGTAGAAGGAGGGGTCCTCTTCGTCAAGCACGGCGCTCCTGGCCCACAGCGGGTCGTTGCGCCGGATGTTCGCGGAGAGGTACAACTGGTGGTGCGGCAGGTGCTCCCAGCGCCGGTTGACGCCGAGGTAGAGCATAAAGGTCGAGCAGGAGAACTCCTTGCGGTTCAGCCAGCGATCGGTGTACGGGCCGCGGGCGTGCGCCGGCAGCAGCGTCTGTACGGCATAGCCGAAGTCGGCGTTGATCACCACCGCGTCGCCCATGATCCGTTCACCGTCGGCCATCAGCAGGCCGCAGGCGCGCCCGTCCTCGACGATCACCTGGCGCACCGGGCGGCGCAGGTGGATTTCCACTCCCAGGTCCTCGGCGGCGCGGGCCAGGGCGCGGGCCAGGGCGCGAAAGCCGCCCTGGGGATGCCAGATTCCGTAGTGAAATTCCAGGAAGGTTACCAGGCTGAATACGCTGGAGCAGGCCGTGGGGTGCATGCCCAGGTACTTGGCCTGATAGGCCAGGGCGTAGATTAGCCGCTCGTCGCGGAAGAAACGCTTGAAGTGGTCGTAGAGGCTCTCCCAGGGGCGGAAGGGCAGGGCCGCCGCCACTTCCTCGGGCTTCAGGTAGCCCAGGGGCGAGCGCACCGGCGTGCCCAGATATGGGCCGTAGCCAACCTTGTCCTTCCGCAGATGCTCGATGTACCAGCGCTCAAAGGCCGCCGGCAGGTCCGGCCCGAAGCGCGCCAGTTGCTCCTTGAAAGCGGAGATATTCGACGTCAGATCGAGGTGCGTCCCGTCCCAGAAGGCGATGCGGGTATTCGGCTCCAGGCGGATCAGCTTAATGTAATCGTACACATTGAGGCCGCAGGCGCCGAAAAGTTCTTCGTAGACGTGCGGCACCTGCAGAATGGTTGGCCCGGTATCGAAGGCGTAGTCGCCGAGTTCAAAGCCGCGCATGCGCCCGCCAACCCGGTCGGCTGCCTCATAGATCGCCACCTGGTAGCCCGCGGCCGCGAGACGCATCGCCGTGGCCATCCCACCCGGTCCGGCCCCAACGATCAAGATGTTCTTTGACACGTTCCCTCCGGGACTACTCGTGATTCGCTCTCAGTAGTCTGTGAACGAAGTTTTTCGCTAACCCCGCCCCCTTCCCAACCCTCCCCCGCCGGGGGAGTGAGGTGACTTCTCTCTCCAACGGGAGGAAGCCGGGAGGGGGGGCGAAATGCCAGGAACCTTCGTTCACAGACCACTCAGCCCTGAATCCAGTATAACAGGACTTCTGAGATGTCCAGGGGAATGGCGTGGCAACCCCCGAATGCAGCCGAAGGTTTTGCACGACATGCAGCGACAGCTCGGCGGGCCGTTTCGACATCCCGGTGGTCGGCGAGGAGCCCGCGGGCGCCGGTAGTTCGCGCCGCGGGGGGCACGCAGCACGCAGCGACGGCCCGGCGAGCCGTCGCTGCGCCAGCGGGGGCGCGGGGGAACCTGGTTTCCCCGCCATTTACACATACCGCTCCGGGCGCACCACGCGCACATCGTGGATAAAAGCGGTCACCGAGTAGTCGGTAAAATAGTGCTCCTGGAGATGGGCCAGGATCTTCTCGCCGACCGCAGGACTGACCAGGGTCTCAATGCGCACCTGCGAGCCGGCCCAGAAGTATTCGCTGATCCCGCGGATGCCGTGCCCGTGCACCTCGGCGATCGTCCAGCCGCGGGCGCCGAGACGCTGGAGATCCTCCAGCAGGCGCTCGCGCAGCACGCCCTCGGCGATAATCGTCACCAGGCTAATGGTGGTGGTCTGCATGGCGTCTTCCTTTCGTGATATTCGTCTGGTGTGCATCGGGGCGGCCCCCACGGCGGGTGGCTAGGAAATCCTGGTTTCCCCATAGCCTCCCGAATAGCCTGAGGGGCGCTCACCAGTCGGCGAACGAAGTTTCCTTGCCTTTCCGTCCCCCTCCCAACCTCCCCCCGTTGGGGGGAGGCGCCGGACTTCCTCCCCCAGCGGGGGAGGGTTGGGGAGGGGGTGGGAGTTCAGGGAAAGAACTTTGTTTATAGACTACTCACGCTCCCGCAGGCAACACCGCGCATCCAGCAACACTATAGCAAAACCACTGGGTATAGGCATAGAGCAGCGGCAGACCGATAAGTAGATTGAAGGGCAGCGTGATCCCTAACGAAGAGGTCAGGTAGATGCTTGGATTGGCCTGGGGAAAGGTCGCGCGCACGGCGGCGGGCGCGTCAATATATGAGGCGCTGCCGGCAATCGCGGCCAGAATAAACGCGCCTCCCAGCGACATGCCGGACAGGGCGCCGAGGGTCGCGCCAAGCACCCCCATAATCACTGGCATCACCGTGCCAAAGGCCAGCATCCGCGGGCCAACCTTGGCGAACTCGCGCAATTGCCGCGCGGCGACCATGCCCATTTCGATCAGGAACAGCACCAGCACGCCGCGGAACAACCCTTCGGGACCCTGGCTGAACACCACTGCGATGCGTTCGAAACCTTGTTTGCCGATGATCATGCCGATCACTAGCCCGCCCATTAGCAGGATCACGCTGCGCCCGGTCAGGGTATCCCGAACGACCTTGCCGATGGCGTCATTCGGCGCTTTCAAGCCCAGACGGCCCCAGAAGAGCGCCACGATGATGCCCCATTCCGCCAGGGCCGCCAGGGTGGGGATGAAGCCCTCGTAACCGATGTTGGCCGTTTCCACGACGCCTATCCCCGCCGCGAAGGTGACCGAAGACACCGAACCATAGAGCGCGGCGACGCCAGCGGCGTTGGCTACGTCGAAACGAAAGACCGTGCGCAGGATAAAATAGCAGGCGGTTGGCAGCAGAATTGCCAGGAAGATGGTTGCCAGCGCCGGCAAGGCAAAGGTCTGAAAGGTCGTGCCCGCAAGTTCGACGCCGCCGTTCAGGCCAATAGCAAACATCAGGTAGAAGGCGATGAACTTATAGGCCTGCTCCGGGAACTCAATGTCGCTTTTGACCAGGGTGGCGATCATCCCCAGCACGAAGGCCAGGGTCAACGGCGAGAAGAGGTTCCGCTGCAGGATGCCTAATGCCTCAGCCAACTCCATACCGGGTCACTCCTTGTTATACTGGCGACGACGCCTGTCACGCTTATATACGAAAATAATATCGCGAAATTAATTTCGTATAATAGCCAGGCAGGTAGTCTCAGGCCACCCGGATGGAGAGGCGCGCTGAGGTAAAAGCAGATTCTCGCAGCGATGTGCTGAGAAGGGCTGCGCCTTCTCGCATGGAGAGCAATGGGCATGGATGTCGAGCACAATCAGGGCGTCGAGATCGAAGCGGTTCCGGCATCAGGGGGCGCCTCGCGCCGGGGGGGCGCGATCTGGCAGGCAGGCTATGCGGTAAGCGTGCTGGCGCTGGCAGCGCTGATCGCCCTGCTGGCTGGCGCAGTGGCCGCCGGGTTGCAGGCCCGTCGCGATGAGGCGCGGAGCGCCGATATGCTGCTGATCGTCGCCCCAGCGCTCCCCTCCCAGACGTTGAGCGAGCATGCCTTCGCGGTCTACCGGCGCCGCTACGCGCCCACCGTAGTCATTGCGGGCGCAGGCAGCGAGGCGCTGCGCATCGCGCTCATTGAGCGCGGCGCCGCTGAGGAAACCCTGCGCGTGGCTCTGCCAGCCGCGACACCGGTAGCGGAACTGCAAGAGGTGTTACGCTCGGCCCGGCGCGCCGGCGCCGCCAGCGCCCTGGTTGTCGCCGAGCCTGCCGAGTTGCTCCTCTGGCTCAAGCTGGTCGGCGACCATGGCCTGAGCGCATATGGCGCCCCGCCCCGCGGCGTCACGCCCGGGCCGCTGGCGTTGCTGCGCGCCAGCGGGCAGTACTGGCGCTATGCGCTCCTCCAGCGCTGATGCGATTGGGGTGCAAGGGCGGCCAGGGCAGTACCTTGGTCCTTTTTTTCTCTGGGCCACAGCAGCTCGCCTCATCGCGGAGATAACTGTGCGTGACAAGCGTTATCAGCCGCCTCATTGTTGCTTCAGCCAGCCGTCGTGTTACTCGCCAACCCATACCCGCGCGCTCCACCTCGCCGTTGCTTCCGCTGGCTCACCCTCTTTACGCGATCGTTATTCTTTACAATTTGCAGGGCATAACAATTACAGTTGGACGTTTACGAATCGCGACTTAAGGCATATTGAAGCCATATTCCTGGGGGGTATTGACAAATCTCCCGGTTTCCGTTAAACTCCTTTTACTTTTCGACCCTGACGACGCATATATGCCGCTCTGAAGGACGCCTGGCAACATCGCAGTAACGCTTGCGGATATCGCGAAGTCGTGGTACACTCCCCCGCATCTCGGCTCGACAGTCACTGTGGTCGCGAATTCACCAGGTTCGTGTCAGGGTTGCCAGTACCCTGATGGTCGCGCCACGAAGACCCAAGTGAGGTGTATTGCTCCATGATCGAGCTAAACCGAAACCCGTCTCCGTTGCCCCTGCGCAGCGAGGTCGAGCATTTACAACAGCGCGTTTCATGGCAGCGGCAGCGCTTCCGGCATCAACGGCGCTCACTCGCCGCACTCCGCACCTATCTCGCCACCACACTCTTCGCTCCCAACGCCTGGCTCTCCCGCCTTCCCGCTCGCTTCCTCATTCACCTGCTGGTTACGCTGACAGTACCGCTGGCGCTGGTACTGAGCCAGTTGCCGATGCGTCGCGTCGCATCGCCCCATCCCGAACCCGTGGAACTGGTCGAGGCGCCGATCGCGGTCGGTCCCATCGCGCTCGATCCCGGCGCGGAGCATCTGGTTGGCGATCCCCCGCTGCCGGACGATGCGGCGCTGCCGGTGCCGCTCTCCCTTTCGTCGCGGAGCGCCGTGCTGGCGCCGTTGGTCGTATCGGCGACGATCAGCGGCGATGTGGTGCGCCTGCGCAACGGCCCCGGCCTGGCGTATGACGAGGTTTCGCGCCTCAATGGTGGTGACAACGTCCAGGTGATCGGGCGTTTCGAGGAGTGGCTCCAGGTGCGACGCGATGGCGACCCGACGGTGTACTGGGTGGCCGCCGAACTGGTGGATATTCCCGAGGCGGTCATGTATGCCCTCGATCAGGTTCCCGCCGCGATGATCCCCCCCCCGCCGCCCCCCAAGGTTGGCGTGGTGCGCGAAGATAATGTTAATCTGCGCGACGGCCCCGGCACGAACTACGTGAGCATGGCCAGGATGCGCGCTGGTCAGGAACTTACGCTTATCGAACGCTACGAGGGCTGGTTCCTGGTGGAATACGGCCAGTTGTATGGCTGGGTAACCTCGGATTTCCTCAACATTGTTGAGGGCGTGGTCGAGCGGGTGCCTGTGGCCACCTCGATCCCCGACCCCAATCCGCCTCTGGTCGGCACCGTGCGCGAGAACAACGTCAATGTTCGTAAAGGGCCCGGCTCGGCTTACGACCGGATCACCTCTCTCAGGGCCGGCGCCAGCGTGAGCCTGCTGGCTCGCCACAAGGACTGGTACCGCGTCCAACTGCCCGATGGCACGAAGGCGTGGATCTTCTCCGAACTGCTCCAGGTCTCGCCGATGGCCGCCCGGCGCGTCCCCATAACCAACGACATTCCAGCCCTGCCGGTGCGCGTGCGCCCGGCTACGCGGGGCGGCGGCGGTGGTGGCGGCGCGGCTCCAGTCAATATCCCCGCCAGCGGCGATGTAGCCAGTTTTGCTGTACAGTTCGTCGGGTCACGCTATGTCTGGGGCGGCAGCAGCCCCAGCCGCGGCTTCGATTGCAGCGGCCTGACCAGCTACGTCTATCGCCAGTTTGGCGTACATCTGCCCCACAATGCCGCCGCGCAGTACAGCTCTCGCTATGGCGCCATCATTGGCGGCATGGGCAATCTCGCCCCCGGCGACCTGATGTTCTTCGCCGGCACCGCCGGGCGGCGCGGCATCTCCCACGTGGCCATCTATATCGGCGGCGGGCAGATGGTCCACGCCATGACCCCCCGCTACGGGGTGCAGATCTCGAGCATCTGGGGCAGTTACTGGCAGAACACCTTCGTCGGCGCGATCCGACCGTATCGCTAGCGCAATGTCTGGATTTTGGATTTTGGATTTTGGATTCTAGTATTGTGGGTCGGGCGCGCCGCAGTGCGCTGCCGAGGGGTCGCCGGAGATGTTGCCAGGCAACATCTCCGGCGCTTTGCTGTGCGCAGCACGCGGAAACCGGGGTTTCTGCGTCGCCACATGGTCGCTCAGATCGGGTACAATCCCTACGGCGCCCCATCAACCGCTCTAACATTGAAGAGGAGACTGATGAAAGGTCTGGTCCTGAGCGGCGGAAAAGGCACGCGCCTCCGCCCTATCACCTATACGAGCGCCAAGCAACTGGTGCCGGTCGCGAACAAGCCGGTGCTCTTTCGGGTCATTGAGGCCATTCGTGATGCGGGCATCACCGACATCGGCATCGTCATCGGCGATACCGGCGATGAGATCCGCACAGCAGTGGGCAATGGCAAACGCTGGGGAATAAAGGTGACCTACATCCCCCAGGAAGCACCCCTGGGCCTGGCCCACGCGGTGAAGATCAGCCAGGATTTCATCGGCGACGAGCGCTTCGTAATGTTCCTCGGCGACAACTGTATTCAGGGCGGCATCAGCCCGCTGATCGAAGCCTTTGGCCGCAGCGACTACAACGCGCAGATCGTGCTGAAAAAGGTTGATGATCCGCGCTCCTTCGGCGTCGCCGAACTTGAAGAGGACGGCCGCATTGTGCGCCTGGTTGAGAAGCCGCGCGAACCGCGGAGCGACCTGGCCCTCGTAGGCATCTATATGTTCGACCGCCATATCTTCGAGGCGGTTCACGCCATCCGCCCCTCCGCCCGCGGGGAACTGGAGATCACCGATGCCATTCAGTGGCTCGTGACCGCCGGCTACCGCGTCTATCCCTACGTGCACGAGGGGTGGTGGATTGATACCGGGAAGAAGGACGATCTCCTCGAAGCCAATCGCCTGGTGCTCGAAGAACTGCAGCCGGTCGTGCAGGGCTATGTCGATCGCGATTCGCAGTTGATCGGCAAGGTGATTATCGAAAGCGGGGCCGAGGTGATCAATTCAACCATCCGCGGCCCGGCGATTATCGGTGAGAAGACCCGTATTCTCAATTCCTACGTGGGCCCCTTTACCTCAATCTATCACAACTGCCTGATTGAGGATAGCGAGATTGAGCACAGCATCGTGATGGAGCATTGCAGCATCCGCGGCATTCCACACCGGATCGAGGATAGCCTGATCGGTCGCAATGTCGAGGTCAGCCGCAGCCCGCTAAAGCCCAAGGCCTATCGCCTGGTGATCGGCGATAATTCGAATGTGGGCGTGTTGTAGGATTGGCAGATGCCCGGCATCCCCTCATCGGAAATCACTCCGGAGCACGTGTATCTCTCGCGCCGGCGCTTCATGGCCGTTGCCGGGGCTCTGGGCGCCACCCTGGCTCTGGGCGCCTGCGGCGCAACCCCCGGCGCGCCTCCGGCCCCGCCCGCCGATACGCGCACCGACGAACTCGGCGACCGGCTGAACAGCTTTGAGCAGATCACCACCTATAACAACTACTACGAGTTCACTACCGACAAGCAACGCGTGGCGCGCCTGGCCCGCGACTTTCGCGTCTCACCCTGGGAAGTGGCCATCGGCGGCCTGGCGCGCTATCCGCGCGTCTTTGCCCTGGAGGATCTGCTGCGCTTCGAGCAGGAGGAGCGCATCTACCGCCTGCGTTGCGTCGAGGGCTGGTCCATGGTCATTCCCTGGCTGGGGTTTCCCCTGCACCGCCTGCTGGCCGAGGTCGAGCCGCTGGCCGTCGCTCGCTATGTGCGCTTCGAGACGGTGCTGCGCCCTGAGGAGATGCCCGGCCAGCGTGATCGCTTTTACCCCTGGCCCTACGTCGAGGGGCTGCGCCTCGATGAGGCCATGCACGACCTGACGCTGCTGGCGACCGGCCTCTACGGCCGGCCGCTGACGCCCCAGAACGGCGCGCCGCTGCGTCTGGTGGTTCCCTGGAAGTATGGCTTCAAGAGCATCAAGGCGATTGTGCGGATTGACCTGGTGGAGCAGATGCCTCGTTCGCTGTGGATGACCGTCGCCCCCAATGAGTACGGCTTCTACGCCAATGTCAATCCCGATGTGCCGCATCCCCGCTGGTCGCAGGCCACCGAGCGCCGCATCGGCGAGGGCGGGCGGCGCCCAACTCTGCCCTTCAACGGCTATGCCGAGCAGGTGGCCGCACTCTATGCCGGTCTCGATCTGCGAGCGAATTTCTAGAAAGCGAAGCCAGAAGTGGCCCATTTCATCGGTCTGCGGCGCGCCTGGCCGCGTCTGGCCGTTCATCTGGCGCTGTTGCCCTTTGCCCTGCTGATCTTCGACGCGGCTACGGGTCGTCTGTCGGTGAACCCGATCCAGGATATGACCCTGCGCACGGGCAAGGCGGCGCTGGCGCTGTTGATGCTCACGCTGGCGTGCACGCCGCTCAACCGGCTGCTGGGCTGGAAGTGGGCCGCGGCCCTGCGAAGGCCCCTGGGTCTCTACAGTTTTCTATACGTCTGTCTGCACCTGCTGGTCTTCGCCGTGGCCGATTACCAGCTCGACGCAGCGTTGATCGCCCAGGCGATCGCCGAGAAGCGCTATATTCTAGCGGGATTGGCAAGCTTTGCCCTGCTCCTGCCGCTGGCGCTAACCTCCACGCGCGCGGCCATGCGGCGCCTGGGGCGCTGGTGGCGCCCCCTCCATCGTCTGGTGTATGTGGCGGCGGCGCTGGCAGTGCTGCACTACCTGTGGCTGTCGAAGGTCTGGAGGGAGCCGGCCCTGTGGGGCGTGGTCCTGATCGTTCTGCTGCTGGCGCGCCTGCCGGCGTTCTGGCCCCCGCGGGCGCGCCGCGCCAGACAGCGCTTCCTGTCGCCTGGCGCGCAGGCGCCTCATCCCCGCATCTCACCAGAACCCCCATTTACAGCAATCCAAAATCCAAAATCCAAAATCCAAAATCCAAAATCCGAAATAGCATCAGTGGCGGCGCGGCGCCCGCGGGCGCAACGCCAGCCAGACCCCGGCGGCGAATCCGCCCAGCAGGCTCAGCACGGCGAACATAGCCCCCGGACCGTAGACTAGCGCCGCCGCACGCAGCGCGCCCGCCAGCAGCAGGGCGCCGATCCAGCCTACAATGAACAGACGCTGCCGAAACTCAGGCCCGAACCACCGGGGGCGCCCCTGCCCCACCAGATAGCCCACGCCCCCGGCAATGATCACGAGCAAGACGTTTGTAATGACCAGTTGCATACAACCTCGTACAAGGGAATAGGGAACCCCAGGTTCCCCTCCGCATAATCTTCCAGGGTGTAGAGAGACCCGGTTTCCTGTGCCTTGTGAACGGGGCAATCGCCGTGCTACAATTGGTTTCAAATCTCTTCCATTGGCCCATACGCTACCCATCGCCGATCCTGGCCCCCTCCACGGCCTGGCCCGATCAGGGTATCTTGATGGGCCGCAACTCACCGTGGAGACGAGGCATCTATGTCAGAGTTAAAAGATAAACTGGTGCTCGTGGTTGACGACGAGGCGCGGATGGTCAATTTTATGCGCCTCAACCTCGAACTGGAGGGTATGCGCGTCGCCACGGCGGCCAATGGGCGCGAGGCCCTCGAACGGGTGCGCGAGGATATGCCCGATGTCGTCTTGCTCGACGTAATGATGCCGGTAATGGACGGCTTCGAAACCCTGCGCCGCATCCGCCAGTTTTCGCAGGTGCCGGTGCTGATGCTCACCGCCAAGGATGAGGAAGAGGATCGGGTGCGCGGCCTGGAACTGGGCGCCGACGATTACATCGGCAAGCCCTTCAGCCACCGCGAACTGGTCAGCCGCATCAAGGCGGTCCTCCGGCGCCATTATGCTACTCCTCCTGTGCCGCAGACTCTGGTTAAGGTGGACGACCGGCTGAGCATTGACTTTGCCCGCCGCGAGGTGCTGGTAGACGGCAAGCGGGTGAACCTGCGCCCGACCGAGTACCGCCTGCTCTATCACCTCGTGCAGAACGCGGGCTACGTGCAAACCCACGAGATGCTGCTAACCAAGGTCTGGGGGCCGGAGTACCGCGAGGAGAGCCACTATCTGCGGCTCTACATCACCTATCTGCGCCAGAAGATCGAGGAGGACCCCGCCAATCCCAGGTACATCCTCACCGAGCGCGGCGTCGGGTACCGGTTCGTTGATTTCGAGCACAAACCGACCTGATGAGCCGCACTTACCTGCCAGGAGCGCTGGCAGGCGCAGAGCGCCATTCGTTCCTGCCGGCGCTGCCACGTAACCGCAGGCGAGCCATTCGAGCCTCCGCACAGGCGTCCCACGCCCAATCCCAAATCCCAAATCCCCTAACTGCCTTCATCCACCAGGCTGAGCATCAACTGGCGCAACTGCCGCAGCCGGCGATCGAGGCGTTCGGGCCGCAGGTGCAGATCATCGCGGATCTGGCTGAGCTGAAGCCGGAAGCTATCTATCGGCCCCTTCTCGGCCTCGGCGCTGTAGGCGTAGGCACGGTCCAGGGAGCGGTAGGCGGTAAGCAAGGTGCGGTCGGCCTCGACCAGGTCGTTGCGTTGCAGGGCGGCCACCGCATCGTCAATCTGGCTGGCGGCCCGCAACAGGTAGAGGGCGCTCCAGAGCTGTCGGTCCTGCGCCTGAAGGTCAAGCACCTCCAGACGGACGACACTGCCATCGGGCGGGGGCGCTGCCGGTGAGGCCGCTGGCAGAGGCGCCGCTGTGGGTGGAGCGGAGGTGGCCGGCGCGGCTGTGGCAGGCGGGGCCGGCGCCGCCGCGGGGGGGCGCGGCCAGAACCATTGAATGCCAAGCGCCAGCGCCACGGCGAGCGCCGCCGTGAGCGCGTGCGGGAGCGCCGCCTGCACGCGCCGTTGAAAAGCGGACGGAGACGCGGCGGGCGCGTCTCCGGGTGACTGAGGAATCTCTGACACGCGCGCCTAGATCTCGTTGGCCAGGAGGATCGCCTGGGCGATCTCCTTCATTGACTTGCGGGTGTTCATCGAGAGTTGCTGGATCTTGCGGAAGGCTTCCGCCTCCTTCAACCCCTGCGTGTCCATCAAAATGCCCTTGGCGCGCTCGACGATCTTGCGCGTATCCAGGGTCTCCTTGAGGTCGGCGATCTGCCGGTCCATCTCCAGAAACTCCTGGTAGCGCGCCATAGCGATCTCGATTGCCGGCAGCAGTTCCGCCTCGCGGAAGGGCTTGACGATATAGTTCACCACGCCCGCCTCCTTCGCCCGCTCGACCAGTTCACGGTCGGAGTAGGCGGTGAGCAGCAGGACCGGCGCGATCTTTTCCTCCGTGAGGATACGCGCGGCCTGGATGCCGTCAAGCTTGGGCATCTTGATGTCCATCAGCACCAGATCGGGCTTGAGTTCACGGGCCAGGTTTATCACGCTCACCCCGTCGCCCGCCTCGCCCACCACCAGATAGCCGAGGCCGACCAGGGTCTCCTTCAGATTCATGCGGATGATCGATTCATCATCGGCGATCACCAGGCGAGTCTGTTGAGCCATGGGACACCTCCCAATGCGCCGCTTAGGTAGCCGCTACCGTGCAAAGTATAGCACGCCGGAGCGGGAGGGGTCAAACGCCTGGCCGCGCGCAGGTGTTCAGCTTTAGCGCGGAGGGCGCAGAGGATGTGCCTCTGGGAGCCGTTTACGGCCCTCCGCGCTCTCTTCGGTACGAAGGTGTTCGACGGATGCGAACGCTATCCGCCGAGCAACGAGGCGATGAACCGTTCTGCATCCACTGCGGCGCGCTGGCCCGCCAGGGGGCTGATGCGGGGGAGATTCGCCAGGCAGTACTATCCGGCAGGAGCAGATCGAGAACAGAGCAGGCGCCGCCTGCTGCGCTCTCCTGGTAATCCTGCCGTAATGCGCTTACCAGCACACTTGTTAGCGAATACGCGACGATCCCGCATCTCCTCCGGCGGTTCGAAGCTGTGCCGCCGCTACGTCCCGACCGCCG
>JANWYD010000034.1 GCA_025057155.1 Chloroflexaceae bacterium
CCTCCCCTACAATGAGAAGTCTCGTTGTAGTACTATGTACGGCAATCTAAAATCCACAGTCCGAAAAGATGTCCCCGACCCTAGCGAAACAGTTTGGCCTTCACTCGCTCACGGCTCTGGCAAAACTCGCGCATAGCCGCTTTGTCCTCTGGATCGAGGCCCGCGCTGATCGCATCCTGCATGTCGCCGGGCAGGTCGTAACGCCCATCGTACAGTTCGCCGTCCGGCAGGTAGGCGCCGCGCAGCCGCGCCGCCTGCCGGAGTTGCTCCTCGGTGACCTGCGCTCCCCTGAGGTCGCAAACGACCAGGCTGGCATCGCTCAGCCACGCGCCGGTTAGGTCGCTGCCCTGCAGGTCTACATTACTCAGAATCCCGGTGATCCTTGCATCCCGCAGGCAAGTGTTCCTCATGGTGCAATGGCTGAAGATCCCCTTTAACCGGGCGAAACTGAGGTTAAGCTCGTCCAGGTGTACCCTCGAAAAGTTTCCGTCAAGCACGGCCCCCTGGAGATCGAGCTTGCTGGGGAAGCTTACTCCGGTGTAGATGCCGCTCCACTGTGAGAAGCGGAGGAAGGCCGGCAGATCCGGCAGGCGCTCGGAATAGTTTTGATTATTGAAGTACACCTCGCGATCACGCGGAAGACGCGCTTTGCCGGTATTCGTGGCACGGCAAAGTTGCTCCTCCTCGATGGTTGCCCCGCGGAGATCGGCGCCGCGCAGGTCCGCTTCGTCCAGCACTGCGCCACTGAGATCGGCCTGCCGCAGATCGGCGCCGGCGAGACTGGCGCCCGCCAGGTTTGCGCCGCGAAGGTCAGCTTCGCGCAGGTCGGTCTCGGCGAGGTTGGCCCTCTGGAGATCGGCGCGTTCCAGGCGGCTCCCGTGCAGGCCGGCGCCGGTGAAATCGGCTGCAACAAGACGCGCCTGCGTCAGGATGGCGCCATCGCAACGGGCCGAGCGGACAATGGCGTGATCCAGTATGGCCCCTTCAAGGTTGGCGCTCTGCAGGTCTGCGGCGCGCAGGTTAGCGCGGGTAAAGTTGCACTTCGGAAGCCGGGCTGCGCGGAGCGTGGCCCCGTTCAGATGCGCGCCGGTGAAGTCGCTGCTGTCAAGGCGGATCGCGGGCCCCAACAGCGCGGCTGCGCGCAGGTCCGCGCCGGCGGCGCGTAAACCAAAGGATTGCAACTGTGCTATGTGTATACCGCGCAGGTCGCGTTTTTCAATCGACGGGTCGTTGCCGGGACCAGCTTTCGGAATAAGATCTTTCAGAAAGCCTTCATCAACGCGGGGCGCGGTCATAGCGTCCCGATCTCGTGCGCCACCCCTCTCGTTGCCGGAAGCGTCTCGCCGGGGAAGCTCCGGCGTACAGCCCTCCGCGTCCCAGAGTTGAGCCAACTGTTCGGGTGCGACCAGCGCTTCGCTCCAATCAACTCCGTTGAATTCGGCGCCTTGAAACGACGCATCACGCAGATCGGCGTGGCGAAGAGATGTTTCCTTCAGGATTGCGCCCGTGAAGTTTGCCCCGCGCAGATTGGCCCCGGTGAGACGCACCCGCTCCAGCACCGCGTAGGAGAAATCAACCCTCTCCAGGCTTGCCCCGTTCAGGTGCACGTCTCTGAGCAGCGCTCTACGCAGGGAGCTTTCCCGGAGGGAGGCGTTGCGCGCCTTTACGCCTACCCAGGTGTTGTTGCTGAAATCACACGCCGGCATCTGGCAGCTCCCCATATCCACGTCGATCAATATCAACTCAGGGGCGCGCACGCCGGTCCAGCGCGCGTTGGTGAAGGTGGTCCGGCGAAAGACCCCATCAACCAGGTGGCAGGCGGTCAGATGCCAGTTCAGGTCGCATTCTGCCCGTGGCTGGCCGGCTTTTTCCGAAACAAAGGTAGCGGGGCGCCGGGCGTTCCTGTCGTCGTCCGATACCGGCCGCGCGCCGGGATGCACGGTCCAGAGTTGGGAGGGAACCAGGGCTGGAATGCTCAGGTAGGGTGGATCATCTGGCTCTAGCGGCCAGACCGTGGGTTCGCTGATGGTCCCCATACTGAGGTCCAGCGTCAGTTCGAAGCTATTGGTCGTGAGGCGCTGGATGAGCGCCGTGTAGGGCAGCGCGGCGAAGCGCCGGACGAGCGGCCAGTCTTCGTGCTCCACGGCCCAGCGCAGGGCCTGGCGCAGGTGCGGCATCTCGGCGGCCATTTCTGCCCGAAAGCCGCTGATGAACGCCTCGCTCCCTGGCGCCAGTTTATGCTCCGGGCGGCCCGCCACTGCCGGACGGGAGCGCAGATCGGCGGCCAGTTCTTCGGCGCGATCGAGCAGATAGCGCGCCATTAGCGTTTGCGCGGCCCGCAGGTGGTAGTCCCCCCTGCCCTTGAGGCGCCGGAGCGCCACCTCCCGCGCGAGCCCCCCTGCTCGATACCAGTCCGTCGGCCCGGGGCGGGCGCGCTCCTGGTCGGTCTCGGTACTGGCAGATCGGGCCGTGGGGTCCGGCCGGCGCTCAATGACGTTGGCGGCGACGAGGGCCGCCAGATCGTCGAGCATATCGCCGGGACGCCGCATCGCCACCGCGGCCAGAAGCTCAACGCTCCAGTCGCCCTCGCCGAGCACGCCGATGCAGTCAAAGAGGTGCTGTTGGGACGCGCTCAGTTCCTGCACCAGCCGTTCGAGGGTGTCGGCAAGATGATTGGCGTGCAGGGCGCGCTGCTCCTCGTGCTGGCGCAGCCGCTCCAGGTAACGCTGCGGCGAGGTCGCCCCGCTCTGGAGGAGACGGGCGCTGGTCACGATCAGTTGCAGATGCCCGTCGAGGGCCTCGACAATCTCCTTCAGGATGGGCTCGAAGCCATTGGCGCGCTCGTGGCCGAGGGCCTGCCGGTAGATCTCCAGCGCCTCGTGCAGCTCGACACGGCTGAGGAGGACAGGTTTAACGCTCCAGGGATCCGGCAGATGAAGTATGCCGCTCTGTCCGATGCTCAGGACGCGGCAGGCGCCCGCATCCTTTGGGGCAGCAGGCAGGATCTCAAGCAGGTCTTGCGGTCTGAAGAGATGATCGACGACAATGAGCCAGCGTCCATCGCTCTCTGTGAGCCGTCCCCAGAAGAACTCGCGCAAGGGAACATCTGGTCGCGCCTGGAGTTCGTTTCCCGCGCTGGTTCCATCGAGCAGGTAAAGGGTGCGTACCATTAAGTCTCGGGGGGTGGCTCTCGCCAGATCAAACCAGAGAATGCCGCGGTTGAATCTGTCGGGCGAAATCTTCTCGGCCAGCCGGGCGACCAGCATGCTCTTGCCTGTTCCTGGCAGCCCGTGAAGATGAATCACCTGCGACGGCTTACGCTCTACGACCAGCTTGTCGAGCTGATTAAGGGTAGCTTCATGGATTGGTTGTACAGCGGAGAGCGCGGGAATGCCGACGGTCGCGAACTTGCCCGGCGGGATGCGGGAGCCAGCGCCCTGTTGCTGATACTGTACAAATCTCTCGACAAACAGGAACACATTCTCACTGATTTTATGGATATCACGTCCGGCCACGTCTCCGATCGAAGTGTTGCCTTGCGTGTCCACGGCTCGTCGCCTCCCCTGTCCGACGTTGCGGATATCCGTAGCGGTCGCCTGTGGGAACCTCCATAACCAGCGCGGCAAAATCGTTGTACGAAGTATAGCAAATCATCACCCGGAAATGAATGGGTGCTGCTGGCGATTTTGCTGGCAAAGGTGCAGGTAAGAGGCCGGGGTCCGGCAGTGGAACTGATGATGAGGCGACGTGGCCTTCTCTCCTGAACTTCTGCTCATCCTCCGCCTGTCCGTCGTGTAATCGCCCGGTAACCCGCCGGTTCTACAATGCCGCATATGTGCATAGGTTTGCCACAGAGGGGATCTGTGGAGGCGGGGAGGCGGGGAGGTGTGGAGGTGTGGAGGTGTGGAGGTGTGGAGGTGTGGAGGTGTGGAGGTGTGGAGGTGTGGAGGTGTGGAGGTGTGGAGGTGTGGGGGTAAATGCAGATCGTTACACCTCTACACCTCTACATCTCCACACAGCGGCCCAACCCTCGCCCCGCCCACGACGCCATATCCGGGAAGCCAGAATCTAAAGTCCGAAGTCCAAAATCCAAAATCCAAAATCGTATAGGGGACACTCGCATGGCCCGGCTCGAAGATCTCACCCCCGGCGCCGCGGTGCGCGGCATTCTGCCCGATGGCCTGGTGACGGTGGTCGCCGCGCAGTGGTATGGCCGCGACGCGCTGGAACTGACCTTCAAGGACGCCGCCGGGCGTCCCGGCACGCGCCTGCTCTACCGCGACGATGAGCCGGCCCTGGCCATCGCCGAGGCCGGGCGCCCCTGGAGCTTCGATGGCGATGGGCGCCTCTTCCGTCTCGTCGCCGAGGCCCACCGCATCCGTCTGGCCCACCTCTTCGACCCGCTGCTGGCGGTGCATACCTCCATCGTCGAGCCGCTGCCCCACCAGATCACCGCGGTCTATGAGACCATGCTCCCGCGGCAGCCGCTGCGCTTCCTCCTCGCCGATGACCCTGGCGCCGGCAAGACGATTATGGCCGGCCTGCTGATCAAGGAGCTGATCGCCCGTGGCGACCTCCAGCGTTGCCTCATCGTCTGCCCCGGCAGCCTCGCCGAGCAGTGGCAGGATGAGTTGCACCAGCGTTTCCATTTGCCCTTTGAGATTTTAGATTTTCGATTGCGGATTTTCGATTTCAATCACCAATCCCAAATCCCAAATCCCAAATCCAAAATCTTCGCCATCGCGCGGCTCGACCAGTTGGCGCGCAATGAGCAGGCGCAGGAGTGGCTTGCCACGACCACCTGGGACCTGGTGGTCTGCGATGAGGCGCACAAGTTCTCAGCAACCTTCTTCGGCGGGGAGATCAAGTACACGAAACGCTACCGCCTCGGCCAGTTGCTCGGCGCCCGCGCCCGCCACTTCCTGCTGCTGACCGCCACGCCCCACAATGGCAAGGAGGAGGATTTTCAGCTCTTCCTGGCCCTGCTCGACGGCGACCGCTTCGAGGGGCGCTTCCGCGACGGCGTGCACCAGGTGGAGGTCTCCGACCTGATGCGGCGCATGGTCAAGGAGCGGCTGCTGAAGTTTGATGGCACGCCGCTGTTCCCGGAGCGAATCGCCTATACCGTCCCGTACAAGCTCTCCGACGCCGAGGCGCACCTCTACCGCGAGGTGACCAGCTATGTCCGCGATGAGTTCGACCGTGCCGAGGCCCTCCAGAACGAGAAGCGCGCCGGGACGGTCGGCTTTGCGCTGACGGTGCTGCAACGGCGCCTGGCCTCTTCCCCCGAGGCGATCTACCAGTCGCTGCACCGCCGCCGCGAGCGCCTGGAGCAGCGCCTGCGCGAGCTGGAGTTGCTTCAGCGAGGAGGTTTTACCGCAGAGAACGCGGATGGACGCAGAGGATCCGATATGGGCAAACCTCTGCCCTCCTCTGCGCTCTCCGCGGTAGATCTCAGCCCGGAAGACCTGGAGGACCTCGAAGACGCGCCCGACAATGAGGTGGCCCGGGTCGAAGAGGAGATCCTCGACCAGGCCACTGCCGCGCGCACGATTGATGAGTTGAAGCTGGAGATCGCCAATCTGAAGCGCCTGGAGGCCCTGGCCCTGGCGGTGCGCCAGAGCGGCGAGGATCGCAAGTGGCGCGAGCTGGCCAGTCTGCTGGGCGAGATCTTCACCCCCGCGGCGATTGCCAATCGCCTGGCCGAGGAGCGCGCCCCCTACGGCCAGCCGGCCCGCCCCACCCCCTCGCCCCACCAGAAGCTGGTGATCTTCACCGAGCACCGCGATACGCTCAACTACCTGGCGCAGCGCATCAGCACCCTGCTTGGCCGCGTCGAGGCGGTGGTGACCATCCACGGCGCCATGGGCCGCGAGGAGCGCCGCAAGGCCCAGGAGACCTTCCGCCACGACCCGGAGGCGCGGGTGCTGATCGCCACCGACGCCGCTGGCGAGGGCATCAACTTGCAGCGCGCCCACCTGATGGTTAACTATGACCTGCCCTGGAACCCCAACCGCCTGGAGCAACGCTTCGGGCGCATCCACCGCATCGGCCAGACCGAGGTCTGCCACATGTGGAACCTGGTGGCCGAGGAAACCCGCGAGGGCGATGTCTACCGCGCGCTGCTCGACAAGCTGGAGCAGGCCCGCCAGGCCCTCGGTGGCCAGGTCTTCGATGTGCTCGGCAAGTTGCAGTTCGAGGGCCGCCCGCTGCGCGATCTGCTGATCGAGGCCATTCGCTACGGCGAGCGGCCCGAGGTGCGCGCCCGGCTCACGCGGGCCATCGCCGGCGCCGTGGATCGGCAGCGCCTCCAGGAGTTGCTCGAGGAGCGGGCGCTGGTCCACGACGCCATGGACACCCGCCAGGTGGCGCGGGTGCGCGCGGAGATGGAACGGGCCGAAGCCCGGCGGCTCCAGCCCCACTATATCGAGTCGTTCTTCCTTGAAGCCTTCAAGCGCCTCGGCGGGTCCCTGCGCCAGCGCGAGCCGCGGCGCTACGAGGTCACCCACGTCCCGGCGGCCGTTCGCAACCGCGACCGGGTGATCGGCATCGGCAATCCGGTGCTGCCGCGCTACGAGCGCATCACCTTCGACAAGGCCCTGCTCAAACCCCCGGGCCAGCCCGAGGCCGCCTTCGTCTGCCCCGGGCACCCCCTGCTCGACGCCACCCTCGACCTGGTGCTCGAACGCCACCGCGACCTGCTGCGCCGCGGCGCGGTGCTGGTGGACGAGCGCGACCCCGGTACGCAGCCGCGGGTGCTCTTCATCCTCGAACATGCCATCCAGGACGCCAGCGCCCTGCCCAGCGGCGAGCGCCGGACGATCTCGCGCCAGATGCTCTACGTTGAACTGAGCGCCGATGGCGCGGTCCGCAGCCTGCACTATGCGCCGTATCTGGACTACCGGCCGTTGGAGGAGGTTGCAGCCGAGTTTGCCCCCCTCCCAACCTCCCCCCGGCGGGGGGAGGAGCCGGACTCCCTCCCCCGGCGGGGGAGGGCTGGGGAGGGGGCTGAAAGTGCTCACGCAGAAACACTGCGAAGCGCCATCCTGGCTTCTATTTCCTCGTTCCTCTCTCCCACCCTCGAGCAGCAGGCCCTGGCCCATGCCATCACCAACATCGTGCCGGGGCATCTGGAAGAGGTGCGCAGCCGGCGCCTGGGCCTGATCGAGAAGACCCGCGCGGCAGTGAAGGACCGGCTAACCAAGGAGATCAACTACTGGGACCACCGCGCCGAGGAGTTGAAGCTCCAGGAGCAGGCCGCCCCCACCCCTACCCTCCCCCTGGAAGGGGGAGGGCGAGGGAGGGGGTTACGCCTCAACTCGCGGGAGGCCCGGCGGCGCGCCGACGAGTTGCAGGCGCGCCTGCAAAAGCGTATGGAGCAACTCGACCTGGAGGCGCGGATCGCCCCCCTGCCGCCGGTCGTCCTCGGCGGGCTGCTGGTCGTGCCGGCAGGGCTGCTCGCGGCGATCACCGGGCGGCCCCTGCCCGCGACCGCGCAGCCCGTCGAGACCCAGGCCGCCGCCGCGCGGGCGCGGGCCATCGTGATGGAGATCGAGCGCGGTCTGGGCTTTGAGCCGGTGGACCGCGAGCTTGAGCGCCTGGGCTACGACATCGAGAGCCGCGACCCCCGCAGCGGCCGCCTGCGCTTCATCGAGGTCAAGGGCCGCGTCGCCGGGGCCGAGACGATCACCGTGACCCGCAACGAGATCCTCTACTCGCTCAACAAGCCCGACGACTACATCCTGGCGCTGGTGCTCTTCGCCGACGACGGGACGCACAGCGTGCGCTACGTGCGCCGGCCCTTCCAGCGGGAGCCGGATTTTGGGGTGACCAGCGTCAACTACTCCTGCGCCGAGCTGCTGGCGCGCTCCGAGGCCCCGGGGTGAGGCGGTTATGAAGATTAAGAATTACATCCGGTATAGCCCGCGCAGGCGGGCTTCGCATCGGTAGCCCGCGGCTTCAGCCGCCGGGCTGTAGGGGAAATACCGGTTTATATTCTTAATCTTCATTACTACTCTGTGAACTAAGCTTTTCGGCAACTCCGCCCCCTCCCCAGCCCTCCCCCGCTGGGGGAGGGAGTCCGGCTCCTCCCCCCAACGGGGGGGGGTGGGAGGGGGGCGGAAAGGCAAGCAAACTTAGTTCACAGACTAGTAAGTAGTCTGCGCATTAAGTTTTCCGGTTTTTCGCTCGTCCTGTCATGCTGAGCGAAGCGAAGCATCTTCCGCCTCCTGGTGCGGTAGACCCCTCGCTCCGCTCGGGGTGACAAACACCGGGAAACTTAATTCACAGACTAATTACCGCCGAGGGCGTGGAAAGGCGCGAATGGTACAATGCTCCGCGAATCACTGCGCTCTCCGCGGTAAGGAGATAAACCTGTGACCATGCAAGATATGAGCAATCAGCAGCGCACCGAACGTCATGCCATGCTTGAGCGAGAGATTGAACGGTACGTGGCGCTGCTCAAACAGCACCTTCATCCAGAGCGCATTATTCTCTTCGGCTCGCTGGCCGGGGACACCCCGCACCACTGGTCGGACATCGACCTTGTAGTGGTGTATGAGAGCGACCAGCGCTTTCTCGATCGGGTCAAAGCGGTGATGCGGCTGCTACAGCCCCGTGTCGGCGTAGATATCCTGGTCTACACGCCAGCGGAGTTCGCGCGGCTGGCCCGGGAACGCGCGTTTGTGCGCGAGGAGATCCTGAGGAAAGGCAAAGTGCTCTATGAACGAGGGTGAGACCTGGTTTCAGTTTGCCCGCGAAGATCTTGCCATGGCCGAGCTTGCTCGCCAGGCCGGTATTCTCAATCAGGTCTGCTTTCACGCGCAACTGTGTGTAGAAAAAGTGCTGAAGGGTTTGCTGAGCACGCAAGGCGTGACTCCGCCGCGCGCTCACCGTCTCGGCGATCTGTTGCCGCTCTTGCCGTCCAATCCCTTTGACGACATCGCGCTTGATCTGCAACTGCTGGATCGTTTCTACATACCTGCTCGCTATCCTGACGCCCTTCCCGGCGACCTTTCCGAAGGGCTGCCGAACGAGAGCGATGCCGATGAAGCTTTGTTGCTTGCTCGTCAGGTGATGCAGCGCATCGCCTCATCGTCGCCGGCCGCAACGAATGGTGAACCATGATCCCCCGCAAAAAACTCATCGAAGTCGCCCTTCCGCTCGAGGCGATCAACGCCGCCAGCGCCCGCGAGAAGAGCATCCGCCACGGCCACCCCAGCACCCTGCACCTCTGGTGGGCGCGGCGCCCGCTGGCCGCGGCGCGGGCGGTGATCTTCGCCCAACTGGTGGATGACCCCTCGGCCTGGCCGGAGCTGTTCCCGACCGAAGAGGCCCAGGAGGCCGAACGGCAACGCCTCTTCCGCCTGATCGAGCAACTGGTGCAGTGGGAGAACACCACCAACGAGGCCCTGCTCCAGCAAGCCCGCGAGGAGATCTGGCGGTGCTGGCGCCGCGCCTGCGCCGAACACCGGGACCACCCCCGCGCCGCCGAGCTGTTCGACCCCGAGAAGCTCCCTGCCTTCCACGACCCCTTCGCCGGCGGCGGCGCGTTGCCGCTGGAGGCCCAGCGCCTGGGCCTGGAAGCCTATGCCAGCGACCTCAACCCGGTGGCGGTGCTGATCAACAAGGCCATGATCGAGATCCCGCCGAAGTTCGCCGGGCGGCCGCCGGTGAATCCAGAAAGTAGGAAGAAGGAAATAGAAAATAGGGGGGGCGTTGATGCATTTCAAGGAACTCATCGTGTGGCAGAAGGCCATGGCGGCGGCGCGCGAAGTCTATCGTCTGGTCCCGCTTCGGCCGCGCGAGGAGACCTACGGGATGCGATCTCAGATCACCCGGGCGGCGGTGTCGATTCCAGCGAACATCGCGGAAGGCTGGGCGCGGGAGTCGGACAAGGAGAAGGCCCAGTTCCTGGCGATCGCCCAGGGATCGCTGGCGGAACTGGAGACCATGCTCATTCTGTGCCAGGACCTGGGCTGGTTTCCCGAACACGAGACCCCGACCCCGCGCGGCCTGATGAGCGAAGTGGGGCGCATGCTGACGACCATGCGCCGTCAGCGGCGGGGGTAGGAAATAGGGGGGAGGAAATAGGAAATAGGGGGGAGGAAATGGTACATCGCGAGCCTTCCAACCACATCCCTACTTCCTACTTCCTATTTCCTACTTCCTATTTCCTATCTCCTACTTCCTACACCGGCGCTCAGGGTCTCGCCGCCGACGTGCGCTACTACGGCCAGTGGATGCGCGACGAGGCCGAGCGGCGGATCGGGCATCTGTACCCGAAGGTCCAGGTTATTCGCAACAGCGACGGCAGCTACCGCCACGCCACCCCCGAAGAACTCCAGAATCCCAAATCCAAAATCCAAAATCTCACCGTGATCGCCTGGCTGTGGGCGCGCACGGTCAAAAGCCCCAACCCCGCCTTCGCCCACGTGGAGGTGCCCCTGGCCTCCACCTTTATGCTCTCGACCAGAGCGGGCAAAGAGGCCTGGGTCGAGCCGGTAATCGAAGGGGATGGCTACCGCTTCACCGTCAAAACCCGCGCCGGCCACGGCCCGCCCCCGCCGGAGGCGAAAGACGGCACCAAGCTGGCCCGCGGGGCCAACTTCCGCTGCCTGATGTCGGGGATGCCAATCACCGGCGACTACATCAAGGCCGAAGGGCAGGCGGGGCGCATGGGCGCGCGGCTGATGGCGATCGTGGCCGAGGGCGAGCGGGGGCGGGTCTACCTGCCCCCCACCCCGGAGCACGAGGCCATCGCCCGCAGCGCCCGGCCGGAGTGGAAGCCGGAGACGCCTTTGCCCGACGATCCGCGCAACTTCTGGACCGTGCAATACGGCCTGACGACCTTCGGCGACCTGTTCACGCCGCGGCAGTTGGTGGCGCTGAACACCTTCGCGGAGCTGGTGGCGGAGGCGCGCGAGCGGGTGTGGAGGGATGCGCTGGCGGGGGCGGCGGGCGCGTCTGGGGCGTCGGCCCCCCTCCCCGCCCCGCCCCCCTGCGGGGGGAGGGGGGCAGGCGACGCCGCTGGATGGGGGGCGGCGGGCGCGTCCGGGCCGCTGGCCCCCCACCCCACCCCGCCCCCCTCTGGGGGGAGGGCCCCCCACCCCACCCCTCCCCCCTCCGGGGGGAGGGCGGTGGGAACCGGGTGGCGCCCCATCCCTGTTCCGCCTGCCTTGCTCCAGGCAGCCCGTGAGCTGCGCAAAACGATGACCGATGCGGAACAACTGCTCTGGCAGAGTCTGCGCTGCAAACAACTCGACGGATTTCGTTTCCGCAAGCAGCATCCCATCGAGCGGTACGTGCTCGACTTCTACTGCCCGTCGGCGCGATTGGCTATTGAGATTGACGGTGGTCAGCACTATACCCCGGAGGGGCTTGCCCGTGATGCGGAGCGCACGGCGTGGCTCCATGCGTTGGGGATCCGCATTCTTCGCTTTACGAACCACGATGTGCTGAGCAACCTTGAGAGTGTGCTCTCTACCATCTGGGAGACGCTGCATAGCCCCCTCGCTGATGCCCAGGCGCCCGCGGGGCCGGCATCCACGACCTCCCCTCTGCGGGGGGAGGAGTCGGGGGGCGCCGAGGCAGGCGAAGCGCCGCCCGCCTCCCCCACCTCGCTCCCCCCTGCGGGGGGAGGGCCGGGGAGGGGGGCAACCGACACGCCCGGAGCGCCGGCTCCCCAAGCCACCCTCCCCCCGCAGGGGGGAGGGGCGGGGAGGGGGGCCAGTCACACCATTGACGACGACCCCCCCTCGCCGCCGGCGGCAGCGGCCCCCGGGCCTATGCCGATGCCGTCGCTGTGTATCTGGCGTTTGCCCAGAGCAAAGCCTGCAATCGAAATACGAGCCTATGTATTTGGGAACAGCGAATGGATCGAATTGTGGCGACTTTTGGGCGCCAGGCATTACCGATGGTGTGGGACTATGCAGAGACGAATCCGCTAGCAGGTGCAGGTGGTGACATCTTCGGGACGGTTGTTTCAGTTGTAGAGGTTATTGAGAAGCAGTTTCATAGTCATAATATCGGTGTAGCGACTCAACTTGATGCGATTAAGCAGGACTTAAGCACTGACAAAGTCATCTCCACCGACCCGCCCTACTACGACAACATCGGCTACGCCGACCTCTCCGACTTCTTCTACGTCTGGCTGCGGCGCACCCTACGCCCGGTGTTTCCGGATCTGTTCGCGACTCTGGCCGTGCCCAAGGCCGAAGAACTGGTCGCCACCCCCTACCGTCACGGCGGCAAGGAGCGGGCCGAACGCTTCTTCCTCGACGGCATGACCCGGGCCATGCAGCGCCTGGCCGAGCAGGCCCACCCGGCCTTTCCCGTCACCATCTACTACGCCTTCAAGCAGTCGGAGACCAGCAAGGCCGACGGCGCCGCCAGCACCGGCTGGGAGACCTTCCTCGACGCGGTGATCCGCGCCGGGTTCGCACTAAGTGGAACCTGGCCAATACGTACTGAAATGCGAACACGCCAGGTGGCAATGGACACCAACGCCCTCGCCTCCTCCATCGTTCTTGTTTGCCGCCCACGCCCGCAGAATGCGCCCACCGCCACGCGCCGCGACTTCGTGGCCGCGCTGAAGGCCGAGTTGCCCGCGGCGCTCCGGGCCATGCAGCGGGGCAATATCGCCCCGGTGGACCTGGCCCAGGCCGCCATCGGGCCGGGGATGGCGGTGTTTACGCGCTTCGGCCGGGTGATTGACGCCGCGGGCAAGCCGCTGACGGTGCGCGAGGCCCTGGCGCTGATCAACGCGACGCTCGACGAGGTCCTGGCCGAGCAGGAGGGCGATTTCGACGCCGATACGCGCTGGGCGCTGGCCTGGTTCGAGCAGTATGGCTTCGGCGAGGGTGAGTATGGCGTGGCCGAGACCCTCTCCAAGGCCAAGAATACCAGCGTCGGGGGCATGGTCGAGGCGGGCCTGCTGGTCTCGCGGGGGGGCCGGGTGCGCCTGCTGCGGCCCGATGAGCTGCCCGCCGACTGGGACCCGGCCGGCGATAGCCGCCTGACGGTCTGGGAGATGACCCACCATCTGGCGCGCGCGCTGGGGCAGGGGGAGCAGCGGGCGGCGGCGTTGCTGGCGCGCCTCGGCCCGCGGGCCGATGTGGCCCGCGAGCTGGCCTATCGCCTGTATACGCTCTGTGAGCGCAAGCGGCGCGCCGCAGAGGCGCGGGAGTATAACGCCCTGGTGCAGAGCTGGCCGGAGATGGCAAGGCTGGCCAGTGGGGATGCTGTGAGACAGGCTTCGCTGTTCACCGCAGAGGACGCGGAGGAGAGCGGGGAGTGAGACGATCTCTGCGTCCTCTACGGTAAAACATCATCACATCCATGGAACTGAATCACATTAGCGGCCAGATCGTTGATGCGGCGATGAAGGTCCATACAGCCCTGGGGCCGGGGCTGCTCGAAAGCGCCTACGAGGCGTGTCTGGCCCACGAGTTGCGCAAGCGCGGCCTGAAGGTGCTCACCCAGGTGGCGCTGCCGGTGGTCTACGACGGCATCGAGCTGGATGCCGGCTACCGCCTGGATCTGCTGGTCGCGGACGCGATCATCGTGGAGTTGAAGGCGGTGGAGAAGGTGCTGCCGGTGCACGAGGCGCAGTTGCTTTCGTACCTGAAGCTCAGCGGATGTAAAATCGGGTTGCTGATCAATTTTCATGTGCCGAAGTTGAAAGATGGGATCAAGCGGATGGTAAATGGCTTGTAGTTTTTTACCGCGGAGAACGCAGAGCAAAAGGCTCTGCTCTGCGCCCTCGGCGGTAAATACATAAGAGGCGCCTATGGCTACCACCAACCACGAGCGCGTCGGCAAAGCGATGGACCTGCTGCGCCAGGGCTTGCTGCCCTTCGTCGAGCGCGAGGCGCAGACGCAGTACGGCAAGTACTGGGTTTCGCGCGTTACCGAGAAATGGCGCAACGAGTTGACCTGGCGCGATGACGAAACGCCGCACCTCGACATCGCCGCCCTGCTCAAAATCATGGGGGAGCAGTGGAACGAGGTCTTCCGCAAGACGCTGGGCTTCGCCGAGCGCAGCCTGGTGAGCGAGTTGCGCGAGGCGCGCAACAAGTGGGCGCACCAGGAGAGCTTTTCCAGCGATGACGCCTACCGCGCCCTCGACTCGGCCCACCGGCTGCTGACGGCCATCTCCGCGCCGCAGGCCGAGGAACTCGAACGCATGAAGATGGAACTGCTGCGGCTGCGCTTCGACGAGCAGGTGCGCAGCGAGCGCCGCAAGAGCGCCGGGGCGGCGATCGAGAGCGCGGTCACCGGGGCGCTGAAGCCCTGGCGCGACGTGATCACCCCCCACCCCGACGTGGCCAGCGGGCGCTACCTGCAGGCCGAGTTCGCCGCCGATCTGTGGCAGGTGCACCTGGGCGAGGGCAGCGACGAGTACCGCAACCCGGTGGAGTTCTTCCGCCGCACCTACCTCACCGAGAGCCTGACCCGCCTGCTCGTCGGGGCCATCCGGCGGCTGAGCGGCGCGGGCGGCGACCCGGTGGTGCAGCTCCAGACCAACTTCGGCGGCGGCAAGACCCACTCCATGCTGGCCCTCTACCACCTCTTCGGCGGGGCCAACCCTACCGACCTGGCGGGCATGGACCGGGTGATGCAGGAGGCCGGCGTCACCACCCTGCCCACGGCCCGCCGGGTGGTGCTGGTGGGCAACAAGATCTCGCCCGGCAACCCCGTGCTCAAGCCCGACGGCACGCTGGTGCGGACGCTGTGGGGCGAACTGGCCTGGCAACTCGGCGGGCGCGACGCCTTCGAGCGCGTGCGCCTCGACGACGAGCGCGCCACCAACCCCGGCGACACCCTGCGCGCCCTGTTCAACGACTACGGCCCCTGCCTCATCCTGGTTGACGAGTGGGTCGCCTACGCGCGGCAGTTGCACGACCAGGGCGAGTACAGCCGCTCTGACGGGGCGCCTCTGCTGCCGGGGGGGAGCTTCGAGACCCAGTTCAGCTTCGCCCAGGCGCTGACCGAGTCGGCGCGGCTGGCGAAGCACTGCCTGCTGGTGGTCAGCCTGCCGGCCTCCGACACGGCCGGATCGCCCTACACCCAGGCCGACGATGCCGAGGTGGGCGGGCAGCGGGGCCGCGAGGCCCTCGAGCGGCTGCGCAACGTCATCGGGCGCCTCGAATCCTCCTGGCGCCCGGCGAGCGCCGAGGAGGGCTTCGAGATCGTCCGGCGGCGGCTCTTCGAGCCGCTGCGCGACCCGGCCCAGTTCAAGGACCGCGATGTGGTGGCGCGGGCCTTCGCCGACCTCTACCGCAGCCAGGCCCAGGAGTTCCCCCCGGAGTGCCGTGAAAGCAGCTACGAGCAGCGCCTCAAGGCCGCCTACCCCATCCACCCCGAGGTCTTCGACCGGCTGTACACCGACTGGTCCACCCTGGTCAAGTTCCAGCGCACCCGCGGCGTGCTGCGCCTGATGGCGGCGGTCATCCACAGCCTGTGGGAGAAGGGCGACCGCAACCCGCTGATCATGCCCGCCAACGTCCCCATTGACGAGCCGCGGGTGCAGTTCGAGTTGACGCGCTACCTCTCCGACAACTGGGCGCCCATCCTGGAGAAGGACGTGGACGGCCCCGGCTCGCTGCCGTTGCAGATTGACCGCGACGTGCCCAACCTGGGCAAATACGCCGCCACGCGGCGCGTGGCCCGGGCCATCTACCTTGGCTCGGCCCCCACGGCCACCGCGGCCAACCGGGGCATCGAGGACCGGCGCATCAAACTCGGCTGCGTGATGCCGGGCGAATCACCGGCGGTCTTCGGCGACGCCCTGCGGCGCCTGGCGGCGTCGGCCACCTACCTCTACCAGGACGGGTCGCGCTACTGGTACGCCACCCAGCCCACGGTCACCAAACTGGCCGAGGATCGGGCCGAGCAGCTCAGGCGCGACCCCGACCGGGCGCTGGCGGAGCTGGAGCGGCGCCTGCGGGCCGACCTGCGCAAGATGGGCGACTTCAGCCGCGTGCACCCCCTGCCGGTCAGCGGCGCCGACGTGCCCGACGACCTCGATGCCCGGCTGGTGGTGCTGGGCGTTGACGCGCCGTACAGCAAAGAAGCGGACAACCCCGCCGAAGCGCGGGCCAGGGAGATCCTGGAGAAACGCGGCAACGCCCCGCGGCTCTACCGCAACAGCCTGGTCTTCCTGGCGGCGGACAAAACGCGGGTGCAGGATCTGGACGAGGCGCTGCGCAGGTACCTGGCCTGGGAGTCGATCCTCGCCGAAAAGGAGAGCCTGGACCTCTCGCCCAACCAGGTGCGGCAGGCCGAGACGCAGAAGGCCAGCGCCGACGGCGTAGTGACGGCGCGCCTGCCGGAGACCTACCAGTGGCTGCTCGTGCCGGCGCAGGCCACGCCGCAGGCCCCGGTGGAGTGGAAGGCCCTCCGGCTGAGCGGGCAGGACGCCCTGGCCGTGCGGGCGAGCAAGAAGCTGCGCGGCGAGGAACTGCTCATCCTCAGCCTGGCCCCCTCGAGCCTGCGGCTGGAGCTGGACCGGGTGCCCCTCTGGCGCGGCGACCACGTGAGCGTGCGGCAGCTCATCGAGGACTTCGGGCGCTACCACTACCTGCCGCGCCTGCGCGACCCGGGGGTGCTGCTGGCGGCCATCCGCGAGGGGGTGAATCTGCTGACCTGGGAACTGGACTCCTTCGCCTACGCCGAGGGCCACGATGAGGCGGCGGGGCGCTACCGGGGGCTGCGCGCGGCGACGATGGTGAGCCTCAGCGAGCACGACGGGGGGCTGATCGTCAGGCCGGAGGCGGCCAGGCGGCAACTCGATGCTGAAATGGCTCAAGTTATTACCGCGGAGAACGCAGAGGAAAGCGGAGATGTTTTTGCTGGCGGTTCACCAACGCGATACAGCGAAACCAGTACCGAACCTTCTCCGCGGCTCTCCGCGTCCTCCGCGTCCCCGGTGGTAAAGCCACGGACGCTGCGGCGCTTTCACGGCAGCGTCGAGGTAAGCGCCGAGCGCGCCGGGCGCGATGCCAGCCGCATCGCCGAGGAGGTCATCGCCCATCTCACGGCGCTGGTGGGGGCCAGGGTGCGCGTGACCCTGGAGATCGAAGCCGAGATCCCCGGCGGCGCCCCCGACCACGTGGTGCGCGTGGTGACGGAGAACAGCCGGGCGCTGAAGTTTACGCAGGCGGGGTTTGAGGAGGAGTAGTTTGGATTTTGGATTTTGGATTTTGGATTGGGTTAGGATGGGCATGTAAGATTATCCCGAGCATGTCTGGCATGTAGCTGACCCCCGCCTCGATCAGTTACCTGAACCAGTTCCCTGCTGGCCCTGGTCATCACCAGTTACCTGGGCTGGCGTTTCTTGCGCCCGGAGCGGCAGCCGCTCACCGGAACCGACCGCCTCCTGGCGTTCTTCTTCGTTACGGTCACGCTCCTTTCCCCTGGCCTGTTCGCGGAGGCATCGCTAATAACGCCTTCAGTCGTTCCCGTCATCGCTGGGAGACGACTGAAGGCGTCATGACGCGGGTGACTATTCTAAGGGAAGGGGGCGGCCCCCTCCCCCGTTGCGTCTCTCAGTCCTCCAGAATGCCCAGTTCGCGCAGCTTGGCTTCGGGCACCACGCCGTTGACCCAGCCCCGCGCCCGGTAGTACTCCTC
>JANWYD010000035.1 GCA_025057155.1 Chloroflexaceae bacterium
TCCTCCACCGGGGGGCGGCGGGGCGGGGGGGCAGAAAGGCCGGGAAACTTCCTTTACAGACTACTGAGCACTCTGTGAACGAAGGTTTTCGGCAACTCCGCCTCCTCTCCGCCCCTCCCCCGCTGGGGGAGGGGATCCGGCTCCTCCCCCCAACGGGGGGAGGTTGGGAGGGGGGCGGAAAGGCCAGGAAACTTAGTTCACAGACTACTTACGGCGTCTCATCGGGGGCGCCGGCGAAGAAGGCGGCGATAGGTGCTTTGAAGGGCAGCGTCGGGGAGATAAGCTCGCCGTCGGGGGCGACGCGGGTCTCCTGGCGGTAGTCGCCGGCGGCGGGGTCGGGCGCGCTGAGGACCAGTACATCGCGCTCCACCGGGCGAACGATCCAGTACTCAGGCAGGCCGGCCCGCGCATAGGCGCCCCGCTTCACCACTAGATCCTGGGCCGGGTTGCTCGGCGAGAGCACCTCGACGATCAACGCCGGAACGCCGTGAACGCGCCGGTCGTGGACGATGCCCAGGTCCTTGTCGGCTCTACCCGAATAGCCGCCCGGTCGCCATGTTCCAGCCGGGGAATGATTATCGAGGGAATAACCGCCTGCCCGCGGTAGACGTGTTCGGCGCGGTAGAGGCTGCCGGCCAGGGTGAGCAGTTCTACGACGCGGTGGCCGGCCCGGCGATGGGGAGAATATCGGTGGTCATAGGTATGTCCGGGTGGTGGCGGTTCCGGTGGTTCCTTGATAACCTGCTACTGATTCCGAGCTATTCTGACTGGTCGCGGCCGTTGGGCTGAAGCGCTGCGCAGCCAATGCTCCGGTCTTACCGCGCCAGTGCGATGACTAAAGCGATTGTAGCACGCCCGGCCAGAGGGAGAAACTGCTGATGACGACCCTGATCTCGTTCCTGGGCGCGACCGACTACCGTGATACGATCTACGTCTATGATTCGCGCAAGAGCCATGCCACGCGCTATATGGCCGATGCGGCCATAGCCTTGTTTGACCCCCCGCCCCGTCGCTTGCTCGTTGTGGTGACCGAGGAAGCCCGAACGAAACATTTAGAAGCATTGATCGAGAAGCTGCGCGGGGTGATTGAACCTGAACCGGTCCTGATCCCATCAGGTCAATCGGAACGTGAACAATGGGAGATCTTTGAACAGATCGCTGCAAGGATCAACAAGAATGAAGAGTTGATCTTCGATATTACCAACGGCTTTCGCTCCATTCCTGTGCTGGCATTGCTTATCGCCGCCTATGTGCGGGTGGCGCGCCAGGCCACGGTACGCCATTTAATCTATGGCGCCTTCGATGCGCGTAATGCACAGAATGAGTCCCCGGTGTTTGATCTGACGCCGCTCGCGGCGCTACTCGACTGGACCACCGCGACGGACGCTTTTCTCAAGTACGGCCGCGCCGATGCGCTCCGTGATCTGGTTCAACAACGGGCGCATGAGCTTTCCACATCGAATCAACTGGCTCAATTGTTGCATCAATTGACCGCCGCCCTCCAGGCGTCGCGCCCGGCGGAAGTGATGCGAACCGCTTCGGCGCTGCCAGAGGCTCTCGCCGCCTTTGGCAACCCGGAGGGCGCGGACGCCGCGGCCCGTCCGTTGGGGTTGCTGCTCGGCACGATCGAGCAGGAGTACGGGCAAATGGCCCTCGCGCAACCGCACGCGCCCGACCTGGCCCGTGAGGTGATCGTCAAACAGCTCGAAATGATTGAGTGGTATGTGGCGAAGGGACTGTATGTTCAGGCGTTTACCCTCACCCGCGAGTGGCTCGTCTCGGTGGTGCTGGTCACTGCCGATGGCGGCCCCTACGACCTTTATAGTGAAAATGACCGGCAACTGGCCGAGGCCGCGGTCAATGGCCGTAATCGCACGCCAGGACATGCAGCGCTCCCGGTGCCGGCGCCTATCCTGAGCGCCGGTCAGCAGCCTGCCATACGCGATTTGTGGGGGAAATGTCGAGCCCTTCGCAACGATCTGGCCCACGCCGGGATGCGCCGAAATGCGGAGCGGGCCGAGCAGGTCGCGGAACGCGTCCGTGAAGTTTGCTCCAGGCTACGGCCAACATTGAAAGAGTTGGGATTTGAGGTTTAGATGTGATCTGGCCAGGCGCCCATCAGGCAGGGGGATGGGGAAACTTCTCAGGTGGAGGGTTTTTCGAGCGAGAAGGGGTTTTCGGCATTCCAATGGGTTTGCGATCCTCACCCCCCTGCCCCCCCTCTCCACCGTAGGTGGAGAGGGGGAGTTGGGCGTGTGCCGATGCCCCGGATGGCGAATGTGACGCGAGGATGTGCCGGAAAACCCTCCACCTGAGAAGATGGGGAAACCTGGTTTCCCCATCCCTCTCCAACTGCCTCTGTTTACTTCAGAAAACTCAATGAACCAGTCCTCTCTGAACGACCTGTTGCGCCTGTTTCTGGAGACCCGCGTGCCCGTACTGTTTCTGATCGGCTCGCTGGCCCTGGCGATTCTCGGCAACGCCGTCTATGAGTTATTGACCGCTGTGTTCGGGGCCACGCCGCAGTTTCTTATCGCGCTGATTGCCGGCGCGGTGATGATCTTTGCCTTTGTGGTGGTCGTGTTCCAGCGTTTGCTACGGGGGTTCAAGCGCCGGGGGAGGACGACAGTCGAGCCGGATCGGCAGGCGCCGCCGCATCCCGGCCTGATTCTGCCGGTAAGCCCCAACCCTCAGGCAGCCGATGCGGACATTATCGCCTGGCACCAGCGCGATGCGACCCTGCGCCATTGCTGGTTGCTGGCATCGCCATCGGTTGCCGGCAGCGAACGGTTTCGCGACCTGAAACAGACGTTACTGGAACGCAACGTGACGCCCCACGTTGTGTTGCTCGACGATGTGCTCCGTGCCGACCAGGTCTACGCGAAGGTGCGCGACGCGATCAACCAGGCCGTGCCGGTAGGCGATGCCTGGCCGCTGATTGCCGACATTACCGGTGGCACCAAGGTGATGACCGCAGGAATTTTGTTGGCCTGCCTCGACGCGGGCGTGCCTGTGCAGTACTGGGTTACTCCCCGTGATCGGCGGGGCAATCCGCTACCCTCAGAGGAGAGTTGTCCGATGCAGGTTGTGGTCCGTACCCCATGATGAGGAGCCTGACAGGTATGCCGGTTCTTGTGCTGAATTACTCGCATCCGCTCACCGAAGCTCAGTTGGCCACTGTTGCCGGGATCGTTGGCGAGGCGCCGGAGGTGCGCGACCTGGCTGCTCACATTGACCGCGCTCGCCCGCTGGCCGAGGTGTCCCGCGAGCTGGCCGATGCTGCCGGTCTCACCTCCCAGCAGTGGCAGACTCTTCCGCTGGCGCTTAACCCGCCGGCGCTGGCGCCGGTGGCGCTGGCGCTGATTGCCGAGATCCACGGGCGGATTGGACATTTTCCCGCCATCCTGAACGTTCGGCCCATCGAGGGGAGCGTGCCGACGCGCTACGAGGTGGCTGAGGTGGTGAACCTGCAGGCCCTGCGCGACGCGGCGCGAACGCGAAGGTAGACAGGGGATGCCAGCGCCGCAACAGCATTTCGTGTACGTGTTCACACTTCTCCTGGGAGCGAGGGCATCTTGCCCTCGAATCCTGACGAGGGCGGGACGCCCTCGCTCCCAGATCTGCGGGGTTGCCCCAACTCCGAACACGTACTATTTCGTCTCGGCGGCGGCCGCAGGGACCGCGGCATCGATCCTACCCGAATAGCCGCCCGGTCGCCACGTTCCAGCCGGGGATGATGGTGGAGGGGATGACCGCCTGCCCGCGGTAGACGTGCTCGGCGCGGTAGAGGCTGCCGGCCAGGGTGAGCAGTTCCACGACGCGGTGGCCGGGGTCGGCGATCCAGTACTCGCGCACCCCCGCGGCGGCGTAGAGGTCGCGCTTCTCGCGCCGGTCGTAGCTGGCCGTGGCGGGGGAGACCACCTCCACCACCAGGTCAGGCGGGCCGACGATGCGCTGCGTGGTGATCGTCGCCGCCCCGCCGTGCAGGATGACGATGAGGTCGGGCTGCACGATGGTGGCGGGGCCGAGTTGCACGTCAATCGGCGCCGCGAAGACCCGCCCGTGGCCGGCAAGCTGGACGTGCTGCATCAGATGGTAGAAGATCAGGCCGCTGGCGTTCTGGTGATCAGGGGTGGGCGCGGGGGCCATGCGGAGGTCTCCATTGATCAGTTCGTAACGCTGGCCGTCGTCGGGGAGTTGCTCGTAGTCGGCGACCGTCCAGCGCCCGCCGGGGGGCGGGGGCAGGTGGGTGGCCGGCCCGGCGATGGGGAGAATATCGGTGATCATAGGCGTGTCCTGATGGGTGAAAGCCTGCGGGTCGCTCGTTCCATTATATGCGCCTGCGCGGCGAAGCCGCGGAACGGCGGGAGCAGGTGCTGAGATGTATCGCCTCCCTTACGGCGCCCGCACGCCGAGCACCACCCGCGCGCCGGGCAGCACCCAGCCGCCCTCCGGCGGTTCGGAGCTGACCACCTGGTTGGCCTTGTAGCGGTCGAAGACCTCGGGGATGCGCTCGCGGTCCTGCAGGTCCACGATAATGTTCTCGCGGGGGATGCCGCGCTGCGCCAGATCCTCGATCACGTTCTCGACCTTCTCGCCCCGAATGTTCCACGAAACCTGGATGGCCCCCGGCGCCGGCGGATCGGGGGGCGTGTCCTCCACCACCCAGGCCAGCACCCAGCCCTCGTAGCCGATCAGGTTGGGGTCGAAGTTTTCCTTCACCCGCACGCGGTACCAGCCGGGATAGCTGGTCGTGTCGAGGATCTCGAGCAGGTCGCCGTTGCGCAGGTAGCTGCCGCGCGATGACTCGTCGGGCCGCAGGCAGAGCAGCCCGAACGGGCCAGGGATGTCCTGCCCCTGGAAGCGGTAGCTGGGCAGGGGCCGGATGGCGGCCAGGTGGCGGTAGTCGTACTTGATGCCGAGGATGCGGCTCTCGCGCAGGTAATCCTGGAGCCGCAGGGTCACGCCAGCGGGCAGCCCGTTGAGCAGCAGGTCGTACTGGCCGCTGCGAAAGCCGTCGGGCAGCCGGTTGAGGCGCAGGTCGAGCCGGCCCGGTTCGGCGCGCTGGACGATCAGCCCGATGGCGGGGCGGTTGTCGCTGGCCGGGGCGGGTTGCAGGGTGACGGTGCGGATGCCGGTTAACCGTTCGCCGATCAGGACGAATTGCAGCGGCAACCGGCCCACAAAGACGAAGTCGCGGTCGCCCTGATCGGGGATCTCGAAGCGCGACACAACGAAGGGCGGCGGGGTTGCGGTAGGCGTCTCGACTGGCTCGGGGGGCGTCGCGGTGGAAACGCTGCTGGCGGGCGTGGGCGTGCCAAGGGTGGGGGTGGGGGCGGGAACGGTGGGGGGGGCTGGCTCCTCCGGGGTCGGGTTGGGAATGGCTACCGGGCCTTCGGTGACCGCTGCGGGCAGGGTGGCGGCGACGCTCGCTGTGGCGGCGGTCGGCGCTGGTGAGGGCGATCCGGCGGAAAGGCGGGTAAGGTTCGCAATGGCCAGCCCCAGGCCGACGGCCAGCACCACCGTCAGCCCGGCCCAGACCGTGCGCGCCGGGGTGAAGGAGCGCACGGGCAGGCGCACCCGCCGCAGGTCTTCGAGCATGGCCCGGGCGTTCGGGTAGCGATCAGCCGGATTGGGCATCAGCGCCTTGAGCACGATGCGCTCCAGGTTAGGCGGAACCGGGGTGGCCGCCGGCAGCAGAATGGGCTTGCTCTCGTCGGGGGCGCGATCGGGCGGGGGCTCGCCAACCAGCAAGTTGTAGAGCACCGCGCCAGCGGCGTACACATCGGCGGCGGGGGTGATGGGCGCGCCGGGCCGGCGCTGTTCGGGCGCGGAGAAATGCCGCGTGTAACCCCGCACGACCAGGCGATTGTGGCGCCGGGAGATGCCGAAGTCGAGCAGGTAGAGTTCGCCGCTGAGGTGATGGACGCGCAGATTCTCGGGCTTCACGTCACAGTGAACGATCTCGCGGCCGTGGAGGTAGGTCAGGGCCTCGAGGAGCTGGCGCATCCAGCGGAGGGCCGTAGGCAGATCCGGGGGACCCTGGCGGAGATAGCTCGCCACATCGCGCCCGCGGATGTACTCCATCGAAATGCAGAGCTGCCCGTCGAAAAAGAACGCATCGTAGACCTTTGGCAGCCGTTCGTGGCTGAGCTGGCGCAGCAACTCGCGCTCTTCGAGCAGGGCGTCCTGCTTGCTATCGTCGGCGGTCTTGCTGGCCTTGATCACCACCTCCTGACCGCGCTCGACATCGAAGGCGCGGTAGGTGGTGCCAAAGCCCCCCCGGGCGCTGAGCAATTCGCGAATCTGATAGCGTTCCTTGATCGTCTGTCCGATGGGCAGCATCGCCGTCCCGCCCCGGGGCAGCGGGTCATCCGCAGATGCATCCGCGGCGGCTGGCTGGGTTGGCGCCAGGAACGTGGTGGACATGGAGGCGGTGACCGGCTGTTGTGCGGGGGGCCAGGCATAGCCAAGGCGCCGCAACTCATCGAGCATGGCCTGCGCGTCGGGGAAGCGGTCGGCCGGATCGTAGCTCATCGCCTTGAGCACCACGTGTTCGAGTTCGATGGGGATGGACTGGCTCTCCTCGCTGGGGAGCCGCACGGTGCGGTCGTTGTGATCGTCGCGGAACGGCGGCTCGTAGCCGGTCAGGAGCAGGTACAGGGTGGCGCCAACGGAGTAGACATCGCTGGCCGGGGTAGGGTCGGCATCGGGGTCGTACTGTTCGGGAGGAGAGAAGCGCGGCGAGTGGGCGCGGATGGCCGTTTGCGCAAGGGACTGGGACAGGCCGAAATCAAGCAGAAAGATCTCCCCTGTCTCCATATGTACGCGCAGGTTCGAGGGCTTGACATCGCGATGGACGATCCCCCGCTCGTGGAGGTAGGCCAGGGCCTCGAGGGTCTGGCTGATCCAGCGCAGGGCGGTGGGCCGGTCGGGAGGATCGGCGCGCCGATCGGGGCCGCGAGGTACAACGTAGCTCGACACGTCGCGACCGGGGATGTACTGCATCGCGACGCAGAGCTGTCCCTGGTGAAAGAACCCGTCGTACACCCTGGGCAGCCGGGGGTGCTCCAGGCTCTTGAGCAACTGGAGTTCTCGCAGCAGGGCGTTCTGCTCGATATCGCCCGCCGTTTTACTGACCTTGATCACCACCTCGCGCCGCTCGACGGCATCAGTGGCCAGATAGGTGGCGCCAAAACCGCCCTGTTCGCTGATCGCGCGGCGAATGGTGTAGCGTTGGTTAAGCGTTACGCCTGGCTGAATGGTCATGCGTCGTACAGGAGTTCGGCATTGTTGGAAACCGGATATTACTCCTCAAGATTGAGCACATAGCCCAGGCCCCGGCGGTTGACAATCAGATTCCCGGCGCCCTGAGGGTCGGCGGCGCGCAGGCGCCTGCGCACCTCGGCAAGCTGCTGATCCAGCGCCGCAGCCTCGTCGCCGGGACGGTAGGCGTCGCCCCAGATGGCCCGCGCGCAACTGTCGCGCGAGCACACCTCCCCGGCGTGCTCGTAGAGGAAACGCAGCAGGCGCACCTGCATCGGGGTGAGAGCAACTGCCTGATCGCCGATCAGAAAGCGCATCTGGCGATCATCGTAGCGCAGGCGGCTCGCAGCGGCTTCCGTGGCTTCGGGATCATCGAAGCGCAGGATGGGCCGGGCGCTGCCCAGGCCGATCTCATCGTCGTGGCGCAACAGGTGCGGGGCGCTCAGGCGTCGCCCGTTGATGAACGTGCCATTGACGCTGCCGGCATCCACCAGCAGGAAGTGCATCCCGTTGCGCTCGATCCGGGCATGCAGGCGCGAGACCAGGGGGTGCTGTACGACCAGGTCGCAGCCGGGCGCCCGCCCCAGCGAGCAAGCGTCTCCCGTCAATGCATAGCTGTGTGTGATCACAATCTCAGAATCGAGCGCCAGGAGCCTGGCGCAGGGCATGGCATCGCTCATGCCGCACCTGTTGCTGACCGCGATAGACCGGATAAGCGTGCCTCAAGCATAGCATGCAAAACGCACTTATGCCAGAGAAAAAATATTCATCCACATTCACCATGGACCTGCCGGCGGGTAGGGCTGCGACTTCCCGGGAATCCTCGCGTGACCTGAGTTGGAGAGGGGTGGGGAAACCTGGTTTCCCCGCTTCTCAGGTGTAGAGTTTTTCGAGCGAGCAGCGGTTTTCGGCATTCCGATGCGCTTACGATGCCTCAACCCCCCTGCCCCCCTCTCCCGCTCAGGGAGAGGGGGGAGTTGGGCGTCCCAATGATCCGGATGGCGCATGCGACGCGAGCATGCGCCGGAAAACCCTATCCCTGAGAAGGTTTCCCCACCCCCTTGCCCTCCCAGCAATGAGCAAACGCAACGTCTTTCCTTAGCCAGCGGCTATAGCTCCTTCTCCGCCTGTACCAGTATGCTTGCGACAAGGCAAGCAACGGGAAGGAGGAGGACCATGGCCTGCTGTTTCTGGAGCGGAGCGATCGTCCTGGCGCTGCTCGGGGTAAGCGCGCTGACGCTCGACCCGCGCCGCGTTCGCCTGTCGCGTCTTTCGCCGCTGCGGCTGTTGCGGGGCTGTTTTGCCGCGCTGCTGCTGCTGATTGCCATGCTCCTGGGGAGCCTGGCATGGGTGCTGCGATGAACCACGCTTTGCTTCTGGTGCAGGTGGATGGCACGCCCGGTTCCCCGCCGCGGGGCGTCGCGGGCATTGGCGTGGTCGTGCGCGGCCCCCGCGGCAATCTGATCTGTACGCGCTGCCTGCAGGCGCCGGCCGCCACGAACCACGAGGCCGAGTACCAGGCGGTGATAGCCGGTCTCCATCTCATGCTGACCCGCTATCCGGGAGTGGCGGTGCGCTGCATGAGCGACAGCCAGGTGGTAGTTAACCAGCTCTGCGGTCGCGCCGCGGTGCGTGCGGAGGGCGTGCGGCGGCTGTTCGAGCAGGCCCGGGCGCTGTGCGCGCGCCTGAGCGCGCTGGAACTGATTGCCATTCCCCGCGAGTTGAACCGTGTCGCCGACGCCCTGGCATGGGAGGCCCTTGGCGGTCGCCGGGCGATCGTGGGCTTTTGTCGCCAGCGGGTGTAGGGGTGTGGAGGTGTGGAGGTGTAGAAGTGTGGAGGTGTTTTTCGATCCTTTAATTGAGTAATTAACTTGTAAAAAATCAACTCTACAACTCTACAACTCCACAACTCTACAGTGCTAAAGAAAGGAACAGACCCATGACCAACCAGATTGTCACCGAAACCTGCGCTGCGGTGGAAGAGGCGCTCGTTGAAGGGCTGGCGGTTGCCAGAGGCGAGGTGAGCGCCGAGGGGATGGGGCGCGATCTGCCGCTGCCCCGCTTCGTGACGGGCCTGGCGACGTTGCCGCAGGCGCTCCCGCGGCAGATGTTTGGTCTGGCCACCCAGCTCGTGGTGCCGCCGGGCGCCTGGGCTGTGGTCTATCTGCCCGGCGGCGAACCGGCGGTGTATGGGCCGGGCAGCTACTGGTTATGGGGCCAGCCCGGCACGGTGCTGGTGCAGTGGGTGGACGCGCGTCGCCGGCAGGCGCCGGTGGGGCCGGTCGAGGGCTTTAGCGCCGACAAGTGGCGCGTGCGCCTGTGGCTGGCAGTGGATGTGGCGGTGAGCGACCCGCGGCTGATTGCCGCCCATCGTCAACCGCTCGACGCCCTGGCGACGGCGGCGCGAACCGCAGCCCTGGCCTACATCGAGCGTCATAGCCACGCGGCGCTCACTGGCTACGAGGGCGACCAGGGCGGCATGGACGGGCCGGCCCTGGCGATCCTCGAACGGCTGCGCGCCGACCCGGCCCTGGCCGGGCTGGAGATCATCAGCGTGCAGGTGGTTGAGCGCCAGGGCGACGAACGGCAGATCGAGGCCGCCACGGCGGCCACGGTCGCCGCGGCGCGGATTGACGAGGCGCTGCGGGTGGAAGCGGCCGAGCATCGCGCCACGCTGCAGCGGCTGGAGGCGCGCTCGGCGATCGAGGAGCGTGAGCATAGCCTGCGGCTGGCGGCCACGGCCGCCACGGCCCGCGAGCGCCTGCTGGCCCAGCAGGCCGAGGTGCAACAGGCGGCCCTGGCCGCGCGGCTGGAGATCGTTCTCGCCCAGATCCGAGCCCAGACCGCCGAGATTGCTCGCGAGGAGCAGCTCTGGCAGGCCGAACAGGCCCGGCTCCAGGGTGAATGGGAGCGGGTGCAGCGCCAGTTGCTCGAGGCCCACCAGACCGACCAGCACGTGCGGGTGCTGGAGGCGCAGCAGGGCCTCGTCCGCGCCGAAGGCGACGTGGTCCTCGCGGCCCAGGCGCGCCAGAACGAGCATGCCCTGGCCCTGGCCGCCATCCAGCAGCAGATCGCCGAACAGCGCGCCCGCCAGGCCGAAATCGCCGCCGAGCGCCGCGCCCAGCACGATCAGGCCCTGCTCGAACTGCACCTGCGCCACGAGGCCCTGATGGCCGAGCAGATGCAGAAGCTGGAGGCCTGGCGCGCCCAGCAGGGCCTCGGCGCCTCGCGCGTGGTGGGGGTGCTGGGGCTGGAGGTGGCGGAGTGACCTGTTCTGGGCTGTGGAGGTGTGGAGGTGTGGAGGTGTGGAGGTGTGGAGGTGTGGAGGTGTGGAGGTGTGGAGGTGGTTTCGGATCCTTTAATAGATCCATAAAATTAAAAAACATTATCTCCACATCTCTACAACTCCACACCTCTACACAATCACGGATTGGGCAGCAGCCATTCATCCACGCGGAGAACCATATTCGCGATCGTGCGAGCGACGTCGGCATAACCCTGATGCAGCAGGTTCGTGTCTTCGCTGGACAGATAGCCACAGTGATTTGCAAAGGACAGCCAGGTCTGCGTTTCGGCCAGTTCGCCTTCAACATCGGTCAACTTGCTCAAAAACGCCGCCCGGTACCGCCGCTTGCGCCACGCTTCGGCCAGGTTGGCGCATACGGAACGGGACGAGCGCCGTAGCTGGTCGGTCAGACTGTACCGTTCTTGTTGGGGAAACTGCTTGCTGACTTCAAACAGGCGCATCGCGAGATCAAAGGCGCGCTGATAGACAAGCAAGTCCTCATGGGTTACAGCTTTTCGTGACATTAGCAGCCTCCTGGCAAGACAGGAAAGGACAGAACCTCTACACCTCATACCGTAGAACCAGCCAGAAGGGTACGCTCCACAGCTCTACACCTCCACATCTCCACACCTCCACAAGAATTAAGGAGTCTTCCCATGCCAATCTTCCCCAGATACGCCGGTTCCGCCCTGCTCGACCAGGTGGTGAGCGTCGAGAACCTGACCCTGGCCTGGCGGCGGGTGCGCGGCAACATCCAGGTGGCCCGGCGCGGACGGAGCGCCGGGGTGGACGCAGTGACCCTGCGGGATTTTGAAGCCGACTGGGCGACGCAGATGCGCGCCCTGGCCGAGGAGCTGCGCAGCGGGGTTTATCGCCCGCTGCCGGCTCGCCGGGTGACCATTCCCAAGGCCAGCGGGGGGGAGCGGGCCATCGCCATCCTCGCCATCCGCGACCGGGTGGCGCAGCGGGCGGTGCAGCAGGTGTTGCAGCCCCTCTTCGAGCCGCTGTTTCTCGATTGCTCCTACGGCTGCCGCCTGTACGTCGGCGTGCCCGAGGCGGTGGCCCGCGTCGCGCGCTACGCCGACCAGGGGCTGGGCTGGGCAGTGGATGCCGACATTGCCAATTACTTCGACACGATTGACCACCGTATTCTGCTGGGGCTGCTCCGCCAGCGGATTGACGAGCCGGCGGTGCTGCGGCTGATCGGCCAGTGGTTGCAGGCGGGCGCGCTGCATAGCGCCGAAGACGCGCCGTTGGCCCCCGAGCCGGTTGGCCTGGCGCGCCTGGTTCGCCGCGGCGGCGCGCTGATCCGCGAAGCCATGGCGGAAGCCCCGCCGGCGCCGCCTGAAGACGATCTCTACGCCGCGGCGGCCTGGGAACGACCCGATGGGGCGGCGCAGCGCCAGGGGCTGGATCTGCGCGGCCTCGTCGCCGCGGCGAGCCTGGTGCAGCCGGCGCTCGAAGGGGCGCGCCGGTTGGCCCCCCATCTCCAGCGCATCGGGCGGGAGCGCCTGCTGATCGGCGGCGCGCTGGCGGCGGGGGCCGTGGCCGCGGGCGAAGTGGCCCTGCGCATACGCGCCGCCTCCAGCGCCCGCGGAGCGCCGCAGGGCGGGGCGCTCTCGCCATTGCTCGCCAACATCTACCTGCATCCCTTCGACCTGGCGATGACCAGCCACGGGATGCGCCTGGTGCGCTTTATGGACGACCTGGTGATCATGTGCGCCTCGCGCGACGAGGCCGAACGGGCCCTGGAGTTGACTCGCCGGCAACTGGCAACCCTGCACTTGAGCCTCAATGACCATAAAACCCGCATCGCCGCCTACGCCGACGGTCTGGAGTTCCTCGGCCAGAGCCTGGCCCCGCGCCGCCGCGGCCCGCGTCTCGGCGAAGGGCTGACCAGCTTCGAGGAGGCCGAACGGGCCCTGCGCGACGTGTCGCAACGGGCCGGCGAGCGCATCCGCCGCGGCGCCGGACGGATGCGCCGGGGCTCGCGGGGGTAGGTTGTGGAGGTGTGGAGGTGTGGAGGTGTGGAGGTGTGGAGGTGTGGAGGTGTGGAGGTGTGTTCAGATCTTTACTTAGAGTAATAAACTTACAACTCTACAACTCTACACCTCTACACCTCTACACCTCCACATCTCCGCCTAACATCAAAAAGGAGTTCGTCCCATGGCGACCCTCTACGTTCAGGACCAGGGCGTAACGGTACGCAAACGCGACGAGCAGGTGCTGATCACCCGTGAGGGCAAGACCTTGCAGGAGATCCCCCTGAACAAGATCGATCAGGTCGTGTTGATGGGCCGGGGCGTGCAAATGTCCACCGCGCTGCTGGTGGAGTTGATCGGCCGGGGCATCCCGGTGATGCTGACCAACCAGCGCGGCAGCCGCCACTACGCCACGCTCACCTCCGGGCCATCGCGCTTTGGGGCGCTGCGCCTGGCCCAGATGCAGCGGGTGAACGAGCCGGTCTGGAACCTCGAACTGGCCCGCGCGGTGGTGCGCGCCAAGCTCAGCAACCAGCGCGCCGTGCTGGCCCGCGCCAACTGGCCCGCCGCTGCCTCGGCGCTGGGGCAGATTGACACAGCTCTTGCCGCCGTGGACACCGCGGTGGACATTGACGCCGTGCGCGGACACGAGGGCGCCGGCGCCGCGGCCTACTTTGGCGCCTGGCGGGTCAGGTTCCAGCAAAGCTGGGGTTTCCAGGGGCGCCAGTTTTACCCTCCGCCCGACCCGATCAACGCCATGCTCTCCTTCGGCTATACCCTGCTGCTGCACGACGCCCTCACCGCCGTGCAGTTCACAGGGCTGGACCCGTATCTGGGCGTGTTCCACGTCATCGAGGCGGGGCGGCCATCGCTGGCCCTTGACCTGATGGAGGAATTTCGCCCCCTGGCGGTGGACCGCATAGTGCTCGAACTCATTCAGACCGGCGCGCTGGGGCGCGACCAGTTCGAGCGCCCGGCCCAGCGGCCCGATGCGGTCTACCTCAACGCGACCGGGCGCGCGCTACTGGTCGCGCGCTACGAAGAGACCCTGCAGGCGCCCGCTCGGCTCCCCGGTGGCGAGCAGACGCCCCTGCGGCGGGTCATGCTGCTCCAGGCCCAGGCAGTGGCGCGCGTCGTGCGCGGTGAACAGGCGACGTATGCGGGGTACGTAATGCCATTTTAGATTTTGGATTTTGGATTTTGGATGGTCGGGCGACGGTGTGCCGTTCGTAGGCGGGGGCGTGGGGAAACCTGGTTTCCCCACCATCTCAAAGGAACATTGTATGTTCACCATCATCAGCTACGATATCGTGGACGACAAACGCCGCACGAAGGTCATGAAACTCCTCAAGGGCTACGGCTCGCGGGTGCAGTACAGCGTCTTCGAGTGCGACCTGAACCCCGCCGAGTTCGCCCGCCTGGGGCGGGAACTGCGCGACCTGATTGACCAGAACGTAGACAGCGTGCGCTGCTACCGCCTGGATCAGGAGGCCGTGCGGCGGATCGCGATCTACGGCATCGGCCGGCTGACGGCGGAGCCAGGGCACTACTGGGTTTAGAGCCTGGGTTCCGGCGTTCACCAGATGCTGGGGCGGGTGGTCCTCACCCTCCCCCTGGCCCCCTGGCCTCTCAGGGGTAGGGTTTTTCGAGCGCGAAGGGGTTTTCGGCATTCCAATGCGCTTGCGATCCTTACCCCCCCCGACCCCCTCTCCACCTATGGTGGAGAGGGGGAGTTGGGCGTCCCAATGCCCCAGATCGCGAATGTGACGCGAGGATGTG
>JANWYD010000036.1 GCA_025057155.1 Chloroflexaceae bacterium
GGGCCGCGCTGCTTTTGGAGCACTGGCATCCACGTATTGCTCCATGACTGAGTGTTCGGAGTCGTGCATGTTGCCGCTGCCCCACCCCGGCGTGCAGCGGACTGGCCTGCGGCCTCGGCCAGCCGCTGACGCCGGCCGTTGGGTTGCCTAGCAGGCAATCGGTCATCTTGAACGAAAAGTTATGAGCAAGAGAGTGAATATTCCCGAGTCTGAACTTAAAATTTTGTTTGCTAAGTCAGGAAATCTCTGCGCATTTCCTGGTTGTCAAACCCAAGTCATTGCTCAAGAAGGCGATGAGCTTAAGCCGATTGCGGAAATGGCGCATATGATTGCATACGGAGATACTGGACCACGAGCAGACCCAAGCGTACCTCTAGAAGAGCGCAACAAAGCAGCAAATCTGATTCTTCTTTGTCCTACTCACCACGCAATAATAGACAAGTTTGAATACCAATATAACGTGCATGTTCTTCGCCAAATGAAGCACCTGCACGAACAGAAGATCGCACAATCCTTACGGCAAGGGGTACTGGATAGCGGAGAAGGGAAAACCACCCAAGAAAGCCTTTATGCATCTTTCCTGCCCGTTGTACATCTTCCAGAGATCGTTTTCTCAGCAGAAACTCCATATAGAAGAGATAATATCCTGGATTTATTCAAGTATCTAAAGGCCAACGAAAGCCGAAACATATTGTATGCTTTTGAATTGCGCGAAAGGAAGATATTTACTTTTTTCGACCTGCGCGACTCTGCAAACCCTTTTTGGGGAGCATATGATGGTTCCACAGTCACAGTTGCAAAAGCAACTGACCTATGGGCTGAATCTGATGGTCATCGTCTGTATGTTGCTTTGTTGAATAGAGCCTTGAATAGTTTTCTAAGAATGAAAGGGGTAATTTATGACCCTACCCATCGTAGATACTTTTTCAAGCTAGATAAAGAAAAAGTTGAAAGAAAGTTCACTTACACGGCGCTATCAGGGAGAAGAACCACAAAGGCTGTCGTTCACCAGCCAACAACTAAAGCCACAGGCTTGCCCAAATCATACTGGATTCATCTGGCGGCTAATTTAGCATTTCAGCAAATAGCACCGCAACAATGGGTGCTTACCATACGTCCCGAACGTCATATAACCAAAGATGGATATGACCCTTACTTGCATACTTCAATTGGCAGCAAAGTCACGAAGATTAAATCAAGGATGTACAACTGGGAGTCCCTTCAAGAAATACAATTGTGGCGTGAATTTATTACTCAGGCGCGTCCACGGTTGGTTCTCCGTTTTGGCAAGCAGGCTCTAATCATTTAGAATATGTTGCCAGAGGGTATTATTGAATGGGCAGGCGCACCTAACGATAAGAAGGATTTTGTTTTTCAACAACATTCCGAAGACCTTTTCAGTTTTGCCGAATTAAGTTTTCTGAATGAAGAAACCGAAGACACCGAAGATAGCATCTATCTGGACGAGTATGAAGAATGAGCACTCCTAGACCGAAGAGGCAACGACTCTTGAAAAAGCCCAATCTGGAATTGGTGTGGTTGCCTGAACCAAAGTTGACTTTTGCAGGCGGTTCACTTCATATCAACCCTAAGATAGGGATTCCTCTCTTTGGCCCTCGTTCACTCAACACCCCAAGACACAAGGGAGAAGTACACGTCGGTTTTGTTGGAGACATCAATGCTATAGAGAAGGTGAGACAATTCATTGATGAGTGCAAAACGGGTTTGAACGCAGAAGATATTGAAAATGGTTCGATAGCATTTCCTGGACTTTCAAATGATCTGGGGTATAGATTTCAAATTATCTTATCCGACGAGACTGTTGAAAAAATAACAAAAGCAGACAGGGATCGCATCTTGCAGAAGACGAGTCTTGCGGGGCAGCTTTGTGGGATGCTTGATTTAATTGAGATGAAAGTAAAGATTCTCTGCGAGAAAGACCATCCTTTAGATTACATCTTTATTGTACTTGAAGAAAGCGCCTACAAAAGATTACGTATGGTAGAAACTCCTGATCCATTTTCTGAAAAAGGCTCTGTAAAACGAGATTTCCGCCGCGCCAACGCGCGCTTGGAATGTGTTTACAGCAATGTACTATAAAGTTGGCGGTCTTCCATGGGGATTAACCGATATAGAACCAGCAACTTGTTTTATAGGCATCAGTTTTTTCCGTCCCTACGGTGAGCTAATCTATATTCGAGCGAGTATTGCTCAAGCCTTTAACGAATATGGCGACGGGCTTATATTGCGGGGTCAGAAATTTAAATGGGACGATGAGTTAGACAAGTCTCCTCATCTTTCTGAAACTCTAGCGCAACAGTTAATTCAAGATGTTCTATCACGTTATCAAGCGGAAGGCAGACAATTACCCCGAAGGGTGGTGATTCATAAATCGTCACGATTTGAACCCGAAGAACGGGAAGGCTTTAAGAAAGCCTTGTCGCAAATTCCTGAATACGATTTGGTAACTGTTGGAACTACGGGCAATTTTAGGCTATTACGTAGTGGGAACTATCCTCCACTGCGGGGAACTGTACTGAGTACTGGCGATATTCACATCTTGTACACGACGGGTTATATACCAGAACTAGGCAAATATCCTCACGGGCATGTTCCAATGCCATTAAGAGTAGCTGACCATTATGGCGATAGTACCAAGACACAACTGCTGAAGGAGTTATTTGTATTGACTAAAATGAACTGGAATACTGCTGATGTAGATGGAGCATGGCCAATCACTTTGCAGTTTGCCAGAGCAGTCGGAGACATCCTCAAGGAAATTCCTGATGGCCAAATTCCTGAACCGAAATATGTTTACTATATGTGAAAGGCATCCCAACACGCGCATTCAGCCGCCACGCTCTGCTCGCTTCGCTTGCTCCGCGTGCGGCTGATGCGCCAGCCGTTAGGCCGCCACCATCAATCAATGCTCTACTCAAGCGATGGTATACTGCAGCTATCCGAATCTGTCTACTCCGTTGCAACTCCGAAATCCTTACCGAACATAGCGGCTTGCCTTTTGAGTCTTCGCCAGAGTTGCTGCCTGTAGTGGTTCCGAACCTAAATCATCACTGTCTGTAGTAGCGATTTGGCGAAGGACGTGCAAAGTCTATGAATTGTCAGTATGGGAACAAGTTCATTCGATCTGATAATTGGCTTCGTCTTAGGAGTGCTCACAAACTTCGTCGCTTGGGGACTACTTTTCCACTTCTTTGTCCCTAAAATCCGCTTTTCCCCGTCTATTAGTAAAGTTCGGATGAAAAAGACGGAGGAAGATAAATCTGGTTATAGATATAAATTTAAGATTGAAAATTGCGGGATTCGCAACATTATTGATATAGAACTTACAGCTAGAGTTAGCGTAAAAATGGGAAGGACTTGGAATATTGTGTACGTGCCATTGAGTCCAGACGGAAGTACGAGCTATAGAATCCCGATACTTCTTCCTGCCAAGAAGAACAAAATAGGACGCAGGAAGATATTGTTTCTATATACTAATAGCACCGACATACTACATGACTGGCCTATCTTTCCAGAAGAAATTAGACGAGCAGCGCGGAACAAGACACTACTCCTTGATGATTTAATGAGATCGGGAAAGACCGCGAAGTTAGAAATTCAAGCATACTGTTATGATAGCTTTAGTGGATCAAGAACACTGTTCGTATCAAAGCCGTATTCTGTAAGTGACATCGTGGAGGGTCCTTTCGATCGCAAAGGCCTCGATGTATTGCCTCACCAACCAAAGAAAATGTCGACCGACTCGGTATTTACTGAAAGAAAACAACAACCCGTAATGAAGGAAGATAAACTCTTAATGCAATTGCTCGATCTAGATTGAACATAACTTCTGTTTACACGCTTTCAGTGGCGGATCAACAAGGCGTTGCAGCGGACGCCGCTTCGCGTCGAGCAAGATCGTGGCGTTTTTGAAAGCTGGATTCGGTCCGAAATCCGTATCGTTCTATCAGTGCGGCACCGCTGAACGCCAGGCCGTTATGCCTCTTTTTTGAGAAGACGAACATCGTTTATTAGAGTGATCTTCCATGACAACTTTGATATTTGCTGAGAACTTCCGATCAGCATTTGAGAATTATATCAGACAGGGCCAAATAGCCCCTCTTTTCTTATTAGGAGATGCCTTTTTCGTGCTTAAGGAGCTTCCTGACTCTTCTATTGACTGTGTTATGACCTCACCACCCTATTGGGGAAAACGGCAATATGAGAATGGTGGAATTGGGCTTGAAAAGGATTACCGTGACTATGTGCGACACCTGGCGAAGATTTTTCTTGAGCTTAAGCGTGTATTGAAACCTGCAGGATCATTCTGGCTCAATATCGGAGACAGCTATCAACGTAAGAATTTGCTCGGAATTCCTTGGCGTGTTGCTTTTGAATTGACTGATAATCAGGGCTGGATTCTTCGTAACGCCGTTGTGTGGAATAAAGTTAAGAGCGGCATGGATAATACAACCGATCGACTTGGCAATATTTATGAAATGGTTTTCCACTTCGTCAAGCAACCCAAAGGTTATTACTACAATGCGGATGCCATTCGCTCGAAGCCACGCGAAGCGAAAGTCGTAAATGGGGCTGTCGTTTCCGCAACGGGAGTATCGGGAGTGCGCTATAGACGCCAAATTGAACTATCTACCGCCCTGTCTGAACAGGAAAAAGCCGCTGCTTATGAAGCCTTGGATAAGATGCTTGCAGAAGTTGCGGCAGGGCGTATTTCCGACTTTCGTATGATTATCCGCGGGCAACAGCGTACAACGCATTCAGATAGTGAAAAAGTGTCAGGACGAGCAAAAGAATTGATTGAAAAAGGATTCTACTTCTTACGGTATCACCCCAAGGGTTGCAAACCAAGCGACGTATGGGATATTCTTCCAGAAGATACTCAGGGAAGAGACTTGCACTTTGCGCCCTACCCTGTTGACCTTTGTAGAATACCAATCCTCGCTACATGCCCCCCAGCAGGGGTTGTTTTAGATCTTTTCTGTGGTACAGGTACTACCCTCTATTGTGCTCTCAACCTGGGTCGTAAATCGGTTGGAATTGACATATCGCGTAAGTATCTTGAAATTGCACAAGAAAGGTGCACCGAACTATGAGCAAGGTCGTCGAACTGTTTGGCATCTCAACTGAGAGAAGGGAAGAAAACTGGAGTCAGATTGTTCGAGAACAGATCTGTCCTTTTTTGGGAAAGAGATGTTATAAAGTAAGAAAGAGCGACCCTAACACTTCAATTGGAACATGCACAGTTCTCTATGGGAAGGTGGCTGAGCCTATCGTTATATGTCCGACTCGTTTGACCGAGCGGCGACAGATTTTTTCTGACTGTCTCCATCTTCTTACTACACATCAACCTGGTAACGAATTACACATTGTCTCGGAAGTCTCTGTACCGGGCGGTAGCGTTGACTACTTTCTGGTTTCCGTTAGAGACGGAAAGGTTAAGGACTTTGTCGGCATTGAAATTCAGACGTTAGACACAATCGGTACAGTATGGCCAGAGCGGCAAAGATTTCTGAGTGAGATAGGGATTCCGCGACCAGACGATGCCGAAAACTTTGATTAACCATACGGCATGAATTGGAAAATGACGGCAAAGACTATTTTGGTTCAAATGCATCACAAAATTGACACCTTTGAGCATGTCAATAAGAAACTTGTCTTGTGCGTCCAAGATAAGCTTCTTGAATATATGGCTAAGGAGTTTAACTTTGCACATCTTGAGAACCCAGCCGTGCTTGGGGACTCGATGCATTTTCATGCCTATAGGATTGCTCGGCAACACGATGGATCATTCAAGTTAACTATGCAGTTGCGTCTCAGCACAGACGCGGACGGAATAGCCACTTGTCTTGGCTTACAAGCTGAAGCCAGAGTGGAACTCGATCAGATTTTGGAAGCTGTGCAAGCTAAAATTTCTCCCGCTACTCGTTTTGTGCCAGGATGATGGAGCGGGGCGTAACACGCGCATCAAGCCGACACGCTCCGCTCGCTTCGCTCGCTTCGTTGAGCACCTCACGGATGAGCGGGTCGTAGAGTGTACGGGTGTCGATAGCGTCGTTGGCGAGCCAGCGTCGAATACGGGCAATGCGGCCGGCTGCTTTGGCCAGACCAGGAATGTGCAGTGTGAGTTGGCTGAGATGAACCGACTGCCCCTGGATCAGACCGACGATAATTCAGATCCAGTTGCTCAACCGGCGCCAGCGGAGCGCGGGATGAACGGCCTGCAATTTCTCGGCGAGACGGGTGTATACTTCCTGGCTGCTGCTCATACTGTGCCTCCGTACTGGAATGGTGTGGCAACCCCCCGGATGCCACAGGTGAGCACCTTCGTTTTTCGGCGTCCTAAAGCTCTGTAACCCTAGTGTTAGTTACTCAGCTCGCTTCGCGGGCGGCTTATGCGCCAGACCGTTAGCAGCCAAGGAAAATGCGTGCCGAAACCCTAAGCCTCCATACAGAAGTCGAGGCGCTTCTGATCGAAGCCCAGCTTCCCGTTGGCGATCTCGCCAGTAGTCGCAACCTCAAGCTGCTCGGTATGCGGAATGGCGATCGCCTTGTTGGCGTCGTCGGCGTCGAAATTTATGGGAGGGTTGGCCTGCTCCGGTCGTTGGCCGTTGAGCCGACGCAACGGAACTCCGGGTTCGGGAGCAGCCTGGTGTCAAATGCCGAAACGTTTGCAGCAGAGCAGGGGGTTGCAACCCTGTATCTTCTAACCACGACGGCGGCACAGTTCTTTGCCAGGCGTGGCTACGAGGCTGTACCACGGTCTGAGGCTCCGGCGGCAATTGCGGCAACGGCCCAGTTCTCCGATCTGTGTCCGGCCTCGTCTACGTTTATGCGCAAAGTGTTGGCCGCTAACCATTCGCCGCAGGCGCGACGGCCCTGACGGGCCGCGGCCTGAGCTCAAACGTTAGCCGCCTATCGAGTAATCAGCGTGTCAGAGGGTCAAAATGAGTCCAGACATCTGGAGTCAGTGGTTGCTGAATCGGCGTTTTAGCGGTGACCCGCAACGAAAGCAGGCTGCATTGGATTATCTATATCCAGTGCGAGACAAAGTGCTGAGTAACGCTAACCTGACCGAAGGCGAAACTTTGCTCGATATAGGCTGCGGCGATGGGCTAATTGCTTTTGGGGCGTTAGAAAGGGTTAAGACGGGTAAGGTTATCTTCAGCGACATCTCCCAACACCTGCTCTATCACGCTCAAACCATTGCGCGGGAAATGGGCGTGCTGGATCGTTGTCAGTTTCTTCTCGCCTCAGCAGACGACCTGTCTGCCCTCGACGATGTTTCGGTGGACATAGCGACAACACGCTCGGTCTTGATTTATGTCTCAGCGAAGCAACAAGCATTCAAGGAATTCTATCGTGTGCTCAAACCCAAAGGACGCTTGTCCATCTTTGAGCCGATTAATCGGTTTGCCCATTCTACCCAGTCGCCGCATATGTTCCGGGGCTATGAGGTAACCCCTGTTATGGAAATCGCCCAGAAGGTCAAGGCCGTTTATCAACGACTACAGCCGCCTGACACCGATCCAATGTTGGACTTTGACGAACGCGATTTGATTGCTTTTGCTGAAAGAGCGGGCTTCACGGAAATTCATCTTGAATTGCAGGCGGAAGTTAAGCCGCCTGCGGAAGGGAATTGGGAAACGTTTCTTCGAACTGCGGGCAATCCCAAAATCCCGACCCTCGAAGAAGCGATCCAGCAAGCGTTGACGCCCGATGAAGCAGAGAAATTCGTTGCCTATTTGCGTCCGCTCGTGGAAAGAAAACAAGGCGCAAGCAGGTCGGCTGTAGCGTACCTCTGGGCTGTTAAGAATTGACAGGGGATGGACGCCTGCCATGCGCTTCCAGCCGACCGCGCTCCGCGCTGCGGCTGAAGCGCAGGCCGTTAGGCGATATAGAGCAACATCTGTTATCAAGATAGTATCGAAGCATCCAAAACATCCGAGTTATCAAGACTCTATTAGCCAATATTCCGGCCAGGAATGGCGTTTTGTTCAACTCTTGATTGATGATTCAGCCGCGGCGATCATTGAATATGTATTGATTTTCGAGCCGCGGATAAAAGGGCCGTAACGCACCATACAGGAAAGGCGCGGTCTGTTATGAATAAGAAGATAGAACTTTGGGCTTTTGCCTCGCTCATGGGATGTCTGCTATTCCTCACGCTGTCGTTTACATTACTTTCTGGTGGCTGGGCTATTGTTGGAAGCGTGATTGCAGTGATTCTTGGCATTCTATCTGGCGGATTGTTTGGGCTTTCAATCAAGCCCAAGGAATGATTGCAGCGCTATTCCGCAAACAGTTTGTTGCTGTCCAACATCGCTACGAGTCGACCTCGCTTCGTTCAGAGGGGACGGCGGACTAAAAAACTGCATGAACTGCGCCAGGGAAAGACTTCAAGCTCGCAACTTTGCCCGATCATCCCGGAAGCGCCAACGGCGCCTCGTGGCGCCCTATGACCATCCGCTCGATACGCGCTGATTACAGATAACGTGCCTGATGACCACACTGCTGGATCGCATGACCATCAATCCCGAGATCAGTCACGGCAAGCCAACGATTCGCGGCTTGCGCTATCCGGTCGAGACGATCTTGGAATTGCTCAGTTCGGGCATGACGATCAAGCAGATCCTCGCCGATGATGAGGATCTTGAACGCGCGGAGATTCGCGCCGCCCTGGCGTTTGCGGCGCGCCGAAGCCAGATCAAGCGGCTGGAACTGGTCACGGTATGACCTTCCTTGGCGATGCGCATCTGCCGCGCCGATTGGCCCGTAAGCTGCAGGAAGCCGGACACGACGCTATTCACCCATTGGATCCGCCCAAGGGCAATCGTTCGACTGATAGCGACATCAACGAGGTCTCGGTACGCGCGAACCGGGTGGTTATCACTAAATACGCTGATTTCGTCAACTCCTTTCTGTTCACCGGTCAGCCGTACAAGCTCCTGGTCGTGCCCGCTGGCAACGTCACGAATGCCGCCCTCGAAGCGCTGTTTCTCCCGAACATTTCGGCCATTGTCACGGCCTTTCAGACTCATGGCTACATCGAACTCACGCCTACGGCCCTGATTGTGCCCATGTACCTGTGCCGCATGCCGGTGCGCACACAGCCGTGCAGCCCAACACGGGTTGCAGCCGACGCGCTGCGCGCTGCGGCTGAACCCAGCCGTTAGCCAGCTTCTCCGGGGATTGCTGATGAGGACAAAGTTTTCACTTGGCATCATCCTGATTGTGATTTCGGTAGTGCTCTTGGTTATAGCAATTTACCAGGTGACGCCGACGATGGCTGTCGATTTTCCTTGCCAAGCCGGTTTAGTTCCAGATGTGCGCCCTGACACGCGTATTGCGTACTGTGTCAGTCTGTGGCCCCTCGAAGCATTCAGTGGAGGTGGGGTCTACGCCTTGGGCGCAACGGATCAGGATGAGATCACAGTTGGAATGCTGAAACTCGAGAGACAGGAACAAACCCTGGTTGTGAATGATCACCCGCTAGAAGTTGGAGAGACGTACAGTACGGTTCGCTGGACACCCTCTCTCAATCCCTGGCTTATATTCACAACGCGTTTTTTTGTGAAGAATGAGGGGCTAAAGCGAGCAAACTTACCAACATCGAGTGATACTCTCTATGTCTCTGGTGATGTGTATGAAGGCTGGTTGCCAAATCCGGCAGGTTTTCTTATTTTGGGTGGTGGCATTTTGTTCCTCGTGCAAGGCATCAAAGAACGTAAGGGTAAGCCTATGAAAAATCAAGCGGGCTAACCCGCCGCTCTAGCCAAACGCTTCGCTCGCCGCTTCGAGGCTCGCTCCGCGCTGCGGCTGAACGCTGACCGTTAGCCTCCGGCGCAGCCGCGCATCGGGCGACTCAAACCAGCCCGCGAACGGTCTCGCTGGAATGGCCGTTGCTGAAACATGCCCGAGACGGGGTTTCGCTGCGCGGTCTTCCGGGTTGGCGTCGGGGGGGGGGGGGGTTGACCGCCCCACCCCAACCACATGCAGGGTTGTAAGGGGGGCAGGCGAACAGGCGGCCCCCCGCCGCGGACAGGCGAAACAGCAGACGCCGTTTTTGCGGA
>JANWYD010000037.1 GCA_025057155.1 Chloroflexaceae bacterium
CGCGAAGCCGAACTCTTTGATCGCAATTACGCCCGCCCCGGCGGACTATGGGATCCTGAGGAGGGGCAGGTCGAAGGAGGCGTCAACTATGGCGACGAGGAGGACCTATGACCGTCATCGTTCTTGAGCGCGTACCAGTTGGCGTGCGTGGCGAGCTGACGCGCTGGATGCTCGAAATTCATACCGGCGTTTTTGTAGGAAGTCTGTCAGCCAGAGTACGCGACCTGCTCTGGGACCAGGTCTGCGACCAGATGTGCGAAGGCGCAGGTTTTCTGGTCTACCAGACCAACAACGAACAGGGGTTTGCGCTGCGAAGTTGCGGGCGAACAGATCGGCGCCTGATCCAGGTCGAAGGGCTCTTTCTGGTAAAGATCCCGTCCTGACGCGGAATATGACTTCAGGGCTTGTTTTCGGAAGCTGATCGCGGTAGAATGAGCAATGTGCCAGGATTGTCCCCACGCCCGTGGGGGTGAACCGAGGAGTGGGCAAATGCCACAACTTCCGGCTGAATTGTCCCCACGCCCGTGGGGGTGAACCGTTTGACAGCGCTGAGTTTGGCGCGCCCCGGACATTGTCCCCACGCCCGTGGGGGTGAACCGGGGGCGACTATGGACTATCGGGACATCTGGTGATTGTCCCCACGCCCGTGGGGGTGAACCGTGCACCGTAATCCACGTCCTGCCTCCTAGTCGATTGTCCCCACGCCCGTGGGGGTGAACCGGAATGGAACCAAATCAGGTCGCGTTTTCCCTCATTGTCCCCACGCCCGTGGGGGTGAACCGCGACGCGCGCCGCTCCTGGCGTGCGCCGCGACATTGTCCCCACGCCCGTGGGGGTGAACCGGCGCGGATGCAGGTGCTCGAAACGCTCACGCAATTGTCCCCACGCCCGTGGGGGTGAACCGCGTATGCAACGCTCGCTGATCTGCACCGCCGCATTGTCCCCACGCCCGTGGGGGTGAACCGGCGCACAAACGAATGACGCCGCCAGCGCAACCATTGTCCCCACGCCCGTGGGGGTGAACCGGAGTGTATCTATGCGGCACGTTGAACGATCGTATTGTCCCCACGCCCGTGGGGGTGAACCGACCTGGCCGCGCGCATCCGGCGCGACAACACAATTGTCCCCACGCCCGTGGGGGTGAACCGACGGCGTCGGATGCGCGCTGCGCGGGCGAGAGATTGTCCCCACGCCCGTGGGGGTGAACCGTCGCTGTCGGCGTCGGCGTCGGCGTGGCGACAATTGTCCCCACGCCCGTGGGGGTGAACCGCGTTCATGCTGCGTTACCGCGTCGCGCATAGCATTGTCCCCACGCCCGTGGGGGTGAACCATCATCGCGGATGGCGCCTCTGGCGTGGGCGGCATTGTCCCCACGCCCGTGGGGGTGAACCGCGCGGAGTGGAGCGGTAGCGGCTGTGCTCAGGATTGTCCCCACGCCCGTGGGGGTGAACCGCATCCGCAGCGCCGCAGCGAGCGCCGCGCTGAATTGTCCCCACGCCCGTGGGGGTGAACCAGATGGGTGAACATACCACGCCGCAATCGGGTAATTGTCCCCACGCCCGTGGGGGTGAACCGATGGCTCTGAACGGGCAGATCGGACGGTTGGCATTGTCCCCACGCCCGTGGGGGTGAACCGTCTCCTGTTCAACATCAGTTCCCTCCTCGGGCATTGTCCCCACGCCCGTGGGGGTGAACCGTCATCAATGCCCGACTACGAAATCCGCTACAAATTGTCCCCACGCCCGTGGGGGTGAACCGCGTTCTACGAGTTGTTCCGCCTCGCTGACCACATTGTCCCCACGCCCGTGGGGGTGAACCGAGCAATGCCATTCATACGTAGTCGAGGGTGGTATTGTCCCCACGCCCGTGGGGGTGAACCGTCGATCGGGGAGGGAACTGATGCTGAACAGACATTGTCCCCACGCCCGTGGGGGTGAACCGGATGGACGTGCCACGCCGCGACCGGGTAGCGCATTGTCCCCACGCCCGTGGGGGTGAACCGTAGCGCTCAACGGTCAAATCGGGCGACTCGCTATTGTCCCCACGCCCGTGGGGGTGAACCGTCCTCGAGCGCGCTCCGGGTTGCATATGCAACATTGTCCCCACGCCCGTGGGGGTGAACCGAAAAATCGCAAAAATCGCCGGATGAACCGGCAATTGTCCCCACGCCCGTGGGGGTGAACCGCCGCGAATCCAGTGGAAAAACACTTGGGAATAATTGTCCCCACGCCCGTGGGGGTGAACCGCAGTGATGCCGCCAGCGCAGCCAGCGCCAGCAATTGTCCCCACGCCCGTGGGGGTGAACCGTCGTTAGTCGTTCAAGACAGCGTGACACCACAATTGTCCCCACGCCCGTGGGGGTGAACCGGGGTGTCGCTCCCGGCGGGCGAGTACCCTGCGATTGTCCCCACGCCCGTGGGGGTGAACCGCCAGTCTGGATCACGCGCGTCGGGCGGGTGCGATTGTCCCCACGCCCGTGGGGGTGAACCGGAGTTTGCGGAGTACGGATGGGCGCGGGTCGAATTGTCCCCACGCCCGTGGGGGTGAACCGTTCGTCATTTCAATTTGGACGGGCGCATAATGATTGTCCCCACGCCCGTGGGGGTGAACCGCCCGAATCCGATGACCGCGCGCGCGGCGCGCGATTGTCCCCACGCCCGTGGGGGTGAACCGAGTTCGTACTCATCGAGCGTAATCCACGCCGCATTGTCCCCACGCCCGTGGGGGTGAACCGCGCAGCCGACTCATAGCACCCCCTCCTGATACATTGTCCCCACGCCCGTGGGGGTGAACCGATCGTCGGCGCAACGCGCGCGCCGATGACCAATTGTCCCCACGCCCGTGGGGGTGAACCGCCCGCAGCCGCGAGGCCCGCGCTGCAGGCGCCATTGTCCCCACGCCCGTGGGGGTGAACCGTTATTATGAGGACCTGGCGGCGCGCATCCGGCATTGTCCCCACGCCCGTGGGGGTGAACCGTTGAACACGACTGGTGCGACGCGCGCGCCAATATTGTCCCCACGCCCGTGGGGGTGAACCGACTCGAAACGCTCGCGGAAATGCGCGAGCGTGATTGTCCCCACGCCCGTGGGGGTGAACCGCACACCCACCCCCGCTCCTCCAGCCAGACGCAATTGTCCCCACGCCCGTGGGGGTGAACCGAGTTCGGGTTTTGGAGTCTGTAGAGGTACTGCATTGTCCCCACGCCCGTGGGGGTGAACCGCGCTACATGGCGCGAATGCGGCTGCGTTCGGACATTGTCCCCACGCCCGTGGGGGTGAACCGTTGAAGTTGTCAATTTCCCGACGCCCCTGCCGATTGTCCCCACGCCCGTGGGGGTGAACCGGCGCGGGTCGGTCGCCTGGACGCGTCGAACCAATTGTCCCCACGCCCGTGGGGGTGAACCGACGTCGCCGAACTGCTTCAGTCGTGCGACATCATTGTCCCCACGCCCGTGGGGGTGAACCGCCTGCTGAGCACCGTTGAGCGGGGATTGTGGCATTGTCCCCACGCCCGTGGGGGTGAACCGAGCAAAAAGCGATACAGCACGAACTCGATCTAATTGTCCCCACGCCCGTGGGGGTGAACCGCGGGCGGTCGGACGCGGGTAGTGAGCGGTGCGATTGTCCCCACGCCCGTGGGGGTGAACCGCGCGAGCGCGATGGCGTCTGCGTAGCGTGACCATTGTCCCCACGCCCGTGGGGGTGAACCGCGGATGGATGACTGATGATTAAAATCGTCATCATTGTCCCCACGCCCGTGGGGGTGAACCGTGCATTTGCTCGGTGGATCGCCTCAGCGTCAAATTGTCCCCACGCCCGTGGGGGTGAACCGCGATGTCATCGCCGCTGTGCATGATGTATTGCATTGTCCCCACGCCCGTGGGGGTGAACCAGCCAATGGCGCGGATTGGCGATACAGCATTCGATTGTCCCCACGCCCGTGGGGGTGAACCGAAGTCCTGCAAGCGTCACCTGACGCTTGTGAAATTGTCCCCACGCCCGTGGGGGTGAACCGCGCGCGGCGGAACGCGCCGGATTGCGCGGCTAATTGTCCCCACGCCCGTGGGGGGTGAACCGATCCAGGCGTGCGTCGAGAACAACGCACTGCAATTGTCCCCACGCCCGTGGGGGTGAACCGCCGGGACAATTTACGGCGGAAACGATTACGACATTGTCCCCACGCCCGTGGGGGTGAACCGGGGAATGCTGGTTCTTTGTTCGCGCGTTCGACATTGTCCCCACGCCCGTGGGGGTGAACCGGAGCGCCTGCGCCAGATCAGAGACCGAATGGGATTGTCCCCACGCCCGTGGGGGTGAACCGAAAGCGGACGCCCTGGCGAGCGCGTACCGAGAATTGTCCCCACGCCCGTGGGGGTGAACCGACCATCGATGCGCTGCAGCACGTTGGTCCGTCATTGTCCCCACGCCCGTGGGGGTGAACCGATGGCGCTCAACGGTCAAATCGGACGACTCGCATTGTCCCCACGCCCGTGGGGGTGAACCGGCAGGACAGACACACCCATCCGACCCCCGCCCATTGTCCCCACGCCCGTGGGGGTGAACCGATACTTCGGCGCGCGACCGCGTCGGAATGGCGATTGTCCCCACGCCCGTGGGGGTGAACCGGCAGCCGGGCTGCTCGGCCTGTACGGCGAGCGATTGTCCCCACGCCCGTGGGGGTGAACCGTCACGGGCCGACTCGCGTGGCAGCGGGAGGGGATTGTCCCCACGCCCGTGGGGGTGAACCGCGCGCAGGAATGCAGTCGTTCGAGGCGCACTGATTGTCCCCACGCCCGTGGGGGTGAACCGTTATTATGAGGACCTGGCGGCGCGCATCCGGCATTGTCCCCACGCCCGTGGGGGTGAACCGTTGAACACGACTGGTGCGACGCGCGCGCCAATATTGTCCCCACGCCCGTGGGGGTGAACCGACTCGAAACGCTCGCGGAAATGCGCGAGCGTGATTGTCCCCACGCCCGTGGGGGTGAACCGCACACCCACCCCCGCTCCTCCAGCCAGACGCAATTGTCCCCACGCCCGTGGGGGTGAACCGAGATCTGGATGTGGTGGCTGGTGTGGTCCGGCATTGTCCCCACGCCCGTGGGGGTGAACCGCGCTACATGGCGCGAATGCGGCTGCGTTCGGACATTGTCCCCACGCCCGTGGGGGTGAACCGTTGAAGTTGTCAATTTCCCGACGCCCCTGCCGATTGTCCCCACGCCCGTGGGGGTGAACCGGCGCGGGTCGGTCGCCTGGACGCGTCGAACCAATTGTCCCCACGCCCGTGGGGGTGAACCGACGTCGCCGAACTGCTTCAGTCGTGCGACATCATTGTCCCCACGCCCGTGGGGGTGAACCGCCTGCTGAGCACCGTTGAGCGGGGATTGTGGCATTGTCCCCACGCCCGTGGGGGTGAACCGAGCAAAAAGCGATACAGCACGAACTCGATCTAATTGTCCCCACGCCCGTGGGGGTGAACCGCGGGCGGTCGGACGCGGGTAGTGAGCGGTGCGATTGTCCCCACGCCCGTGGGGGTGAACCGCGCGAGCGCGATGGCGTCTGCGTAGCGTGACCATTGTCCCCACGCCCGTGGGGGTGAACCGCGGATGGATGACTGATGATTAAAATCGTCATCATTGTCCCCACGCCCGTGGGGGTGAACCGTGCATTTGCTCGGTGGATCGCCTCAGCGTCAAATTGTCCCCACGCCCGTGGGGGTGAACCGCGATGTCATCGCCGCTGTGCATGATGTATTGCATTGTCCCCACGCCCGTGGGGGTGAACCAGCCAATGGCGCGGATTGGCGATACAGCATTCGATTGTCCCCACGCCCGTGGGGGTGAACCGAAGTCCTGCAAGCGTCACCTGACGCTTGTGAAATTGTCCCCACGCCCGTGGGGGTGAACCGCGCGCGGCGGAACGCGCCGGATTGCGCGGCTAATTGTCCCCACGCCCGTGGGGGGTGAACCGATCCAGGCGTGCGTCGAGAACAACGCACTGCAATTGTCCCCACGCCCGTGGGGGTGAACCGCCGGGACAATTTACGGCGGAAACGATTACGACATTGTCCCCACGCCCGTGGGGGTGAACCGGGGAATGCTGGTTCTTTGTTCGCGCGTTCGACATTGTCCCCACGCCCGTGGGGGTGACCCGGATCGCCTGCGCCAGATCAGAGACCGAATGGGATTGTCCCCACGCCCGTGGGGGTGAACCGAAAGCGGACGCCCTGGCGAGCGCGTACCGAGAATTGTCCCCACGCCCGTGGGGGTGAACCGCCGTCGAAAACCTGCAGTCATATGAAGGGGCGATTGTCCCCACGCCCGTGGGGGTGAACCGAAACACCCGATTGTACTTAAGTTCAGCGCCCAATTGTCCCCACGCCCGTGGGGGTGAACCGTCTTGTAGTGCTGTAACTCTTTACGGAGTCGGATTGTCCCCACGCCCGTAGGGGTGAACCGCTTGATCAGCCATACTAGCGACCGGAACGACCATTGTCCCCACGCCCGTGGGGGTGAACCGATCTCGGCACGGCGTCTGGCGGTGCTCAAGCGATTGTCCCCACGCCCGTGGGGGTGAACCGATGACGTTGACCAGACCGCCCGCGTACAGCGCATTGTCCCCACGCCCGTGGGGGTGAACCGCCCGCGCCGAAGCCCGCGCCCGCGCCGGAAGCATTGTCCCCACGCCCGTGGGGGTGAACCGCGTTGTGCGATCTTTCGGGGTGAGAACATCCTATTGTCCCCACGCCCGTATGGGAACCAGTTGCGTCTCTGCGATTTTCCTCCGCCAGAGGATGCCCCTACGTCGGAGGCGGGTTCTTTGACACGCGCGTGTTTCGCACCCGCCACATCCCAACTCCACAGAGGATGTTAGCGAATAACCGAAGGGAGTGACAAACAATGCTCCGCAGCCATTCGCTTATTCGCTGACGCATTCGCTTAT
>JANWYD010000038.1 GCA_025057155.1 Chloroflexaceae bacterium
CAGGTCCTCGCCCTGGCGGTGAGCGGCAGCGACCTGTACGTGGGCGGCGCCTTTACCAACGCCGCGGGCATTGCCCAGGCCGACTACGTGGCCCGCTGGGATACCAGCGCCAACACCTGGAACGCCCTCGGCGGCGGCGCCAACGGCGCGCTCAACGGCGCGGTCACCGCTCTGGCGATCAGTGGCGCGGATGTATTCGTCGGCGGGATCTTCCAGAATGCCGCGGGCGTGGCTGAAGCCGACTTCCTGGCCCGCTGGAACGGCAGCGTCTGGAGCGCCGTTGGCGGCCTCCCCAACGATGGCCCGCTCTCAGGTTTCGTGGTCAACGCCCTGGCGGTGAGCGGCAGCGACGTGTACGTGGGCGGCTGGTTCCAGAATGCGGCAGGTATTCCCGAAGCCGACTACGTGGCCCGCTGGAACGGGAGCGCCTGGAGCGCCCTGGGCGGCAGCGGCGGCAACGGCGCGCTCAACGGCCCGGTCAATGCCCTGGCCGTGCGTGGCGGCGATCTCTACGCGGGCGGTAATTTCACCGACGCCGCGGGCATTGCCGAGGCCGACTACGTGGCCCGCTGGAACGGGACGGCCTGGAGCAACCTTGGCGGCAGCGGCGACGGCGCGCTGAACGGTTCGGTTTTCGCCCTGACAATCCTGGGCGGGGACGTATATGCGGGCGGTAATTTCACCGACGCCGCGGGCATTGCCGAGGCCGACTACGTGGCCCGCTGGAACGGAACGGCCTGGAACGCCCTTGGCGGCAGTGGCAACGGTGCGCTCAATGGCGGCGTCTTCGCCCTCACGGCGCTGGGCGGCGACCTGTACGCTGGCGGCGTCTTTACTGACGCCGCAGGCATCGCCGAAGCCGACTACGTGGCCCGCTGGAACGGCAGCGCCTGGAGCGCCCTGGGCGGCAGCGGCGGCAACGGCGCGCTGGGCGGCCCGGTGCGCGCCCTGACGGCAAGCGGGAATGACCTGTACGCTGGTGGCAGCTTTACCAATGCCGCAGGCATTGCCGAGGCCGACTACGTGGCCCGCTGGAACGGCAGCGCCTGGAGCGCCCTCGGTGGCAGCGGCGGCAACGGCGCGCTGAACAACGCGGTCAGCGCCCTGGCAGCGGGCGGCAATGACCTCTTCGTGGGCGGGACCTTCCAGAACGCCGCTGGCAACCTGGCCGCCGACCTCGTCGCCGCCTACGCGGCGCCGCCCTCCGTCAGCGCCATCACCCGCCTCGACCCCAACCCCACCGGCGCCGCCAGCGTGCAGTTCCAGGTCGCCTTCGATGAGCCGGTTGTCGGCGTGGCCGCCAGCGACTTCGCCCTGGCGACCACCGGCGGCATCAGCGGGGCGAGCGTCACTGGCGTCAGCGGCAGCGGCGCGACGTACACCGTTACCGTCGGCACGGGAACCGGCGACGGCACGCTGCGCCTCGATGTGCCCGCCGGGGCCACGATAAACGACCTGGCCGGGCTGGGCGTGAACAACGCGCCCTTCGTCACCGGCGAGAGCTACACTGTGGACAAGACCGCGCCCACGGTGACGGCCATTACGCGCCTCGATCCCAACCCCACCAGCGCCGCCAGCGTGCAGTTCCAGGCGACCTTCTCCGAGCCGGTCACCGGCGTGGCCGCGAACGATTTCGCCCTGACGACCACCGGCACGCTGAGCGGGGCCAGCGTCACCGGCGTCAGCGGCAGCGGGACCACGTACACGATCACCGTCGCCACCGGCACAGGGAACGGCACGCTGCGTCTCGACGTGCCCGCCGGGGCCACCATCGCTGACCAGGTGGGGGCCAACGTGAGCAACCTCCCCTTCACCACCGGGCAGGCGTACACCGTCAACCGCAAGATCTACCTGCCGCTGGTGCGGCGGTAAGCCGAGTCAAATAACCAGGGTATCTGGGGCGCGGGGAAACCAGGTTTCCCTGCGCCCCTTCTCTGTTTTGACGACATCCTGTCGCGCTGGCTGCACCCGCCGTATCTCCCCCAAAGGGCAATTCAAAAAGCCGTGATTGAAACCATGTCTTAATCACAGTGCACATATGCCATAGTACGTAAAATCTTGATGCAATAAAAGATATCTAAAGATTGTTGTAATGATCTTTTAATTAAAATTACCCATGTACTGGCATATATTTACTAATACTAACGCTGTCGCTAGACGCCCCGCTGCCCATCAACTATCACGCTGAAACAACGTCCCTCGCCGCGGGCGCCCGCCTGCCGGCAAGGTCAAATAATCCCACTGCATCTGTAAGGAGGTTCGGGGGGGCAGAGCATCGCTAAAAGAGAACACGGTCCGTCCGGGGGCCTGCGCTTGCAAGCGCCCGGACCCGAACCTGCACACGCGCCGCCGCGAACCCACGCAAAGAGGAGAGCATCCAGGGCATCTGCTGCTGTTTGTCCGGTCGTGATTCGACGATTGCGAAAGGAACATCGCTATGAGACCATGGACTCGCACGCTCCTGATCCTTCTCCTGGTGCTGGCAGGCGGCGCTGGCATCGTTGCCGCGCAGTCGGACACTCCCGAGCCGTCCGGCGTCACGTTAGAGGACCTGCTCAACCCCGACGGCACTCTGCAACTCGACGGCGCGTTCAACGGCACACTGGATGTGAGCGGCTGGCAGGTCACTCTCGACCCGGAGGAGGGGCCGATCTTTCAGCCTGAGGCAGGCCCACCGGCACAGTGGACCAATCTCGGATCTTCCACCGACAGCGCCCTAAACAATACGGTCCTCGCGATCGCCGTGAGCGGAACCGATGTGTACGTTGGCGGTTCTTTCGCCAATGCCGGAGGAATAGCGGAGGCCGACTACGTGGCCCGCTGGAACGGGACCGCCTGGAACGCCCTGGGCAGCAATGGGTTCGGGAACGGCGCGCTGGGTTTTGGCAGCGTTGTTAACGCCCTGGCCGCGAGCGGGAACGATGTGTACGTCGGCGGCTTCTTCTTCGACGCTGCAGGGATAGCGACCGCCGACTACGTGGCCCGCTGGGATGGGGCGACCTGGAGCGCCCTCGGCAGCCTCGGTGGCAATGGCGCACTGAACGGTCCGGTCAACGCCCTGGCGGTGAGTGGGAATAACGTCTACGTCGGCGGCAATTTCACCGACGCCGCGGGAATAGCGACCGCGGACTTCGTGGCCCGCTGGGACGGGACGAATTGGAACGCCCTCGGCAACCTCGGCGGCGGGGGCGCGTTGAATAACCAGGTCCGCGCCCTGGCGGTGAGCGGCGGCAACCTGTATGTGGGCGGCGACTTTACCAATGCCGCGGGGTTGCCGGCAGCCGACTACGTGGCCCGCTGGAACGGGAGCGCCTGGAGCGCGCTCGGTAGTTTTGGCGGCGACGGCGCGCTGAGCAACATAGTCAATGCACTGGCGGTAAACGGAAACGATGTGTATGTCGGTGGCAGCTTCACTGATGCCGCAGGCCTGGCAGCAGCCGACTACGTGGCGCGCTGGAACGGCAGCGCCTGGAGCGCCCTGGGCAGCGTGGGCGTGCTAAACGGCCCGGTCTACGCGCTAGCGGTGAGCGGGACGGACGTGTACGTCGGCGGCGCCTTCACCGATGCCGGCGGCGTGGCAGCAATCGATTACGTGGCACGCTGGAGCGGCGGCACCTGGACCGCAGTGGGCATCCTTGATGGCGGGGGCGCGATGAACGCCCCGGTCTTCGCCCTGGCGGCGGGGGGGACGGATGTGTATGCTGGCGGCGTCTTCATCAATGCCGGAGGGTCGCCGGCGGCCGACTACCTGGCCCGCTGGAACGGAATCGCATGGAACGCCCTGGGTAGTAGCAGCAGTATAAGCACGCTGAACGGCCCGGTCTTCGCTCTAGCGGTGAGCGGGACGGACGTGTACGTCGGCGGCGCCTTCACCGATGCCGGCGGCGTGCCGGCGGCCGACTACGTGGCGCGCTGGAACGGCAGCGCCTGGAGCGCCCTGGGCAGCAACGGCGCCGGTAATGGCGCGCTGGGTTTTGGCAGCGCTGTTAACGCCCTGGCCGTGAGCGGGAACAATGTGTACGTCGGCGGCTTCTTCGTTGACGCTGCAGGGATAGCGACCGCCGACTACGTAGCCCGCTGGGACGGCAGCGTCTGGAACGCCCTGGGCAGCAATGGGTTCGGGAACGGTGCGCTGAACAACACGGTCAACGCCCTGGCGGTGCGGGGGAACGAAGTGTTCGTCGGCGGCGCCTTCACCGATGCCGCAGGGGTGGCCGCGGCGGACTTTGTGGCGCATTGGGATGGGGCGACCTGGAGCGCCCTCGGCAGCCTCGGCGGCGGAGGCGTGTTAAATAACCAGGTCCGCGCCCTGGCGGTAAGCGGGAATGAGGTGTACGTCGGCGGCAATTTCACCGACGCCGCCGGAATAGCGACCGCGGACTACGTGGCCCGCTGGGACGGGACGAATTGGTACGCCCTTGGCAGAATTGGCGCTAACGGCGCGTTGAACAACCCGGTCAATGCCCTGGCGGTGCGCGGGAACGAGGTCTACGCGGGCGGCGCCTTTACCAATGCCGGGGACGTGGCGGCCGCGGATTACGTGGCCTTCTGGGACGGCACGGGTTGGAACGCGCTCGGCGGCAGCGGCGGCGACGGCGCGCTGGGTCTTGGCAGTGTTGTCAACGCCCTGGCGGTGAGCGGGAACGATGTGTATGTCGGCGGCAATTTCAACAACGCCGCGGGAATAGCGACCGCGGACTACGTGGCCCGCTGGGACCGGGGCGCCTGGAGCGGCCTCGGTGGCGTTGGCGGCGCGGGTGCGCTGACCAGCCAGGTCCGCGCCATGGCGATAAGCGGGAACGATGTGTTCATAGGTGGCTTTTTCTTCGATGCCGCCAGCAACCCCCTCGCCGACTATGTCGCCGCTTACGTCACCCCGCCTACGGTACTTTCGATTGCCCGTCTCGACCGCAACCCGACGGGCGCGGCCAGCGTGCGCTTCCAGGTCACCTTCTCCGAACCGGTCGCCGGGGTAGCGGCAAACGACTTCACACCGACGTCTACCGGCGGCGTCAGCGGGGCAAGCGTCAGCGGCGTCAGCGGCGGTGGCGCGACCTACATCGTCACCGTTACGACGGGAACGGGAGACGGCACGCTGCGCCTCGACGTGCCCGCCGGGACGACGATCAGCGACCTGGTTGGCCTGAACCTGTACAACGTCCCCTTCACAACTGGCGAGAGCTACCTGATTGACCGGGCCGCACCTACGGTCACCTCCATTACCCGCCTCGATCCCAACCCGACGAGTGCACTCAGCGTGCGCTTCCAGGTCGCCTTCTCCGAACCGGTGGCCGGGGTGGCCGCAGACGATTTCGCGCTGGCTGTTACCGGCTTCCTGAGCGGGGCGAGCGTGAGTAATGTCAGCGGCAGTGGCGCAACCTACGTTGTCACGGTGGGGACGGGGACGGGGAACGGGACGCTGCGCCTGATCGTGCCCGCCGGAGCGACGATTACCGACCTGGCCGGGTCAAGCCTGAGCAATCTTCCCTTTACCACCGGCGAGTTCTACAACATCAACAGGTTCCCGCCGCTAGAGTACATTATCTTCCTGCCGCTGATCAAGTCGTAGGCGCTGGTTTGGATAACCGGGTTTTGCGGCCGGGGTGTGGGAGAGCCAGGCTCTCCCACACCCTCCAGAGCACGCATGACGCACACGTCGGGAGGGGGAGTTCAGCCCCCAACCGTTCTGCTCCTCCTGGCATTCCCCACATGCCGCATCGGGTTACGATGTTGGCAACTGAGGCCTCGCTTAGCACGTGGAAGTCCCGCAGGGGCTTTTATGAACTCAGCCAGGGCTTTAGCCCGCAGCATTCGCCAATACGGAAACATTTTTTACATGTTCCTTTTTCTTCCTCCGGCCCAACTTCTACGGTAATGCTGTGGTATTAACTCTCTGATATTTTTTCATTGTGTTGCATTATACGTTTCCGAATCTTAGTCGAGCGTCCTCTTTGTTCTGGAGGCCTGGCTAAGTAGTGCATCCGGCAAGTCCTGATACGCGAAAGGGCTGGGAGGCGGTATTTTGAGAGGGCAAAGCCCTCCCAGCCCCTCCCGTTTGAGAACTTGCCGGCTGCACCGCTAAGGCGCGGGGCGGGAATCCAGGACGGCGCTCCGGGTCCATTGGTCGCCGGTTCGTTCGTTCCATCGCCGGTCGTTCGTTTCGTTCTAGTTGCACGTTCGAGGAGGAAGACCATCGTATGCGCATGCGAACCTGGACCGCCACACTCGTATTCACCCTTATCGTCCTGCTCAGCGGCGCCCGCGTCACCGCCCGGCCGCCGCGCCCGGGCGAGGCCCCCGCGCCCGCCTCCACGCCTCTGGAGACCCTGCTCAACCCCGACGGCAGCCTGCGGCTCGACGGCTCGTTCAGCGGCGCGCTGGACGTGAGCGGCTGGCAGGTCACC
>JANWYD010000039.1 GCA_025057155.1 Chloroflexaceae bacterium
GCCCCCCTCACCCCCCCGCCCCCCCGGGGCGGGGTTTTGGGGGCGGGGGGGTCCCCCCGGTGTGTGTTTGAACCCGGGGGGGGGGGGGCGCCCCCCCCCCCCCCCACCCCTGTTCCGCCCCGTAGGGCCGAAGCACTGGCACAGCCAATGCTTCGGCCCTACGGGCGGCGAAATTCCTTCAGCAGCGCATCCACGTCAACCCCGGCCTGGCGGGCCAGGCGCGCCTGTTCCAGCAAGCGCGCCTCAGCTTCGGCGCGACGGGCCTCGGCCTCGGCCACGCGGCGCCGATCCTCCTCAACCGTCAGGAGCCGATCCTCTTTCGCCTGTTCATTGGCCCATCGGAAGGCCTGCTCCCAGAAGAGCCCGGCCTCGCGAAAGAAGAGGGAGAAAATCCCATTCGTATTGCCAACTGGCCGGTCACTCATGGTTCGCTCCTTCAACAACGTCTTCGCGCGGGTGACGGACTCCGTACACGTCCCGACAACAGGTCGTTTGAGTTGCTCTGCGTACCGGACAATCAGGCACAACCAGAGCGGCCCGGCGCCGGACCCTGCCTCACACTGTGGCTATTGTATTTCTAGAATGGAGAAAAGTCAACGCATCTATTGTTTATGTTGCAAAACACCGCCGTGGGTGCTATACTCGAAGTGGTCACGGAGTGACATATATGCAAGAGTTCCCTCCGGCGACGGCATTCCTCCGCCGCCCGGGCTAGCGAGGAGTCTCGCATGCAGCTACCGCGCTCCGCCAACCCACCGGTTGCCAGCCACGAGCGATACATCGATCTGGGCGGGGAGGTCAGTCACATTTTCCATTTCGACGCGCCGCTCGACCTGGCCTACGAATACTTCCTCGATGTGCCGGCCGTCTTTCGTCTCTTGCCCGACGCCCTCGGCTGCAGCGGCTACGGCCCCGAACGGTACCGGCTGATCGTTGGCGCCACCGACGGTCATGGCCATAGTATGGCGGCGATCTTCGACTTGCAATTGCAACTCGATCCGGGCCGCGTTATCCGCATCGTTCCCGCTCACGACGGCCCAAGCCACAACCTGTCGGGGCTGGTCTTTCCCGGCGCGCTCACTGCTGAGGCGGTGTTCTTCCCCAAACCCAACGGCACGATGGTGGAATATACTGTCGGCATTGAGTTGAGCATCCCCATTCCGAACGTGCTGCGGCTGATGCCGATGAACTTCCTTCAGGCGCTTGGCGAGCGCTCGATGGAGTTCAAGATGACGCACATGATCAACGGCTTTACCCGCAACATCACTCGCGACTTCTACGTCTGGGCCGCCGGAGAGGGATAGGGCACCATCGGTTGGCCGGCTGATGCGGCTGCCTCGCACGCAAAATGGGAGGGTCGGGGAGCGTCATACCTTCCCCGACCCTCGCTGCTATTGCCACTTCACATCCTGGCGCGCCTTATAGCGCTTCTCCGGGAGCCTGACCCGCGACGATGGCGGCGCGAGCGCGGCGAGCCGCCCGGTTCAGGGGATCAAGCATTCCGGTGTCAGCGCTCTAATCGCGCCACCAGTCCTCGCGGCCCTCTGGCTCGCGCTGCGTGCGGTCGTCCCCTTCGCCAACAGCGCGCTCCAGTTCGCCAATGACCGCCCTGAAAGTCGTGCCTCCGAGCGTGACCAGGCTGCCATGTTCCACCCGCTGCTGCCCGGTAACCGGCTGACCATTGACGAAGATCGCCGCCCGCGGGTCCAGCGAGACAACGAACCAGCGCTCCAGCGCCATGCGGAACTCTGCGTGGCGAGGGAGGATCAGCCGATCCTGAAGCACCACGCCGCACTGCGGATCTGTCCCGACAATCGTGCTCCGCGCCGAGAAGAGGAGGGACTGACCTGCCCGCGAGCCGGAAATCCCGATCAGCGAGAGTGCCTTTGCCATATGCATGCCTGTACTACAGTGCTGGTATTGCGTCTGTTGTAGCACTCTTTACCCTGGCATGTCAAGTCCGGATGCGGATGTGTCGGCAGGGCCAATGCAACCGGGCGAGCCCCGACGCCCGGGTCGGCGCCGTAACCGCCCTGCAGACGTGGCGATGTCCGGGTCGGCGCGGCCTTCGCCGTGCTATAATCGCCCTCAGGAAGGAGTTGATGGCCGTGGGCGACAGCGTGCAGCGCGTGCGCATCTATCTGCGCCGCGACGATCAGTGGAAAGGCGAGGCGCGCTATCTGGCCTTGCTAGAGGAACTGCGTCGTCTGGGCGCTACCGGCGCGACCGCCCTCCAGGGGCTTGCGGGCTTCGGGCCGGGCCAGCGGTTCCGCCCCGCCGTTCCCGAGCGCTCCGATCGCTACCAGTCGGTGGTGGTGGAGTGGGTCGAACGCGCCGAGCGCGTCGCCCGGATGTTGCCGCAACTGGAGGAATTGATCGGCGAGGCCCTGGTCACTCTGGAGGAGGTCGCCGTTTATCGTGGCAGGCTGCGCGCCGGCAGCCCCTTCGGCCCCGACCGCGCGGTTGGCGATGTAATGCGCCAGCCCCCTCCCCCGGTCAGCGCCGACACGCCCCTGCGTCAGGCCGTAGCAACCATGCAGGCCGCCAGTATCGTGACGCTCCCAGTGCAGGACGAAGCCGGGCGCCTGCTCGGGGTCATCGCCGCAGCCGACCTGCGCTCCCGCGCCGGGATGCGCCTGCCCCTCGCGCTACTCGACGCGCTTACCCCCGAAGAGCGTGAACAGGCCCTTGCCCCCCTCGACGGCCGCGTCGCCCGCCAGGTCATGCGCCTGGATCCCTGCGGGGTCAATGTTCGGACGGCCATTCCGCAAGCCATCGTCAGCATGGTGGAATGGGGCCACGAGCACCTGCCGGTCATTGACCACGCCGGTACGCTCGTCGGCCTTATCGGCCAGACCGAGATCCTCTGCGCCGCCGTAGAGCACGCCTCCAGCCCATCCGCCGCTGCGCGCGATGCCGAGCCGCCCGCCAGCGTTGCCAGCATGCTCCAGCCCGCCCCCACCGTTTTGGCCAGCACGGGGCTGGACCAGGCCCTCGCTCGCCTGCTGGTCGCGCCGGAGCAACCCCTCCTCGTCGTAGACGATGGCCGCCTCGTCGGCGCTCTCGACCTCGCCAGCGTGCTGCGGGGTCTCTACGGCGCCGAACGCGCCGCCGTCCTGACCGCGCTGCACCGGCCCGGCGCTTCAGTGAGCGTCTCGCCCCTCGCCGGGCGCCCCTGTGCCGACCTGTGCGCCCCGCCTCCACCTGAGATAGCCCCCCACACCGGCCTGATCGAGGCCGCTCGCCGCCTCCTTGAAGCCCACGTGGACCGCCTCGCCGTCGTAGACGGGGAGCGGCGATTGTTGGGTATAATTGGGCGCGGCGGCGTGATGCGCGCCCTGCGGCAACAAAGCGAGTAGAATTGGCCAATCCGCGGGATTTGCCTGTCGCGACTATCTCATGAGCAAAACATTTCTGATCACCGGCGGCGCGGGGTTCCTGGGCATCAACCTCACGCGCTATCTCCTGGAACGAGGTCATCGTGTTCGTTCACTCGATATCGCCCCTTTTGATTACCCCGAACGCGCCCGCGTGGACGTGCATACCGGCGACATCCGCGACCCTGCGGCGGTTGACCGGGCTATGCAGGGGGTGGACCAGGTTGTGCACACCGCGGCGGCCCTGCCGCTCTACAAACCGGCCGACATCTTCTCCACCGACATTGACGGCACCCGCAACGTGTTGCAGTCGGCCCTGGAGCAGGGGGTCGAACGCTTCATTCATATCTCTACCACCGCCGTCTATGGCATTCCTGACCACCATCCCCTGCTTGAAACCGATAAACTGGACGGCGTAGGCCCCTATGGCGAGGCCAAGGTCAAGGCCGAGGAACTGTGCCTCAGCTACCGCGCGCGGGGCATGTGCGTGCCGATCATCCGCCCCAAGTCGTTCATCGGCCCCGAACGTCTGGGCATCTTTGCCATGCTCTACGACTGGGCCAAGGACGGCAAAAACTTTCCCCTGCCCGGCAATGGCCGGAACCGCTACCAGTTGCTCGACGTCGAAGATCTCTGCGAGGCCATTTACCTCTGCGCCACCCTTGATCGGGAGCGGGTCAACGACACCTTCAACATCGGGGCCAAAGAGTTTGCGACGATTAAAGAGGACTTCCAGGCCGTCCTCGACGCGGCGGGGTTTGGCAAAAAGATCATCACCTTTCCCGCCGCGCCGATGACCGCGGCGCTAGTGCTGCTAGAGCGGCTTAAACTGTCGCCGATCTACAAATGGGCCTACGGCACGATCACCGAAGACTCCTTCGTCTCAGTGGAGAAGGCCGAGCGAGTGCTGGGGTTCAAGCCGAAGTATTCGAACAAAGAGGCCCTGGTGCGAAACTACCGCTGGTATATCGAACACCTCCACGAGTTCGAGCATGCCACCGGGGTCTCCCATCGCGTGCCCTGGAACCAGGGAGTGTTGAAGCTGGCGAAGATGTTTTTCTAACCCCGGTGTGCAGCGATGAGCCGGGAGAGCGGCGCTCTCCCGGCTCCTCCTCTGCCCCGGCCTTGTTCAGACGGTCATTTACCGCCCGTAGCGCTCTACGATGCGCCGGATGATCGCGCTGGTTGACTGGCCTTCCGCGTAGGGCAGCAGGACTACCTGCCCGCCCTGGGCGGCGACGATGCGCGCTTCGGGCAGGCGCGCCAGGTCAGGCGCCTGCTCGAGGGTCGCGTAGTCCCCGCCCTTGACGTAGACATCGGGGCGCAGTGCGCTGACAACGGCCTCGGCCGTAGGCTGGTCAAACAGTGTCACGTGATCCACGGCGCGGAGCGCGCCAAGCACCGCGGCGCGATCAGCCTGCGGCGTGACGGGACGCAACGGTCCCTTGATCGCTCGCGTCGAAGCGTCGGAGTTAAGCGCCACCACCAGCACATCGCCGAGCGCGCGCGCCTGTTCCAGATACCTGACGTGCCCGGCGTGCAGCACGTCGAAGACGCCATTGGTCAGCACCAGGCGCAAGCCGCTGGCGCGCCAGGTCTCCCTCAGGGCCACCAGCTCATCTAGCGACAGCAGCGCCATACACCGCGTGTGCACCCTTCCGTGGACGGGCATCATCGCCGGGTCGCATCAGGACGCCGTATACATCACACCTTCGTACCGAACCGGACGGCTTCACCATATTGCTCTGCGCACTTTGAGACACATCTGAACTACGCGGTCAGGCGGTCAACTTGTCAGGCGCATTACTTCCGATACGGCGACGCCAGCACACCAAGCACTGCCGCGGTGAGGGCCACGACAAGGGTGCAGCCGTAGAGGATGGGCAACAACTCGGGAACGAAGATTTTTCCCGCCGAAACGATGGCGGAAGTGATCAGAAAGGCCGTGGTCAGAGGAAAGGTCTGGATATTGGCAATCCAGAGACCCCGGCGCCACTGCCCGCGGCGCACGCGCTCCAGCGAGCAGCGCGCGATCGCCGAGCCCGCGGCGGACATCAGCGTCCACAAAAACGTAGCGACAAAGATGTTCCAGGCCTGCTCCGGAAACGTCCAGCGAAACGCAGCGCCGCCGATGACGCCAAGGATGGCGCTGACAGCCAGTGAAACGACAAAAGTGAGAGACATGCTTCCGAGGCTCCAGCGAAAATCGCGCTCAGGCTCGACGTGGGATAATCGTCTCATCATAGCAGGATTTGCCCGCGCACCGCAAGAGCAGAACGACCAGGGTCGCATCGCGGTTCAGTGGCGAGGAGCTTGAGTTCAGGCTTACTGCGGAGCGTGAGCGAAGAGGCCGGTTGCGCCTCGCTCCGGGGCGCGCATCGCTCCACGTTCCTACAAGGACTTGATTTGCGCGAAGCGCCCGTCCATGCTACAATAAGCAGGCTGAACGGCAATGCGCTTTCGCACGCCCTTTGCCGGCGTAGCTCAATTGGCAGAGCAACGGTTTTGTAAACCGTCGGTTCAGGGTTCAAGTCCCTGCGTCGGCTCCAGATGACACGGGTCGGTACCGAAGTGGCCAAACGGGGCGGTCTGTAAAATCGCTGGCTTACGCCTTCGCAGGTTCGAATCCTGCCCGGCCCACCAGAACGAAGCGAGCATAAAGCGGAGGGACTGCTTCCGTCAAGCTGGTGAGGAATGCAATCAGGTCCCAGGGGCTTTGTGATCGCTTCGCCGAGCGCCTACGTAGCTCAGCCGGTAGAGCACGTCTTTGGTAAAGACGAGGTCACGGGTTCGAGTCCCGTCGTAGGCTCCAGACGTGGCGTGGCCAGGAGCGTGCCGCGCTAGCATGCTCGTGCCGGATTTTGCGGCACGAGCGGTGCATTTTTTCGAGAGCTTAAGGAGCACAGGAGTGGCCAAGCAGAAATTTGAGCGGACCAAGCCGCACGTGAACGTCGGGACGATCGGGCACGTGGACCACGGGAAGACG
>JANWYD010000040.1 GCA_025057155.1 Chloroflexaceae bacterium
CTTGCTTTTTTGAGCAATGACGCCGCTTCTTGCGCGTAGCTTTCAACAATTTCGGCTCACGGTAGAGCACTGAAACTTGCTTTTTTGAGCAATGACGCCGCTTCTTGCGCGTAGCTTTCAACAATTTCGGCTCACGGTAGAGCACTGAAACTTGCTTTTTTGAGCAATGACGCCGCTTCTTGCGCGTAGCTTTCAACAATTTCGGCTCACGGTAGAGCACTGAAACTTGCTTTTTTGAGCAATGACGCCGCTTCTTGCGCGTAGCTTTCAACAATTTCGGCTCACGGTAGAGCACTGAAACTGGCGCAACTCTTGCACAAATTGCGCGGCATTGGCTTTCAACAATTTCGGCTCACGGTAGAGCACTGAAACAACAGCCTCGTGGAACGGAGGCGTTTGCACAATCTCACTTTCAACAATTTCGGCTCACGGTAGAGCACTGAAACACGGCAGCGCAAGAATTAAGTTGGCAAAACGCCGACTTTCAACAATTTCGGCTCACGGTAGAGCACTGAAACTCAACCTGCGCGCCGGTGCGCACAACACGGCTATCACTTTCAACAATTTCGGCTCACGGTAGAGCACTGAAACGTGCTGGGTCGCATGGGCCAGCGCCGGCACCGCGACGGCTTTCAACAATTTCGGCTCACGGTAGAGCACTGAAACGGTCGGAGATTATGCTGAAGGCGAGCATGAGTTGGCGCTTTCAACAATTTCGGCTCACGGTAGAGCACTGAAACCTATACCTCCGAAGGGTCGCTCAGCCGCGACCTCGCCCTTTCAACAATTTCGGCTCACGGTAGAGCACTGAAACCGTCGGCGGCGAGGCCGTGGTCGACCAGCCAGTCATCTTTCAACAATTTCGGCTCACGGTAGAGCACTGAAACACGTCCGCGTCCGGCTGTGGCGCGACGCGCAGCGGTCTTTCAACAATTTCGGCTCACGGTAGAGCACTGAAACACGGGTTGACCAAGGGCGCCCGGACGGTGGTCAAATCCCTTTCAACAATTTCGGCTCACGGTAGAGCACTGAAACTCATCGCCCGCCTCATCTTTTCGGCCTTTTGGCGGCTTTCAACAATTTCGGCTCACGGTAGAGCACTGAAACGCGCGACCGCAGTCATGTCGAGACTGACCGCAATCGCTTTCAACAATTTCGGCTCACGGTAGAGCACTGAAACGTGCTCGGATCATACGTTTCCTCGCGTGCATTCGGCTTTCAACAATTTCGGCTCACGGTAGAGCACTGAAACTGCGACCAGTGGCTGGCAAGAGTAAACGTCGTCCAACTTTCAACAATTTCGGCTCACGGTAGAGCACTGAAACGCCTCGATCATCGATTGCGCATACTGCAAAAGCTGCGCTTTCAACAATTTCGGCTCACGGTAGAGCACTGAAACACGTGGCCGGCGGCGCGACCTTGGTCGCCGTCGGGTCCTTTCAACAATTTCGGCTCACGGTAGAGCACTGAAACCTCACCAATTGGAGGCTTTCATGGCTACCTATCTCCTTTCAACAATTTCGGCTCACGGTAGAGCACTGAAACTTCTTGACTTTTTTGAGATTGGCCCTGTGGCGTGGGCTTTCAACAATTTCGGCTCACGGTAGAGCACTGAAACACTTGGCTGTGACGAGCGTCAATTCTCCGCGAGGCCACTCCTTTCAACAATTTCGGCTCACGGTAGAGCACTGAAACTGGACGCCAGCCAGGCGCGAGCTTGCGCCCGGTCGCGCTTTCAACAATTTCGGCTCACGGTAGAGCACTGAAACAAGTAAAGGTCCGGCAGCGGGACCCACTCCGGCCGGTCGACTTTCAACAATTTCGGCTCACGGTAGAGCACTGAAACTGGCTATGTCTCGACTGCGCTTGGCCGATGTCGTTCTTTCAACAATTTCGGCTCACGGTAGAGCACTGAAACTGGCAAGCTTGAGCATGTCTGCGCACGTGCCTTGGCTTTCAACAATTTCGGCTCACGGTAGAGCACTGAAACGCAGTTTTTTGGCGCGAAGAAGGTTGTCAAAATACCCTTTCAACAATTTCGGCTCACGGTAGAGCACTGAAACTGATCTTTTTCACGTAGTCGGGATATTGTTCGAGCAACTTTCAACAATTTCGGCTCACGGTAGAGCACTGAAACACACAGTATAGTATCCGTCCACCACGTCAACGACAGTATTCTTTCAACAATTTCGGCTCACGGTAGAGCACTGAAACGGTAATATTGCTCGAATGGCACATTCATGCCTTCGCTTTCAACAATTTCGGCTCACGGTAGAGCACTGAAACACACAGTATAGTATCCGTCCACCACGTCAACGACAGTATT
>JANWYD010000041.1 GCA_025057155.1 Chloroflexaceae bacterium
TAAGCGAGGGCAACGATGCAGTGTCTCGTCATCTACGACATCCCAGATGATCGGGCGCGGCAGCGAGTTGCTGACGCCTGCTACTCCTACCCCTCTACAGACGGTTGCTTCTTACGCTTTCAACAATTTCGGCTCACGGTAGAGCACTGAAACCTCGGTTACACAGCGCCGAGCCATTCGGCGGCATAACTTTCAACAATTTCGGCTCACGGTAGAGCACTGAAACCGGGAATTGCATGGAGCACGTGCAAAACACCGACAACCTTTCAACAATTTCGGCTCACGGTAGAGCACTGAAACTGGATGCGGCCGAGGTGTGGACCTCGCTCGGCTGGCCCTTTCAACAATTTCGGCTCACGGTAGAGCACTGAAACCTTTCGCGTTTGAGGCACGCCATACTGCCACATAACCCTTTCAACAATTTCGGCTCACGGTAGAGCACTGAAACGATACAGAACGAGCACGCCGAGCACCACCCCGAACGCTTTCAACAATTTCGGCTCACGGTAGAGCACTGAAACAATCTTGCGCCGCATGGAGTGGGTCGTTCGGAAGGGCTTTCAACAATTTCGGCTCACGGTAGAGCACTGAAACTCCGACCGTAATCTCGCCCTGCTCAACAGAAAGTGCTTTCAACAATTTCGGCTCACGGTAGAGCACTGAAACCCGGTCGATGAGCGCAGTTTGAGCGAGTCAGAGCGACTTTCAACAATTTCGGCTCACGGTAGAGCACTGAAAGAAACAATTGGGCGCTCATTGACGTTAATCGGCTAAGCCTTTCAACAATTTCGGCTCACGGTAGAGCACTGAAAGAATTGCACCTATTGCGTAATGCAATTGCACTCTATCACTTTCAACAATTTCGGCTCACGGTAGAGCACTGAAAGGCTAGAGCAGACGGTTAATCACATTAAATCGTCAACACTTTCAACAATTTCGGCTCACGGTAGAGCACTGAAAGCCAATTTCAACCCCCCTACTATCAGATGCAGAGCTACTTTCAACAATTTCGGCTCACGGTAGAGCACTGAAAGCTACCCGTTGCAGTTTTGCAAGCATACCATCATCAACACTTTCAACAATTTCGGCTCACGGTAGAGCACTGAAAGCGCGTGTTGAACGTAACGCGGTTAAAATAGAGAGAACTTTCAACAATTTCGGCTCACGGTAGAGCACTGAAAGTTAGATTTCTTACCTCTATTACAGCGTCTTGTGTCACCTTTCAACAATTTCGGCTCACGGTAGAGCACTGAAAGAGCTAGTACTTTCGCGGTTATATACGGGTTTACGCCTTCTTTCAACAATTTCGGCTCACGGTAGAGCACTGAAAGCCTTAACGAATAGCGTCACGAATTGATGAAAAAATGTCTTTCAACAATTTCGGCTCACGGTAGAGCACTGAAAGGCTATAGGATAATCATCTTTCACCAAAACGAAGTTCTTTCAACAATTTCGGCTCACGGTAGAGCACTGAAAGGCTATAGGATAATCATCTTTCACCAAAACGAAGTTATGGCTTTCAACAATTTCGGCTCACGGTAGAGCACTGAAAGCTGATATCCGCTACACTGCAATCGCTGACGTATACGGAGCTTTCAACAATTTCGGCTCACGGTAGAGCACTGAAACTCCAAATGCTGAGGCGTTTGTTCGCAATCTACGTCAACTTTCAACAATTTCGGCTCACGGTAGAGCACTGAAACACGCGACGGTCTCATCATTGAGGTCGCAGAAGAAGCTTTCAACAATTTCGGCTCACGGTAGAGCACTGAAACGTGAGTTCGCTAGGACGACGAATATCGACATATCGACTTTCAACAATTTCGGCTCACGGTAGAGCACTGAAACAAAAGCAGCGTAGTTGGCGTGACGGTACTATTATCTTTCAACAATTTCGGCTCACGGTAGAGCACTGAAACCAGCTCGCGTTTGAGCTGCTCCACGTGGAGGCGTAGCTTTCAACAATTTCGGCTCACGGTAGAGCACTGAAACTTCTCCAGTTGGGCTGTGCCAAGCAAAGGAAAATACTTTCAACAATTTCGGCTCACGGTAGAGCACTGAAACGCCGATCTCGTTGCCGACCGGCTCCAGCGGCTCGGGCTTTCAACAATTTCGGCTCACGGTAGAGCACTGAAACTTCTCCAGTTGGGCTGTGCCAAGCAAAGGAAAATACTTT
>JANWYD010000042.1 GCA_025057155.1 Chloroflexaceae bacterium
GCCGACGCCGATTGTCCCCACGCCCGTGGGGGTGACCCGTCGCGGATCGCGCGCGGCGCGCGGAGACGGCGATTGTCCCCACGCCCGTGGGGGTGAACCGGCGATGCGGACGCCGAACGCGAACTCGACCGGATTGTCCCCACGCCCGTGGGGGTGAACCGCGTGACCGGACGCGCGTCAACGGCGTGACGACATTGTCCCCACGCCCGTGGGGGTGAACCGCATGGAATGGCATCGCTGAATATTGTTCCAAAATTGTCCCCACGCCCGTGGGGGTGAACCGATTGAGGAGATAATCCCACAGCGCCGCCGGTTATTGTCCCCACGCCCGTGGGGGTGAACCGAAACTCGAATATCCACTCCATAATCATCCCCCATTGTCCCCACGCCCGTGGGGGTGAACCATGAGCAGGCGCTGGCGCAATGGGAAGCGTATCATTGTCCCCACGCCCGTGGGGGTGAACCGGCTGCGCCCGCGCGGTCTGCGGCTGCAAAGAAATTGTCCCCACGCCCGTGGGGGTGAACCGCATTGGTGGGCGCGTGTTGGACGCGCGCATTGATTGTCCCCACGCCCGTGGGGGTGAACCGTGTTCACGCCGGAAAATGACCCCGACTTCATCATTGTCCCCACGCCCGTGGGGGTGAACCGAGGTCAGGAATGAACAGAAATCGGCTGCTTGAATTGTCCCCACGCCCGTGGGGGTGAACCAAGTTGCTCTCTCTGCCGCTGGCGCGTATGCCCATTGTCCCCACGCCCGTGGGGGTGAACCGTCCTGGCGCGGCGCGTGCCCGCTGCACGGCGGATTGTCCCCACGCCCGTGGGGGTGAACCGTCATCGAGATCAACATAGATCACGTGCTCGTCATTGTCCCCACGCCCGTGGGGGTGAACCGGCGATTGACGCGCTACTGCGCGCAATCGACAAATTGTCCCCACGCCCGTGGGGGTGAACCGCGCATAATAGACTAGAACAGTATGGTTTTAGCATTGTCCCCACGCCCGTGGGGGTGAACCTTTTTTTGCCGCTCCCGACCGCGAAACGCCGCTTATTGTCCCCACGCCCGTGGGGGTGAACCGGATGCAGCGCCTCACGCTCAGACGGCACCACCATTGTCCCCACGCCCGTGGGGGTGAACCGATCATGGAGCTATTAGCCTTGCATCTGAATCAATTGTCCCCACGCCCGTGGGGGTGAACCGACGCTCGGCGCGGTGCGGTTGGCGCTGTTGCTATTGTCCCCACGCCCGTGGGGGTGAACCGCGAATGCGCCGCAACTTGAGGCGTTTGCTCAGATTGTCCCCACGCCCGTGGGGGTGAACCGCGCAGCGGCTTCAGCAACGTCACGACGAGATGATTGTCCCCACGCCCGTGGGGGTGAACCGCGTTGTGCGATCTTTCGGGGTGAGAACATCCTATTGTCCCCACGCCCG
>JANWYD010000043.1 GCA_025057155.1 Chloroflexaceae bacterium
AATACTGTCGTTGACGTGGTGGACGGATACTATACTGTGTGTTTCAGTGCTCTACCGTGAGCCGAAATTGTTGAAAGACGACGGCGGGCCGGTGCAGCCGGGCGAGCATTATGCGTTTCAGTGCTCTACCGTGAGCCGAAATTGTTGAAAGCCTCCAGTAAGCAATCGTACCAGCGCCGGCTGCACAGCGTTTCAGTGCTCTACCGTGAGCCGAAATTGTTGAAAGTTCTCGTGGTGGTGGGCATGTTTCTGTGCGTGGGCGTTTCAGTGCTCTACCGTGAGCCGAAATTGTTGAAAGTCGCCGCGCTCCGCGCCGATATGGCTGTTGTGCGTGACGTGCTTAGCGTTTCAGTGCTCTACCGTGAGCCGAAATTGTTGAAAGGCGGCGTATTGGAGTATGAGGCCGGCAATAAATACACTGGTTTCAGTGCTCTACCGTGAGCCGAAATTGTTGAAAGTTCTTATTAAGGCTATTGAGGAGTATCTTAATTCGTCGTTTCAGTGCTCTACCGTGAGCCGAAATTGTTGAAAGGCGAGTCGAACAGTTTGGCCGCCGGCCCAGCGGGTGCGGTTTCAGTGCTCTACCGTGAGCCGAAATTGTTGAAAGCCTCGCTTTCGATCCATTCCTTTAGAACAATGCGAGGTTTCAGTGCTCTACCGTGAGCCGAAATTGTTGAAAGGGGACGGGTATTACACGTTGTCGCTGTCCACACTCCTGTTTCAGTGCTCTACCGTGAGCCGAAATTGTTGAAAGTCGCTCCTCGGCCAACGTGTCGGCCCACTGCGCCGCCTCGTGTTTCAGTGCTCTACCGTGAGCCGAAATTGTTGAAAGCGGGATTGTTCTCGGGATCGCTTGCGAGCAAAATATGTTTCAGTGCTCTACCGTGAGCCGAAATTGTTGAAAGTCGACCGGCCGGAGTGGGTTCCGCTCCCCGACCTGTATTTCGTTTCAGTGCTCTACCGTGAGCCGAAATTGTTGAAAGCGGGATTGTTCTCGGGATCGCTTGCGAGCAAAATATGTTT
>JANWYD010000044.1 GCA_025057155.1 Chloroflexaceae bacterium
CGATGATCACGCTGCGCGCCAGCATTACAGCCGCGGCTTGCGCCTGCTACAACAGGTGACGGTGCCCCGCACTCGCGCCGAAGGCTACCATTGCTTGTACTTGCTCCATGGTCACGCCGGCGATCTGGCCCGCGCCGAAGCCGATGCCCGCGAAGGGTTGTTGTTGGCCGCTTCCGCTGGCGATGAGTGGGTAGCAGCCTTGATGTTGCTCGCGCTTGGCAGTGTCACGCTGGTCGCCGATGATCCGCGTGGCTCCGAGTGGCTTGATCAGGCTGAGCAACGCTTCCAAGCCGGCCACGATACCTTCGGTCTGTTTCTCGTCCATCTGTGGCGCGCCTTGGCTTCCTTGCGCGCCGGACGCACCGCTACGGTTGATCCGCTGGTCGATCAGGTGATGCGGGAAGCAGTTGAGCACGGCTATGAGAATGTCTTGATCGGCCCCAGCCTTTTCGGCCCGCGTGACATTGCCGCGCTAGTGCCGTTGTTGTTGCGCGCGCGGACGATGCCGGCCCACCGCGATACGGCCGCTCGGCTGTTGCGGCAGGGCTTCCCCTCAATTGCTGCCGATGATACGGTGGATGATTACCATCCCGGCTTTACGCTGCGCGTGCAGATGCTGGGGGCGTTTCGGGTCTGGCGCGGTAATCAAGAGATACAAGCTCGCGAGTGGCAACGCGAAAAGGCGCGCCAGCTCTTCCAATTGTTGCTGACAATGCGCGGTAATTGGGTGCAGCGCGAGCAGATTTGTGCATGGCTCTGGCCTGACGCTGATCTCGAAGCCGCCGAGCGCCAATTTAAGGTGACGTTGAATACGCTTAATGCGGCTCTCGAACCGCATCGCCCGCCGCGTGTGCCGCCTTTTTTTATTCGCCGGCAGGGTTTGGCCTACAGTTTTGCCCCCTCGTTTGGTGCGTGGATTGATGTTGATGAGTTTGAGTTGCGCGCCAGCGGTGCGCAGACTACAACTGATCCCGATTTTGCCCGCCGCAGCGCCCAAGCTGCGCTCCAACTCTATCGTGGT
>JANWYD010000045.1 GCA_025057155.1 Chloroflexaceae bacterium
CGATAGTCACCGCGTTTCAGTGCTCTTCCGTGAGCCGAAATTGTTGAAAGCGTAAACATCTTCTGCTACGACAAGCCTATAGTGGTTTCAGTGCTCTACCGTGAGCCGAAATTGTTGAAAGTAATTTGTTTACGAACCACGCCGTGTCGATTGAGTGTTTCAGTGCTCTACCGTGAGCCGAAATTGTTGAAAGCGGACAACCGCAATATCTCGCGATAGCTGAGCCAACTGTTTCAGTGCTCTACCGTGAGCCGAAATTGTTGAAAGCCCTGCATCTCGGACAGACCGAGGACGGGCAGCCCGCGTTTCAGTGCTCTACCGTGAGCCGAAATTGTTGAAAGCGACCGGCCTCGGCGGGGACGGCCTCCGCATCCGCGTTTCAGTGCTCTACCGTGAGCCGAAATTGTTGAAAGCGGCGAGACGCGCTACTCGCCGCCGCAGACGGCGCGTTTCAGTGCTCTACCGTGAGCCGAAATTGTTGAAAGTCAACGATGCGCTCGACGATGCGCTCGGCTTGCATAAGTGTTTCAGTGCTCTACCGTGAGCCGAAATTGTTGAAAGTTTGGTCATCCCAGTTACACCGATAAATAAGGTAGTTTCAGTGCTCTACCGTGAGCCGAAATTGTTGAAAGCTACGGTAAGGCCGATATTCTCGCTCTTCCGCAATGAGGTTTCAGTGCTCTACCGTGAGCCGAAATTGTTGAAAGAAGCAAATCCTTCTGATACCAGCGATACTCAAACGGTGTTTCAGTGCTCTACCGTGAGCCGAAATTGTTGAAAGGCGCGTAGCCGTCCCGCGAGGGGTAGGCCAGCGTGTGTTTCAGTGCTCTACCGTGAGCCGAAATTGTTGAAAGCCGCAATCATCCCTCCCCTCGCGTCGAGGATGACCGACGTTTCAGTGCTCTACCGTGAGCCGAAATTGTTGAAAGCGAATACAACAACAATTATTACCTCAACCTTGTCAAGTTTCAGTGCTATACCGTGAGCCGAAATTGTTGAAAGCGCGCTCTGGATCGAGGC
>JANWYD010000046.1 GCA_025057155.1 Chloroflexaceae bacterium
CTTGCATAACCGCTGCGTCGGCCTCACGCAACCGTTCGAGTTGGAGAGCAAACTGGCGTTGGCGCTCATCGAGTTCTTTAATCTGTGATGATAAGGCCGCAATTTGCCGTTCGGCCTGTTCGATCCGGCTCAGCCAGCCGGCGAGAAAGTCGCGATCTTGTTTGCGCGCTTCGGCAATTTGCTGGATCTGGGACTGCATGTCGCGCAACGGACGCACGCCTTCTTCGATTTTAACAAGTGCCGCTGCCACTTCGCGCCGTAATGCCACCACGTCGCGGCGCACAATCTCATTGGCTTGCGCAACGTCGCTCGTGTGCCGCTCGAAGAGGCTTTGCACTTGCGCAATTGCACCCTCGTTCTTGCGCACCTGCTCCATCGCCCATTGATATTTGTTGGTCTGATCTTTGAGCAGGCGGCGCAACTCGTCAATCTGGCCCTGCAAGTAGACGAGTTGCGATTGTTCTTGGGCGCGCAGCCGTTCTTCTTCGTAGCGCGCAGTAAGGTCGGAACTTGACATAAAAACCTCTTATTCTTCCGCAATGGTTGCGTTCGTTGCTGTCTATAAGGTCACGGTCTGGGCAACAGCAATTGCCTCTGTCAAGTTGATTGCCCCAACGTACAATGCCTTGCCGATAATCGCTCCCTCAACGCCAAGTTGGGCCAGCCGGCGCACGTGATCGAGCGTAGCAATGCCGCCGCTAGCGATGATGGCCGGGCCGGTTGGATGAATCAGCTCGGCCAGCGCGGTAAAGTTAGGGCCGCTGAGCGCGCCGTCGAAGGTGCCGCCGAGGTTCCACCACATGCCGTTCCAGCGGGCCACGTAGTCGGCGGTAGGATTACCTGCGGCGTCGGTGAAGGTGCCGCCCGCGTACACGTTGGCGCCGCTTACCGCCAGGGCGAGGACCGGGCCGTTCAGCGCGCCATCGGCGCCGCCGCCGAGGTTCCACCACATGCCGTTCCAGCGGGCCACGTAGTCGGCGGTAGGATTACCTGCGGCGTCGGTGAAGG
>JANWYD010000047.1 GCA_025057155.1 Chloroflexaceae bacterium
AGATTGATGCCGCGTCTAGTTTCAGTGCTCTACCGTGAGCCGAAATTGTTGAAAGACACCTTCTGCTCTAACCGATCAAGCAACGCCTTGTTTCAGTGCTCTACCGTGAGCCGAAATTGTTGAAAGGTACCGAAAACCCACCACGCTCAAATCCTATGTCAGTTTCAGTGCTCTACCGTGAGCCGAAATTGTTGAAAGTGAGCGGCGGTTAGTGCCTGATCCGACCAATGGTATGTGTTTCAGTGCTCTACCGTGAGCCGAAATTGTTGAAAGTAAACCGATACTGGCGATACGATACGCAGGCGCTCAAGTTTCAGTGCTCTACCGTGAGCCGAAATTGTTGAAAGCCGTCTTGGCTCCGACCATCATCCGCTTCATCTTCCGTTTCAGTGCTCTACCGTGAGCCGAAATTGTTGAAAGATGTGCAGACCGAAAGCCACGCGAGCGCGCTAGCGGTTTCAGTGCTCTACCGTGAGCCGAAATTGTTGAAAGAAATAATATCTTGGTGTGTCACGCAGCGAGTGCCAGTTTCAGTGCTCTACCGTGAGCCGAAATTGTTGAAAGATAGATCGATTGGCCGAGATTGCGGCGACCGAAATGTTTCAGTGCTCTACCGTGAGCCGAAATTGTTGAAAGATTTCTCAACCCTCATCGCAACCCCCCGAAATTGTGTGTTTCAGTGCTCTACCGTGAGCCGAAATTGTTGAAAGGTTTTTATTAATTAGGGCTGTATGGCGCACTATCGCGTTTCAGTGCTCTACCGTGAGCCGAAATTGTTGAAAGCCACTCGCCTGCCGTCACGACCAGCACGCCCTGCTGGTTTCAGTGCTCTACCGTGAGCCGAAATTGTTGAAAGTCGTCACATCCTAAGCGACTATATCGCAATTACATGTCAGTTTCAGTGCTCTACCGTGAGCCGAAATTGTTGAAAGACAAATTGGTCGGGTTGCATGTGAACAAGATCTACGGTTTCAGTGCTCTACCGTGAGCCGAAATTGTTG
>JANWYD010000048.1 GCA_025057155.1 Chloroflexaceae bacterium
CGCGCCGCCGCGCCTTGCCCTCAATTGCTCGCGCACCCGCGCCACAGGCGTGGTGTAACCGCACACCGGGCAGGTGGCCGAGCCGCGCTTTACCGTGCCGTCGAATGGCGGATTTTTGATTTCGGATTTTGGATTGCCGATTTCTGATTGCGGATACCACCTGCCGTTGCGCTTCTGGATGATTTCAAAATCAACGCGCTTGCGGTTCTTGTCCGGCACGAGGCGCAGCGCCACGGAGCGCTCGTCCCTCTTTGCCAGCCACAGGCTGCGCATCAGCGGCACTTCCGCGCCGCAGCCCGGCCCCTCACAGCGGATCGTCCGCGCCCACAGGTAGGCAATCGGCGTGCTGCCGTCCGGGTCCTTCGGGTAAAACTCGGCCAGCTCCTTCTCCGCCCGTTCCTTGATCCAGTTCCCCCAATACCGCACCGCCTCCGCCAGCCCCTTCAATACCACCTCTTCCCCGTTCTCATTCCGCACTCTGCATTCCGCGTCCCCATACTTCGGGATGTATTCCAGCACCACCTTGTTGAGCAGCACCGCCACCGGGTTGAGGTCGGAGGCGAACGCATCCGCGCCGATGCGCAGGGCTTCGAGCGGGATCGAGCCGCCCCCGGCGAACGGGTCCACCACGAGCGGGCGCGGAAGATGGGAGATTTGCGATTGAAGACTCTGGATTGCGGATTGGGGGTTGCTCCAGTCGAGGGACGGCAATTGAAAGCCCGGATCGGTCAGGGCGAGGTGGGCGATGTGCGTCAACAGCCGCGCCGTTTCGAGATAGGCGGGGACGGTCGAGTTATCCCAGTTTGCAAAGTCGCCGATGAAGTCCAATAGGGCGTAGCGCAGGACGTTGAGGTGGTTGGACTGGCTCAGGTCGAACGCGGCATCTTGACGGGCGAGCGTGTTCCAGCGCCCGAAGGCGGTGGGCGAGCAGGACTCGGCCAGTTTGCGGTCGCTCACCACCCTGCGGGCAAAGGCGGTGATGAGTTGGGCGGCGGCCTC
>JANWYD010000049.1 GCA_025057155.1 Chloroflexaceae bacterium
CTTCGAAGTAAATCGGCATCTCCAGCCAGCGGTAGCCGAGCCGTTCGGTCAGATAGGACATCTCGACCTGGAAGACGTAGCCGTTGGACACCACGCGATCCAGGCCGAGGCCCTCCAGCGTGGAGCGGCGCCAGACGCGGAAGCCGGCAGTAGCGTCGCGGATGTGCAGGCCGAGGATGGTGCGCGCGTACAGGTTGGCCCAGGCCGAGAGCAGCTTGCGGCCCAACCCCCAGCGCTTGTCGGTGCTGCCACCGGGTACATAGCGTGAGCCGATGACCACGTCATAGTCACGCAATTGGGCGACCATCCCCGGCAGGTAGTGCGGCCCGTGCGAAAAGTCGGCGTCCATCTGGATGATGACATCGGCGCCCATCTCGAGCGCGCGGCGGAAGCCTTGCACATAGGCCGTGCCCAGGCCGAGCAGCCGAGGCCGGTGGATGACGCTGAACCGGTCGGGGTTGGCAGCGGCCAGACGGTCGGCGATTTGGCCGGTGCCGTCGGGCGAGGCATCGTCCACCACCAGCAGCTTTGCGTCGAGCGGCAAGGCCCAGAGCGCCTCTGTCAGGGCTTCCAGATTTTCTGCTTCGTTGTAGGTGGGGATGACGATGACCGTCTTCATAACGAAAACCGGGGCCGTGACCTGTCATGCTGGTCCGGCCCCGGCGGATGTCAACGCTTACGAAGGAATGCTTAGACGAGTTTGGCGAGGTCTTCCGCGGCGCGGCGCATGTCCAGGAAGACCAGGCCCAGCTTTGCGCCCTCGCGCGCCAGCACCGTCAGCACCGCTTCCGAACCGACCGATTGGAGAATGACGTAGCCCCTTTCGCCTTTGATGTAGACTTCGTTCAGATTACCACGTCCCAGCTCGGAGGCGATTCGCTCACCAAGCGAAAGCATGGCCGCCGACATGGCGGAGACTCGGTCTTCTTCTACTTCACGCGGCAGGGCGGTTGCAATGGGCAAGCCATCTACACTAACTACTGCCGAGGCCTCGATACC
>JANWYD010000050.1 GCA_025057155.1 Chloroflexaceae bacterium
ACCCGTTTCAGGGCAATGTGCTGCTGGCGCTCGGCTTCATCGCTGTCGGGCTGCTCCCGTTGTACGGCATGGCCTTGCTCTTCGGGGCGGTGGTGCTCAAGGTCAAGGAGTCCAACGCCGTCGTCAATCTGATGCAGTGGGTGGTGAGCTTCCTGATGGGGATTTTCTTCCCGGTGACGGTGCTGCCGCCCTTCGTCCGCGTCATCGCCTGGCTGTTCCCGCCCACCTGGATGACCAACGGCGTGCGTTCGGCGCTGCTGGGCGTGGGCTACTTCTTCGGCGAGTGGTACGCGGACATGGCCGTGCTCTGGGCGTTCATGCTCGTCGCGCCGCTGTTCGGCTTTTGGGTGTTCCAGCGCACCGAGCGCAGCATCCAGCGCAACGAAGGCGTCGGCCAGTTTTGATTTGCGATTGTGGATTTCTGATTTCGAATTGCCAATCCAAAATCCGCAATCCAAAATCTAAAATCAGAAATGAAATAACCATGCCCGACTCTCCGAGGTTGCTACGCGGCCCCGCCGCCTTTCTCAGCACGCTCCTCGCCATGGCGCAGAAAGAGCTGATGATTATGCTGCGCTATCCGGTTGAGTTCGTCGCTTCCTTCGGACAAATCTTTCTGATCGTCACCGTCCTTACGCTGGCCGGGCTGATGTTCGCGCCGCGCGACGCCGGCGCGGAGGGCAATTCGACCACCGCCGGCATCGTCGTCTACGGCTTCATCCTGTTCATGTTCCTCTCGGACACGCTGTGGACTATCGGCTACAACGTGCGCCGCGACCAGAAGCAGGGCACGCTCGAACAGCTCTACCTCAGCCCGGCCTCCAAGTTCGCCAACCTGCTCTCGCGCATCGCGGTGTCGCTGGTGTGGACGGGCCTGCTGTGCGTCACCTCCGCCTGGCTGATGAGCACCCTCATCGGTCGGCTGCCGGCTGAGAACCTGTTACCCGGCGCGCTGGTGCTGCTCTTCGCGCTCTCCGGGTT
>JANWYD010000051.1 GCA_025057155.1 Chloroflexaceae bacterium
GGGTGACCGGGGTCTGCGCCGCCGTCGAGCAGAATCAGGCCGCTTGCACCTACGGCGTCAATCGTCCGCATTACCGCGCCGATGTTGCCGGGGTCCTGCGGCGAAACGAGCGCAACGAGCCAGGGGTGTGTGGCAGGTTGCAGGTCGGCAAGCTGAAGTTGGTGACGTTTGACAACGGCCAGGATGCCCTGCGGGTTCTCCTTATCGGCGATGGAACGGAAGACATCGGCCGCCAGGGCATAGACGCGCGCGCCGGCGCGGCGCTGCTTCTCCAGCAGGTCATAGGCGAACTCGCTCTTGAGCAGATCGGGCGCGTAGCAGAAGTAGGCGATGTGCGCGCCGGCGGCCACCGCCTCGCCCACATGCCGAATGCCCTCGACGAGGAACAGCCCGGTCTCATCGCGCACCTTGCGCTGCTGCAACCGGCGCGCCTGTTTGATGTCCGGGTTGCGAGGATTAGTGAGGGTTGGAGATTTGCGATTGGAGTGTTGTGATTTTGGATTTTGGATTTGGGATTTTGGATCGGCCATGACGGATTGATTTTACCTGCCCGATTTTCCCGCCGTGAGGGTGCACGCAAAACATGTCAGCCGCACCCTGAGAGCGGACGCTGAGCGAAACCGAAGCGGCGATCGAAAGGGCGGGCACGTTCCCTAACAACCTCTGCGTGCACGTCCGCCGTGGGGGTGTGTTGCATTCCGGCCCGCCTTGCGGTTCAATAGTCGCATGACCCTTAACGTCCACCTCCTCGAAGCTTTTGAACCAACCGTCATTGAGGCCCTGCGCGCGCAGCTCAGCCCGGACATCCGGCTGACCGACGGCGCGGAGGTCCCGCCGGATACGCACCTGCTGGTGGCCGGCTCGGCGGAGCGGGCGCACCTCAGCGCCAGTCCGCAGCTGCGCGCCGTCCTCGTGCCGTACACCGGCATCGCGCCCAAACTGCGCGAGGTCATGCTGGAGTTCCCGCACGTGGCGCTGCAC
>JANWYD010000052.1 GCA_025057155.1 Chloroflexaceae bacterium
GCACCCACTGTGACCGGCGCACTGTGCTCGGCATCGTCAATCGCCCCGGCGCTTTTGCCGAGTACCTCACCTTGCCCGTCGAGAACTTGCACGCCGTCCCGGATGCGGTCTCCGATGAACAGGCCGTTTTCACCGAGCCGTTGGCCGCTGCCTTCGAAATTCTGGAGCAAGTGCACATCGGCCCGGGCGATACCGTCTATGTAGTCGGCGATGGCAAGCTTGGTCTGTTGTGCGCGCAGGCGCTGGCGCTCACCGGTTGCGCGCTGACGGCCATCGGCAAGCATGCAGAGAAGCTTGCGCTATTGGAGCGGCGCGGCCTACGCACGGCGACGCTGAACGCCCTGCCCGCGCAGCGTGCCGATGTGGTGGTGGAGTGCACCGGCAGTCCGGCAGGCTTTGAGCTGGCGCGCCGCCTGACGCGCCCGCGCGGCACGCTGGTGTTGAAGAGCACCTATGCCGGCAGCCTGACCGTAGACATGAGCCGCCTCGTGGTGGACGAGATCACCGTGATCGGTTCGCGCTGCGGGCCGTTCGACCGGGCGCTGCGCGCGCTGGCGAGCGGCGAGGTGGAGGTGACCGGTCTGATTCACGCGCGTTACCCGTTGCGCGAGGCGGTGGAGGCGCTGGCGCATGCCCGGCATCCCGGCGTGCTCAAGGTGTTGTTGGAAGTCGGGAGTTGAGGTCGGCTCAACCCTATTTCGTGTTTCCACTCAGAAAGGAGTAAAACATCATGGTTCGTTCCGGTCTGATCTTTGCAGTAGTGATGCTGTTCATCGGCGGCATCCTGGCCTTCTTGTTCCCATTGTGTGTGCCCTGTATAGCGCTGGTCGTAGGTGCAGGCGCGGGATACCTGGCCGGGATGTGGGACAAGCCGCTCAACAACAGCCTGTCCATACAGCGCGGCGCGGGCGCCGGTGCGATTGCGGGCGTGGGCGCGCTGCTGGGGCACGTCTTCGGTGGACTGGGTT
>JANWYD010000053.1 GCA_025057155.1 Chloroflexaceae bacterium
AACAGATTATGCGCGCGGCGGTGGAGCTGGCCGGCTACAGCCTGAGCGAGTCCGACGACCTGCGCAAGGCCATTGCCAAGAAGCAGAAGGAAGCGCTGCTCAAGCATCAGGAGAAATTCGTCAAGGGCGCGGTGGAGCGCGGCATACCGCGCGAAGTCGCCGAGGCCATCTTCCACGACTGGGAGGAGTTTGCGAGGTACGGCTTCAACAAAAGTCACGCCGCCGTCTACGGCGTCATTGCCGTCCAGACCGCTTACCTGAAGGCCCGCTATCCCGTCGAGTATATGACGGCGCTGCTCTCGGCGTACAAGCATGATACCGACAACGTCGCGCTCTACGTCGAGGATTGCCGCGCGCTCGGCATCGAAGTCCGCCCGCCGGACGTGAACTACAGCCAGATTGATTTTTCGATTGAAGACGAAGAGCCGAAGCCAAGAGTCGGGGGTCAAGAGTCAAGGGCGAAGACGGGCGGCATCGTTGCGGCCCAATCCAAAATCCAAAATCAAAAATCCGCCATCCGCTTCGGCCTGGCGGCCATCAAGAACGTCGGCGAGGGCGCGGTGCAGGTCATCCTGAACGCGCGCGCGCAGGGCGGCAGATTCCGCTCGCTTGATGACTTCTGCCAGCGCGTGGACCTGCGCCACGTCGGCAAACGCGCGCTGGAGTGCCTGATCAAGGTCGGCGCGCTGGATGCCTTCGGCGAGCGCGGTGAGCTGCTGGACGGCCTGGATCAGATGATCAATGCTAGCGCCGCGCACTTCCGCGCGCAGGAGGCCGGTCAGCTGACTCTGTTCGGCGGCACGGGCGAGGCGGCAGGTTTTAGCGGCGTGCGGCTGGCGAAGGGCAAGGCCGTCATCTCCCAGCGCGAGAAGCTCAAGTGGGAGAAGGAGCTGCTCGGCCTGTACGTCAGCGACCATCCCCTGCAGGCGGTGATAGATAAGATCGGCGACCGGA
>JANWYD010000054.1 GCA_025057155.1 Chloroflexaceae bacterium
CAGTGGCAGTGGCGGCGGCGATCGGCGTCCCCGCGACGTGTGTCTTCAAAACGCTGGTCGTCATTGGCGCCGGCGCGCGGCCGGCCTTAGCAATGGTGCCGGCTAACTGTCAGCTTGATCTTAAGCGCCTTGCGGCCTTAGCCAACGCCAAGCGATTTGAGATGGCGCCGCATGCTGAAGCTGAACGCCTAACCGGATTGCGGGTCGGGGGGATTGGCGCATTAGCGCTAGTGGCGAAGCGGTGGCCTTCCTACCTCGATGAGTCGGCGTTGGCGCATTCGATCATCTATGTGAATGCTGGCCAGCGTGGGGTGATGATTGGGATAGCGCCAAACGATCTGGCACGCGTGGTGGGAGCGACCGTGGCAGCGATTGCGACTCATCCATCGTCTTAATAGGCTGCTGATTGGTATCATTTGCGTGGTTAGCTTGCCTGTGCTAAAATAGAGCGCGACGGCGACGTAGCAAAGTGGTAATGCAGCGGTCTGCAAAACCGCCATTCGCGGGTTCGATTCCCGCCGTCGCCTCCAGAGGCATCCACTGACGAGAGGTTGATCGCCTCTCGTTCTTTATTTCACGTCGTCGTATGCGAATTCTTTGTGCGCTGACCTACTATCGGCCTTACACGAGTGGTCTCACTATCTATGTCGAGCGCTTGGCCCGTGGTTTAGCCCGGCGCGGCCACAAAGTGACCGTACTGACCTCGCAGTATGATCCGAGCTTGCCGAAGGTTGAGTTGCTCGATGGCGTGCGAGTGGTGCGCGCGCCGGTGCTGGCTCGTGTCAGCAAAGGGGTCATTATGCCAACGTTCGGCTGGCTGGCCACTCGCCTGTCGCTCGAACACGACGCGATGAGTCTGCATCTGCCGCAGTTTGATGCGCCGGGATTGGCGTTGCGCGGGCGTTTGCTCAAACAACCAGTCGTCTTGACCTACCACAGCGATCT
>JANWYD010000055.1 GCA_025057155.1 Chloroflexaceae bacterium
GCCGCATCTGCCGGAGGTGCTGCTGCCTAACGCCCTCGCAACCGCCCGCGCGATTGCCTGGGAATCGTCCCGCGCCGAGGCGCTCGCTGCGCTGGCGCCGCGCCTGCCACCTGAACTGCTGCGCGAGGCCCTCGCCGCCGCCCGCGCGATTGGCGATGAGGGGTCCCGCGCCAAAGCGCTCACCACGCTGGCGCCACATCTGCCGGAGGCGGAACGGTCCGCCGTCCTGCGCGAGGCCCTCGCCGCCGCCCGCGCGATTGGCGATGAGGGCGACCGCGCCGCGGCGCTGGACGCGCTGGCGCCGCATCTGCCGGAGGTGCTGCTGCCTAACGCCCTCGCAACCGCCCGCGCGATTGACTGGGAGTGGTCCCGCGCCGCGGCGCTCGCCGCGCTGGCGCCGCGCCTGCCGGAGACGCTACTGCCTGACGCCCTCGCCGCCGCCCGCGCGATTGACTGGGAGTGGTCCCGCGCCGAGGCGCTCACCGCGCTGGCGCCGCATCTGCCGGAGGTGCTGCTGCCTAACGCCCTCGCAACCGCCCGCGCGATTGACTGGGAGTGGTCCCGCGCCGCGGCGCTCGCCGCGCTGGCGCCGCGCCTGCCGGAGACGCTACTGCCTGACGCCCTCGCCGCCGCCCGCGCGATTGGCGATGAGGACGACCGCGCCAAAGCGCTCACCGCGCTGGCGCCACACCTGCCGGAGGCGGAACGGTCCGCCGTTCTGCGCGAGGCCCTCGCCGCCGCCCGCGCGATTGGCGATGAGGACGACCGCGCCGCGGCGCTGGACGCGCTGGCGCCGCATCTGCCGGAGGCGCTGCTGCCTAACGCCCTCGCAACCGCCCGCGCGATTGACTGGGAGTGGTCCCGCGCCAAGGCGCTCGCCGCGCTGGCGCCGCGCCTGCCGGAGACGCTACTGCCTGACGCCCTCGCCGCCGCCCGCGCGATTG
>JANWYD010000056.1 GCA_025057155.1 Chloroflexaceae bacterium
ACCCTGCGCGGCGCAGCAGGACAGGGACTGGCAGGCGCGCCCGATGCAGAGCGCCCGAACGCGCAGTTCCGATTCGCTGCGAAGCAGCTGGAGTTCAACGGGCAGTCCCGCACGAGCGGCGGGTTCGAGATCGAGGTGCGCGGCGAGAACGCTGTGACCGTCGTCCACTTAGGGAATGTGGAGCGTCTGGCTGTGAATATGGAGGAGGGCACTGCGACCTTCTCTGGGCGTGGCTGGGCGGCTCAGCGCACTCGTCAAGGCGTGCGCCGCACGCAGGGTATCGTGACCGTGCGCGTGGCGGATAACCGCGACGCGGGCAGCACGGAAGGCGACCCCGACACGATTGCTGTGGCGTTGCGCACGGCGCCTGACGCAGACCCCGTGTTTGCCTATCGCGGCGTGGTGCAGCGCGGCGACATCGTGGTGTTTGAAGAGACTCGATCCCGGTAAGCCCTCACCCCCTGCCCCTCTCCCGCACGCGGGAGAGGGGAGTGCATCACGGTAAGCCCTCACCCCCTGCCCCTCTCCCGCACGCGGGAGAGGGGAGTTAGCCTTCTGTGTGCATCGCTTTGCGCCACTTCTCACACAACTCCAACGCCTCACGCGCCTGACGCCACAGGAGCTGCTCCTGCTTGAGTTGCTCGGAAGGCGAAAGCGTGGGCGCATCGGCTTGTAAGTGTGGGGGCGGAGTTTCTAAGTATTGGCGCACGGCGTTCAGGAACGAATCATAGAGCGTCGCCGTCTCGGGCGGCAGGGCGTCGGGACCGCGCTCGAGCTGAACCAGTTGGGCTAAGGTTTGTAGGCAGAAGTGGCACGCCTCCTCGCGGGCGGCGTTCCAGAGGTGGGGCGGCAGGGCGCGGGGACGGGCGTTCTTATCGCGCTGACGACGCGCCAAACGATGCACTGCCTCCGTCGCCAGCTGCACAGGCACACTCAGAAG
>JANWYD010000057.1 GCA_025057155.1 Chloroflexaceae bacterium
CTGCCCCCGCCCCCCTTCTCCCCCACAACTGTGCTGACTATTTCACTCCCCGACGCTCTACCGATCTCCGCCCATATTGTCCCCACGCCCGTGGGGGTGAACCGCGCACTTTGAACGACCCCCTTCACGACATTCCATTGTCCCCACGCCCGTGGGGGTGAACCGGTTCCCTCGACGCGCTGGCGGAACGGTTGGTTATTGTCCCCACGCCCGTGGGGGTGAACCGCGCTGAGGGGGGGAGCGGGAACATGAGGATATATTGTCCCCACGCCCGTGGGGGTGAACCGATCACGCCACGTCTCCAGCAACAGCTTGTACGATTGTCCCCACGCCCGTGGGGGTGAACCGCAGATGCCGGGATATGTCGGACCTCCGACGCCATTGTCCCCACGCCCGTGGGGGTGAACCGTGACGCTTATGGCTCACATTAATGTCACCAAATTGTCCCCACGCCCGTGGGGGTGAACCGCGGCGTGATATAGCTCGTAAGCACGGCGACAAATTGTCCCCACGCCCGTGGGGGTGAACCGATAGAATGTTCGAGAGAACCGCCGCAGCATTAATTGTCCCCACGCCCGTGGGGGTGAACCGCCGCGATGGTTCCCTGCTGACGCCGCGCGCCTATTGTCCCCACGCCCGTGGGGGTGAACCGGCTGACGGCGCGTCGGTCATCGAACTGACGTAATTGTCCCCACGCCCGTGGGGGTGAACCGTTTCCGCAGCCGTCCGCCCAGGCGCGCGGCGTATTGTCCCCACGCCCGTGGGGGTGAACCGCCGGGGATCGAGGCGTTGGAGGATGTCATGGCATTGTCCCCACGCCCGTGGGGGTGAACCGCATGCGATGACCGCTTCACCCCAAGCGTCTTCAGTGTCCCCACGCCCGTGGGGGTGAACCGAGGGAGCGGAGCGCCGCACCA
>JANWYD010000058.1:0-612 GCA_025057155.1 Chloroflexaceae bacterium
CCTTCACCGCCTGCCCGACCAGAGTCATTACTGCCACAACCTCCGGCCCGACGCGCCCGCGCAGGTACGGCACGTCGTGCATGTTCTCGATGGCGAGGCCGTCCACGCCGGCAGCGCGATACAGCCGCGCCTCGCGCACCGCCGCTTCAACGATTTCGGCGACGCTGTGCCGGTTGGCAGGTGTGCCGGGCAGAGCAGCCACGTGAATCATGGCGATGACAGGACGCGGAGAAAGAAATAGACCGTTGAACATCACTCAATCCGCAACAGCTTCCGGCATCGTAGTGAACGGTAGCGCCTCACTGCGGAACTGCATCCGATAGAGCCGCGCATACAGGCCGTCGCGGGCCAACAGCTCGGCGTGCGTGCCCAGCTCCACCAGCCGGCCCCGCTCCAGCACGGCGATGCGGTCGGCACGGTGCACAGTGCTCAGGCGGTGGGCGATGATGACGGTCGTCCGGTTCTTCATCAGCCGGTCGAGGGCCTCCTGCACCAGCTGTTCGGACTCGGAGTCCAGGCTGGAGGTGGCCTCGTCCAGCAGTAGGATGCGCGGGTCTTTGAGGAGGGCGCGGGCGATGGCGATGCGCTGGCGATGCGCTGGCGCTGGCCGCC
>JANWYD010000058.1:622-905 GCA_025057155.1 Chloroflexaceae bacterium
CTCAGCTTCACGCCGCGCTCGCCGACGACCGTGTCGTAGCCGTTGGGCAGTTGCTCGATGAACTCGGCGGCGTTGGCCGCGCGCGCCGCCGCCTCCAGCTCGGCATCGGTGGCCTCCAGCTTGCCGTAGCGCAGGTTCTCACGCACCGTGCCGCTGAACAAATGCGTCTCCTGCGGCACCAGACCGATTTGCTTGCGCAGCGAAGCCAGCGTCACCGTGCGCAGGTCGTAGCCGTCCACGCACACACGCCCGGCGGTCGGGTCATAGAAGCGCGGGATGAGGT
>JANWYD010000059.1 GCA_025057155.1 Chloroflexaceae bacterium
TGAAGATGCTGCTCATCAGTCCATTGGCTTCCTCGGCGTCTACCAGGAAGGCGCTATAGATGTGGTGCAGCGCGAAGGCGATGAGCAGCCACATGATCAGGTGATGCAGCAGGCGCAGGCGCTGCGGTTCGACAAACTGAAAGACCCAGCTGGTCATGTTCCACCAGAAGCCATCCTGATGCGACATGCCGTACAGCGCAAAACCGGTGAAGACCTGCAAGAAGTACAGGAAGACGATGATGCCGTAGGTGAAGCCGGCCAGCGCATTGTGGCCAAGCACGGTGGGTGGCTCACGGCGCTGGAAGGTGTAATACTGGAACGCCTGCACCAGGCCGCGCCGGCCCTCCGCGGTTAGGAACGGGAAGAGTGCGCGCCAGCTGGCGTATTTGTTGCCGCCGAAGAAGGCCCAGTAGGTACGCAGCGCCAGGCTGCCGACGAAAACGTAGGCCGTGGCGAAGTGCAGAAAGCGCATCGTCCCCATGAAGTAAGGCCCGTACCACTCGCGGTTGCTGACCGCAATGTACGGATTGCCGATGTAATAGCCGGTGAACGACAAGATAACGATACAGGCGACATTGAGCCAGTGCGTCAGCCTCACCGGAATCTCCCAGACGTACACGCGCCCGGCCACTTCCTTCGTGAAGCCGGCGGTCGAGGATGTTTCAGTGGCTGCGGCCATAACGAATCTCCTTTGCCCGGACTCATCAACGGATTGAACGAATTTCACGGATTGAGAGTCCGTGTCCGTTCAATCCGCGCCATCCGTTGACCTACTGCTGCACCTTCACCGACACAATCTCTTTGCCCGTTGCATCAAACAGAACGAATTTCACGGATTGAGAGTCCGTGTCCGTTCAATCCGCGCCATCCGTTGACCTACTGCTGCACCTTCACCGA
>JANWYD010000060.1 GCA_025057155.1 Chloroflexaceae bacterium
TTGTTGCAAGCGCAGCGTGGCCGATTGGTCTATCGTCCCTATGATTGGTCATTGAATATCGCCGAGCAAAACTGAAGTTGCGGAAGGCAGAGAGTAGTGGTGTTATGACCAACGACTGGCGCAATCGCTCACTGAAAGATCTTTACCGGCTGACCGGCCAAATCTTCTCGCAGCTTCCGGCGCTGGCCCGCCTATGGGGTGGCGCATACCGCGCGCTCAAATTTGATGAGGTGCCATTCACGCCATTGCGCAAACCGCTACCCGCATGCCGCTTAGCGTTAGTGACAACCGGCGGCGTTCACCGGCGCGATCAGCCGCCATTTGATATGGTTGATCCGCGGGGCGATCCATCATATCGCCGTATTCCGGCAGATACACCGGTAGCCGATCTAACCATCACCCACGACTACTACGACCACACCGACGCTGAGCGCGATCTCAACGTTCTCTTCCCACTGGAATTGATGCGCTCGTTGGCCCAACGTGGAATCATTGGCAGTTTGGCCGATTGCTACAGCTTCATGGGCCATATCGAGCCGCCCCATCTCGAAACCCTGCTGCGGCAGACTGCGCCTGAAGTCGCGACCTTCCTTAAGCAAGAGCAAGTTGATGCCGTCTTATTGACGCCAGCCTGAGGGCTGTGCAATCAGTCCGTGGGACTGATCGCGCGCATTATCGAAGACGCTGGCATCAGTACGATCTGTATTGTCAGCCTTAAGCCGATTGCCGAACAGGTGCGCCCGCCGCGCACCATACATCTAGCGTGGCCGTTTGGCCATCCGTTGGGCGAGCCGGGAAACCGGGCACAGCAACTGACCGTATTGCACGCCGCGCTGCACAGCCTCTATTTCGCCGAGCCGGGCGAAATTTTGGAACCGGGTTGGCGTTGGCGGC
>JANWYD010000061.1 GCA_025057155.1 Chloroflexaceae bacterium
CTGTTGCAGTTGGTGTTGGCGACGGGCCGGTAGTCGCCGTTGCGGTTGGCTCAGTCGAAGCGGGTAACGTTACCTCAGCATACCCAATCACCTCACGCGCATTGAAGACCTGCACCAGCGCACTCGTGCCGGCGCTGAGGCCAGTAATGGTAAAGGTCATGCTCTTCGCCCCTGCCGGCGCGCCAGCCGGCAAGCGCAACAACAATGCGCTGCGCGCCACTCCGCCGGAGAGGGCATCGGTCACGGCGGCGGGATCAACCACGAGCGCCACGCCTGTGCCAAACCCACTGACCGGGCCGGCACTAAGAGCGCTGGCCGGAATAGTTGGTGGCAGCGTGATCAAGACACTGCCCCCTGCGGGGATAGCATCAGTAGTGAAATTGAGGGTGTAGGTCGTCCCGGTCTGCGTGACGGTGACACTCACCGGCGTGCCGGGGGTCATCTGGGCCAGCGCGAAGCGGCGCGAATTCGGGCGGGTGCTGGTGGCGTAGTAGAGCCGGTACGATGCGCCTTCTTTCAACGCGCGCACGGCCCAAACCTCGTCGGGTGAACCAACGTTAATCGGATCCATCGCGCCGGTCCAGACCGGCGTGTTCGGCGTGGCGCGGATCCAGTTGCGGCCATCAGTCGAGACAAGGTAGCCAACGGTGTAGCCAGTGTCGTAGCCATTGGCCTCGAACCACATTCGATAAATGGCGCCATCTTTGATCACCATTGGCACGCCGGCGTTGTTGTCGTCGAAGTCGCGGAATGGGCCGGGCTGCACCACGGAGCCGTCGCTAAAGGTGGCGATCCGCGTCCAGTTGATGCCGTCGGGCGAAACGGCATAGCCGATGCGGAAGACGTAGCTCGGCGAGGTGCGCACGCCTTCAAACCACATCCGGTGGC
>JANWYD010000062.1 GCA_025057155.1 Chloroflexaceae bacterium
GCCGAAAGTCTCCCCAGCCACGGCAGCGGTTATGACGCGCAATACGTAAATGCGTTTCAGTGCTCTACCGTGAGCCGAAATTGTTGAAAGTCACAGGCACCGTCACCCCGCGATAGCGAGCAATCACGTTTCAGTGCTCTACCGTGAGCCGAAATTGTTGAAAGACGTGGACGCCGCTGCCGACGGGGACGCCGCTCCCGAGTTTCAGTGCTCTACCGTGAGCCGAAATTGTTGAAAGGCGGGCGGCTACGTGCGCCTCCAGCCGCTGGCCCGCGTTTCAGTGCTCTACCGTGAGCCGAAATTGTTGAAAGGCATGGTGCGGCTACGTGCCCGCGCATCCATGCTGTTTCAGTGCTCTACCGTGAGCCGAAATTGTTGAAAGGGGGATATCGCGTTGGATGGGCGTATAACATCTGCCGTTTCAGTGCTCTACCGTGAGCCGAAATTGTTGAAAGCGTGCCTGCTGGCACATTGTCGCTGCTGGTAATTGCGTTTCAGTGCTCTACCGTGAGCCGAAATTGTTGAAAGCGGGCAGCGTACACGGCACGACGCCCGTCAAGGCCGTTTCAGTGCTCTACCGTGAGCCGAAATTGTTGAAAGACAACGGGAGGGCATGATGACGACAACGATTGAGCTGGTTTCAGTGCTCTACCGTGAGCCGAAATTGTTGAAAGCTTACCATGTTTGACGAGATTGTGGCTATTGAACAGCGGTTTCAGTGCTCTACCGTGAGCCGAAATTGTTGAAAGACGGGCAATAAAAACACTTGCGCTTGACAACGACAGTTTCAGTGCTCTACCGTGAGCCGAAATTGTTGAAAGCCGGCCTGTCGCCGAAGCGCCGAGCTGATTAAAACGGTTTCAGTGCTCTACCGTGAGC
>JANWYD010000063.1 GCA_025057155.1 Chloroflexaceae bacterium
GCATATGTGCAGTGGCGTAGAAGAAAGCGTACAGCCCCAGCCAGCGGCGCAGCGGGATAGCCCAGTTCCACCCGAAGAGGGTAACGGCAGGGGTAACGGCCAGCGACAGCAGCAGCAGGACGAGCGCAGGCAGGCCGGTACCGAACGTCAGGTCCTGGATCGGATTGACGGAAAGGCGACCGGTGTACGCATGCCAGGCCAGGTTGAGCGCCGGCAACCAGGCGCCAAGGTGAACGACGAGCAGCGGCCAGGGAATGTGGCGAGGCGAGGGGGACACGGGGAGGGAGGTGGGTTGCGTATTGCGTATTGCGTATTGCGTATTGCGTGGTGATACATGCCCGGCTTCAATAGTTCAAACGCAAGTCCATCCCTTCGTACAGGCTCGCCACCTGCGCGGAGTAGCCGTTGAACATCAGGGTCTTGCGGCGACCCAGCTCGCCGATGCGGCGCTCGGTGGCCTGCGACCAGCGCGGGTGGTCTACCTCCGGGTTGACATTGGCGTAGAAGCCGTACTCGTGCGGCGCGGCGGTGTTCCACAGCGTGTTGGGCCGGCTATCCGTCAACTCAATTTGGCCGCTGGCCTGGCTGCTCTGGACGCCGGACGTCCAGGGCACGACCAGCCGGATGGGCGCGCCGTTCTGCGGCAGGAGCGCCTGCCCGTACAGGCCGGTGGCAATCGTCGCCAGCGGGTTCATAGCCTCATCCAGCCGCAGGCCCTCGGTATACGGCCAGTCGTACCACGGGCTTTTCTGCCCCGGCATCTTGTCCGGCGCATAGATGGAAGTAAACTTCACGTACTTCGCATCCGAGGTCGGTTCAACCTGCTCAAGAATCCGGGACAGCGAAAAGCCCTCCCACGGGATGACCATAGACCAGCC
>JANWYD010000064.1 GCA_025057155.1 Chloroflexaceae bacterium
CCCCCGCTGTTTCAGTGCTCTACCGTGAGCCGAAATTGTTGAAAGGCCGTCAGCAGCGTATTGCAGCAGCACACCGCGCACCTGTTTCAGTGCTCTACCGTGAGCCGAAATTGTTGAAAGGCTCGCGCAGGTCCGGGACGTCGATGGTCTGATAGTCGTTTCAGTGCTCTACCGTGAGCCGAAATTGTTGAAAGCCTGCTCCAGCGCGTCGGCCTCGGCGCCGGAGCGCGTTTCAGTGCTCTACCGTGAGCCGAAATTGTTGAAAGACTGGATTATTCCAATCGCGCAGATGTGCCATGAGACGGTTTCAGTGCTCTACCGTGAGCCGAAATTGTTGAAAGCCCGATAGCGTCATTGTTTGTATCGTTGGTTAGTTCAAACGTTTCAGTGCTCTACCGTGAGCCGAAATTGTTGAAAGTAACACCCCCGCAAGGATCAAGCCTGCCTGCACAAACGTTTCAGTGCTCTACCGTGAGCCGAAATTGTTGAAAGACCGCAACGGCCATCGCGGTCGCGCTCGATATGACCGGTTTCAGTGCTCTACCGTGAGCCGAAATTGTTGAAAGTGATGTCAACCATATTTGAGACCGGTGACATCATATTGTTTCAGTGCTCTACCGTGAGCCGAAATTGTTGAAAGACTCATCTTTGCACGCCCTGCTCCTGTCGCGGCGCAGTTTCAGTGCTCTACCGTGAGCCGAAATTGTTGAAAGGGAGTTTTACGGCGCGCATTGCGCACGTCAATGTAGGTTTCAGTGCTCTACCGTGAGCCGAAATTGTTGAAAGGCTCGTTATTGAGCGCGATGGTAACGTCTATGTTAGGGTTTCAGTGCTCTACCGTGAGCCGAAATTGTTGAAAGCGGTCATCGCA
>JANWYD010000065.1 GCA_025057155.1 Chloroflexaceae bacterium
TAAATTGTAGCGGAAAAAATTCATTTAAAAATTTTGTCATCAGTATTTTGCACAAAATAAAGATAATTGTACATTTGTTAGCTCAAACTCTTTGCTAATCTCGGAAACCAGTTTTCATCTCGAAGGAGCGCGACTTTCTTGCAAGCATGGTATACACAGAATTGGTCAGATCAGCACTTGCATCGTTCACGCCCCACTTGCACCGAGCGTGTGCGCAGCACGCAACCGAGTGGCGCGTGCTGCGCTGGCTAGCGCCATTAGTGTTCCTGCATTCCCTGATCTATGTCTTTCTGGTGCCGCCATGGCAGCACTACGACGAGCCGGGTCACTTTTTGTACGCCGCCTATATTGTGCGCAGCGGGATCAACGCGTCAGATGACGTGGCGATTGCCCGTGAAGTGGCCGACTCGATGTATCGCCACCGGTTCTGGCCGCCCGATGTGCGACCCGATCTGCTCAGCCCGCGCCCGCCGGGTATTCCTACAGACCAGCGCCACCACCCGCCACTCTACTACGCATTAATGGCCGGAGTCATCGGCCCGTTGCGCTACCTGCCGGTCGAAATCCAGCTTTACGCCGGGCGGCTCGTGAGTGCGCTACTGATGATGCTTACGGTGGTAGCGGTTTGGCGCACTGCCCAGACAATCGTGCCCAATGAGCCGCGCATGGCGCTCGTACCGGCGGCAATGGTGACATTGACACCAGCCTTCGTCGATCTCATGAGCGCATTTAATAGCGATGTTTTAATGAATTTTGCCGCAGCGGCGGCGTTCTTGGGGATTGCCATCCTTTTGCGCGATGGCTGGCGGCCAACGGGGTTGGCGCTAGCAGTGCTAGGCGCAAGTGTCGCCATTCTGACCAAACGCA
>JANWYD010000066.1:0-306 GCA_025057155.1 Chloroflexaceae bacterium
CCCGCAACACCTGCCGATTGAGCCGACCGTTCAGCGCAGCCAGCACACAGGCACCAAGCGCACCGATGCCGCCGGCCTCCGTCGGCGTGGCGATGCCGAAGAAGATGCTGCCGAGCACGGCAAAGATCAGAAAAGCCGGTAACACTACCGAACGCACAACGCGGCGATATAGTTCGAAGCCGCGCAACGTGCGCGCCTCCGGCGGTAGCGCCGGCGCAGCAGAAGGCCGCAGCCAGGATACAATCATCACGTAAAGCGCATAGGAGGCTGTCAACATCAGGCCGGGGATGAGCGCGCCGGCAAACA
>JANWYD010000066.1:316-867 GCA_025057155.1 Chloroflexaceae bacterium
CAGGTCGCCCACGCCCACGCCGATCTGGTCGCTGAGCACTACCAGCACCAGGCTGGGCGGGATCAGCTGCGCCAGCGTGCCGGAAGCAATGATCACGCCGCTGGCCAGCTGTTTGTCGTAGCCATACTTCAGCATGGTCGGCAGCGAAAGCATCCCCATGACGATGATGGTCGCCGCCACCACACCGGTCGTCGCCGCCAGCAGCGTGCCGACCACCACCACGGTCAGCGCCAGACCGCCGCGCAACGGGCCAAGCAGGACGCCCACCGTCTCCAGCAGCTCCTCGGCCAGACCGGATTTTTCGAAGACGGTGCCGAGAAAGACAAAGAACGGTATGGCCAGCAGCGTGAAGTTCGACATCGTGCCGAACCAGACGTTGGGCAGAAGCAACAGGCGATTAAGATTGAACTCCCCCAGCGCCAACCCCAGCAGGCCGAAGATGATCGAGGTCGCCACGAAGGAATAAGCGACGGGATAGCCGCTGAGCAAGATGAAAAAGAAACCGGCAAACATCAGCAAGGCAAGCCACTCAGAACCCATAGTTCGGCCTT
>JANWYD010000067.1 GCA_025057155.1 Chloroflexaceae bacterium
CAAGCGCAGCCGTTGCCAAAGGATCGTCAGCAGGCGCGGGCTAATTGGAATGGGTCGCAATGTGATGTTCGGATGCGCAGCGGCCAATGCGTGGGCATAGCGCGCAAAGGGACTCTGCGGGTCGAGACCGCCGGCAGCGTAGAAAAGATGCAATGCCATATCAGGCGCTGCCCGTGCGGCTGCCTGCACCAGTTCGCGGGTATACCGGCCAATTCCGGCGCCCTGCCATATCCCCGCTGTGAAGTCGATCCCGATCCGCATCATGCTATTTCCGCCGGCTGAGCAAGTACAGGATAAAGCCAAAGACGACGATGCTCCAGAAATTGATCAGCCGGTCGAGGAGGGTTACAGCGCCCCCCAGACTGGCGGCGATCCCGAAGAGTGTAAGCACGGCGGTGATCGTTCCTTCCACCACTCCTAACCCGGCTGGGGTAATCGGCAAGGCCGTCAACAAGGATGAAGCCAGCGCCACGAAGATAATCGCCGCCAGTGTCAGGCTGAGACCCGTGTGGTTCAACGACTGGATCACGAACCATAGCCGGAAGCCTTCGAGCAACCAGATCGCGCCGGTAAAGGCAAACAGGCGTGGCAAGATAGCCGGTTTGAACGATTTTAACGCCGACTGCTCAAAATTGCCGTAGACACGGTGGAGACGGCGGGGAATGAACCAGCGGATTTGCGGCCCCAGCCAGCGCATACCGGCCAGCCCGCTGACAATAATCACGACGAGCAACCCGCCAAAGAGAAAGACGATCTGCGTGCCTTCTGGCATCCGCGCGCCGAAGGTGAGGTAGCCGGAAAGCACCAGCAAACCGAATAAACCGATCATATCGAGCAACCGCTCGGCAAAGATCGTTCCAAATGTA
>JANWYD010000068.1 GCA_025057155.1 Chloroflexaceae bacterium
AGCACATCTCTGACCGGGTGGGGGTGATGTATCTGGGCAAGCTAGTCGAGTTGACCACCAGCACCGAGCTATTCCGCGAGCCGTTGCATCCGTACACCAAAGCGCTGATCTCGGCCATTCCACACCCCAACCCCTTTGTCAAGCGCGAGCGGATCGTGTTGCAGGGCGATGTGCCAAGCCCGATCAATCCGCCGAGCGGCTGCCGCTTCCACCCGCGCTGCTGGATCGCCAAGAGCATCTGCAAAGAGCAAGAACCGGCATTTGAAGAGAAGCGCAAAGGGCATTGGGTGGCCTGCCATTTTGCCGGCCAATTTTAAGGGGCTGCACAAAACGGAGCCAGTATGATTCGCATGTTGCATCTCGCCGATCTGCATCTTGGGATCGAAAACTACGGCGCGCTCGATCCGCGCCGTGGTCTCCATTCCCGCCTGATTGACTTCCTCGACCGGCTGGATGAAGCGATTACCATCGGTCTCGATCACCAGATTGATCTTTGCCTGATTGCTGGCGATATTTACAAAAACCGCACCCCCAACCCGACGGTGCAGCGCGAGTTTGCCACTCGCATTCGCCGTTTGCGTGAGGCGGGGGTGGCAGTGGTTATTCTGACCGGTAATCACGATATTTCGCCGGCGCAAGGCCGCGCCCATTCAGTCGAGATCTTCGCTTCGTTGGCGTTGGAAGGGGTAACGGTGGCTGATCGCTTGCGCCAGCACCGGATTGCCACCCGCAGCGGCGAGGTGCAACTGATTGCAGTGCCGTGGGTAACGCGCCAGACGCTACTCGCGCGCGACGAGATGGTTGGCGCGTCGTTTGCAAGCATCGAGTACGAACTCACCCGGCGGCTGATGGATTTTATTGAGCAG
>JANWYD010000069.1 GCA_025057155.1 Chloroflexaceae bacterium
GAGCAGATCCCGGAAGTGCTCGAGGCGGTGGCGGTGGCGCAGGAGTGGGAGGGCGACGTCCGCGTGGTGCTGTTCGTGCGGCTGCGCGACGGGCTCGTGCTCGACGAGGCGCTGCGCGAGCGCATCCGGCGTCGGATCCGCGAGCACACGACCCCGCGCCACGTCCCGGCGAAGATCCTCCAGGTGGCCGACATCCCCCGCACCAAGTCGGGGAAGATCAGCGAGATCGCGGTGCGGGAGACGATCCACGGCCGGCCGGTGCGGAACACCGAGGCCCTCGCCAATCCCGAGGCGCTGGCGCTGTTCCGCGACCTCGAGGAGCTCAAGTCGGCCTAGCGGCTTCGGCACGACCGCGCCGGGCGGGCGCGGGCCGTGGGAGAGCGGCTCAGGCCAAGGCCTGGGCGAGGTCGTCGAGCAGGTCCTCGGGATCCTCGATCCCGACGCTGAGGCGCACCAGGCCGTCGCCGATCCCGAGGCGCGCCCGCGCCTCCTCGGGCACCGAGGCGTGGGTCATGCGGGCCGGGTGGTTGGCGAGGCTCTCCACCCCTCCGAGGCTCTCGGCGAGGGTGAAGACCCGAAGCCGCTCGAGCATGCGCACCGCCGCCTCCGCGCCGCCGCGGAGCACGAGCGAGACCATGCCGCCGAAGCCCGCCATCTGGGCGCGCGCGAGCCGGTGCTGGGGATGACTCGGAAGGCCCGGATAGATCACGCGCTCGACCGCGGGCTGGACGGCGAGCCACTCGGCGACGGCCTGGGCATTGGCGCAGTGCGCGCGCATCCTGAGCGCGAGGGTCTTCAGCCCGCGCAGGGCGAGGAAGCTCTCGAAGGGCCCCTGGATCGCGCCGACGCTGTTCTGCAGGAAGGCG
>JANWYD010000070.1 GCA_025057155.1 Chloroflexaceae bacterium
ACCTCCAGCGCGCGCTGGAGTTAGACCGCAACCTCGTGCGCATTGCCGTCGGCGACCCCGACTTCGCCGCCCTGCGCAACAACCCCGATTTCCAAGCGTTGCTCAAGCAGTACCAATAGGAGGACACTATGCCAACCATCTATATCCCAACCGCGCTGAGACCGTATGCAGAAAACCGCGCTTCGCTGAGTGTGGAGGCGTCCACCGTCGGCGAGGCGATGCAGAAACTCACCGAGGCGTTCCCCAAGCTGCGCCAGCATCTGTTTAAAGAAGATGGGCAACTGCGCAGCTTCGTGAACCTGTATCTGGGCGATGAGGATGTGCGCCATCTGCAGGGGCTGGACACCCCGCTCGCGCCCGACGCCGAGCTGACGATTGTGCCCTCCGTCGCGGGGGGCAGCACGGCGACCGTTGAGAAGCCCGAAACGCGCAGCATTATCGACGAGGCGCGCTTGCAGACCGTCAGCCTCTCGCAGGAGGAGGTGCTGCGCTACAGCCGCCACCTGATTATGCCCGAAGTGACGATGGAGGGGCAACGCCGCCTCAAAGCCGCGCGCGTCTTGCTGATTGGCACGGGCGGACTCGGCTCGCCCCTCGCGCTCTATCTGGCGGCGGCGGGCGTGGGCACAATCGGACTCGTCGACTTCGATGTGGTGGACTACTCCAACCTGCAACGGCAGATTCTCCACTTCACAAGCGATGTGGGACGCCCCAAGCTCCAGTCCGCCATCGAGAAGATTCAGGCGATTAACCCGCATGTGCATGTGATTCCGTTCGAGACGCGCCTGACTTCGGAGAACGCGCTGGACATTATGCGCGACTTCGATGTGATTGTGGACGGCACAGACAACTTCC
>JANWYD010000071.1 GCA_025057155.1 Chloroflexaceae bacterium
GAAATCCAAGAATGCCGTCTGTACGCCGCTGTTTCAGTGCTCTACCGTGAGCCGAAATTGTTGAAAGGCCTCGGTTTGACCCAAGTGCAGGGCGACCCGGAGGCGTTTCAGTGCTCTACCGTGAGCCGAAATTGTTGAAAGCGTCGTGTCTGTCACCAACGAGCGCAACCGTTGGATGTTTCAGTGCTCTACCGTGAGCCGAAATTGTTGAAAGCTGAAGTGTTTGCCGGCGATGTTACGTCTATTGTCGAGGTTTCAGTGCTCTACCGTGAGCCGAAATTGTTGAAAGTTACCATCGCCCACGTTAGCACGTAAATACCTCGCAGTTTCAGTGCTCTACCGTGAGCCGAAATTGTTGAAAGACGTTACAGCAGCGGTGCAGCAGATTGTGCGATTGTAGTTTCAGTGCTCTACCGTGAGCCGAAATTGTTGAAAGATCACCCTATTACCCATACCCCTATCGTCGCTCTAGTTTCAGTGCTCTACCGTGAGCCGAAATTGTTGAAAGCGAGCCGGCGATGACGGAGCCGGCAACCGTCTGACGTTTCAGTGCTCTACCGTGAGCCGAAATTGTTGAAAGCCCGTTGCTGTGGAGGGGGATGTAGCCGGCGTTGTGGGGTTTCAGTGCTCTACCGTGAGCCGAAATTGTTGAAAGCCGCGTGTTGGCAATCGTGTAGTAGTTGTTGATGTGCGTTTCAGTGCTCTACCGTGAGCCGAAATTGTTGAAAGCGGTTGCCGCTTCAATCGCGAGCGACGCCGCATACTCGTTTCAGTGCTCTACCGTGAGCCGAAATTGTTGAAAGATACACGTTTTCAAATACAAAAAAGGAGAGTTCTGGCGTTTCAGTGCTCTA
>JANWYD010000072.1 GCA_025057155.1 Chloroflexaceae bacterium
AGCGCTGTATGCGAGCGTGTTCGTTGTGGGGTGGCTGGTCGTGCGCGCCCTGACGACGACGCGATCCAGCGCTGCATCGCGTTGGGAAGCGGCGAGGACGGCGATCACGCCGGCGATCGTCGTGATGGCGGCATGTCTGGCGATTGTCGCGCCGTGGACGGCACGCAACTATCTGACGTATGGCCACCTGATTCCGGTCGATACCCTGGGGCAGATCAATCTATGGCTCGACCTCGACGATGTGGCGCGGCGGAACGAAAACATCGAAACGCTGCGGCGCATGCCGCAGGCGGATCGCCATATCTACGCCCTCGAACGTGCGCGTGAAATTCTGGCTGCCGATCCGCTGCGCCCATTCCGCTCGATGTGGGACACCTTCCGTCACATCTGGAAAGCGCAGTTCATCGAGGATTACTTCGTCAAGCAGAGTTTCTTCACCCGACCGCTGCGCGAAACGGCGGCGCTGGGTCTGGCGGGCGATCTCATCTGGCTGGGATTCACGACAGCGGGAGTCGCCGGACTTGCAGGGCGCGCGCGCGAAGGGATTCATTTCCGCCTGTTGTTCCTGGCGTGGATCGGCTACTCGCTGCTGACCGTGCTCATCTTCCACGTTGAACCGCGCTACCTGCTGCCGCTCTGGGTGATGATTGCGCTGTACGGCGCGGGGATGGCGGCGGCGCGCTGGAATGACGCGCGCGCGACGCCGCGCCTGGCGCTTCAGGCGGCGGTGGTGGCGACATTCTTCGGGTTGCTGCTCACCTACCGCGACTACCCGGTGATCATCAGCAGCGGCATCGCGCGCGAACGCGCCATGATCGCCGGTCTGTCGGCGTATCAGGCA
>JANWYD010000073.1 GCA_025057155.1 Chloroflexaceae bacterium
TACCGCGCCGTCCGGGTCGAGCAGCTCCAGTTTCAGTGCTCTACCGTGAGCCGAAATTGTTGAAAGCAGAGGCGACATCCGTAATCCGCCACCAGATATCGTGTTTCAGTGCTCTACCGTGAGCCGAAATTGTTGAAAGCGTAGCCCATCTCATGCCTCCTCGTCAAGCAACTCGGGTTTCAGTGCTCTACCGTGAGCCGAAATTGTTGAAAGATGATTGCCGGGCGCAGCTCGAGGAGCTGCGGGATAGTTTCAGTGCTCTACCGTGAGCCGAAATTGTTGAAAGCCGCCACCCCCACGCCCACCCCGATAAGCTCCCTGCCGTTTCAGTGCTCTACCGTGAGCCGAAATTGTTGAAAGGCACATCACCCCCCGTCCGCGCCGCCCCCACCGGCGCGTTTCAGTGCTCTACCGTGAGCCGAAATTGTTGAAAGCAATCACGCGAGATAAACGCTACACCGAACGTGACGTTTCAGTGCTCTACCGTGAGCCGAAATTGTTGAAAGCTGGCGCATATCTCATTGACGGCGACGTCGCCCGCATTGGTTTCAGTGCTCTACCGTGAGCCGAAATTGTTGAAAGGGTCGCCGGTGGATGTGCCCCAGACCAAGCATCCGCGGTTTCAGTGCTCTACCGTGAGCCGAAATTGTTGAAAGTACTTTATGTATCGGTGTAGCTGGAATGAGCAACAGGTTTCAGTGCTCTACCGTGAGCCGAAATTGTTGAAAGGAAAAGATTGATGTGCCGCTATCAGCCATGTTGGATGTTTCAGTGCTCTACCGTGAGCCGAAATTGTTGAAAGTCGTCGAAGATGATGGCAGCCCC
>JANWYD010000074.1 GCA_025057155.1 Chloroflexaceae bacterium
CGGGATGGTGCGCGAGGATATGCTGGGTCAGGCCAATTGCCTGCTCAATCTGGTTCGCCTCAAGGAATGCTCTGGCTTGTGTATAGGCGTCTTGCAGGCTGATAGTCGCCATCCCACATCCTCCCACGTGATATACGCTGGCGCCGCTCAAAAAAGAGAAATTATGCGTTGAGGGAACGCAATAGCAGCGCGAATGATATTCGCCACATGCTTGCAGTATAGCGCCGAATCATGGAAGGTGTCAAGATGTTGTTGGTAATTATTGGCATTTTACCAGTATCGCCGGGCAAAAAATCATTTACTGCCCATGGTAAAAAAGAGGAAAAGCGCAAAATATAGAAACGCTGGCGAGCTATTACTCGCCAGCGTTGCCAGATGGTCGGGGCGACTGGATTTGAACCAGCGACCTCCTGAACCCCATTCAGGTGCGCTACCGGTCTGCGCTACGCCCCGAACGCTCCTGATTATAGCGCGGCTGAGGCGAAGAGTCAAACTTCACGCCAGATCAGCGAGGCAAAAAACCCTAGCGCTGCGCCGAAGGGTAACGCGCCCAAGCCCCACACTAGCACTGAAGGCACCAGCACGCGCAGCCATGCCCCCCAACCGGCATCGGTAGTCAATTGGCCGGTAAACAATCCGATAATGGCAGTGAACAGACCACCTAATACTACTGCCAGCAAGGACAGGATCAATGCGCCACGTATTGCCCAACGCACGCGACGAGCAGGTGATGGATCCATAGCGAGTGAGTTATCAATTGCTTTGTAAGTTTTGCCAAGCGCAATACTTGCGCCCTACGCCACAGCAAGAGCACACAAGT
>JANWYD010000075.1 GCA_025057155.1 Chloroflexaceae bacterium
ACGCTCGACGAGCACGACCAGGACCCGCTGCGCCTCCTCGCCTACCTGGCAGGCGCGGTCGAGCACGCCGCCCCCGGCGCCCTGCCCGCCACCCTCGACCTGCTCAACGCCCCCCGGCCCGCCCCCCTCTACACCGTCCTGGAGGCCTTCCTGGCCGAACTCGCCGCCCTCCCCGGCGGCCTGACCCTCGTCCTCGACGACTACCACGCCCTCAGCAGCGCGCCGGTCCATCAACTGACCGCCTACCTCCTCCGGCACCTGCCCCCCGCCTGCCGCCTGGCGCTCATCAGCCGCACCGACCCGCCCCTGCCCCTCGCCCGCCTGCGCGCCGAGCGCCAGCTCGCCGAACTGCGCGCCGCCGACCTGCGCTTCACCCCCGCCGAAACCGTCGCCCTGCTCACCGCCCTCGAAGGCGCGCCGCCCGACCCGGACCGGGCCGCGGCCCTGCACCAGCAGACGGAGGGCTGGCCCATCGCCCTGCACCTGGCGGCCCTGGCGCGGGCCGACGGGCGCGTCGCCGGGGCGCTGTCGGGCCGGGCGCGGCGACAGATCGCCGAGTACCTGGCCGAAGAGGTGCTGGCGCGCCAGCCGGCGGACCTGCAGGCGGCCCTGCCGGCGCTGGCGGTCCCCGAGCGCTTCTGCGCCGGGCTGGCGGCGGCGCTGCTGGGGGCGTCCGAGCACGCGGGGGAGCGGCTGCTCGAGCGGCTGGAGGGGGCGAACCTGTTCCTCATGCCGCTGGACGGGGAGGGGCGCTGGCACCGCTTCCACGCCCTGTTTCGGGACCTGTTGCAGCGGCGGCTGCGGCAG
>JANWYD010000076.1:0-271 GCA_025057155.1 Chloroflexaceae bacterium
GGCATCCTGCTGCACCGCGTCGAGGAGAGCCTGATTGCCCACAACGACCTGCAACATCAGATGAACGGTTTGCTGGCGTACGAGTGCCGCCACCTCACGGTGCGGGGCAACGTGGCGAACTACTGTAGCGGCTTCGGCTTCCATCTCTATCAGACCTGCGATAGCCTCTACGAAGAGAACTTCGCCGATTTCTGCTGTCGTTATGAGCCGCGCGGGGAGCGCTACGGGCATATGGGCGCCGACGCTACGGGCTTTCTCATCGTCTACAGGT
>JANWYD010000076.1:281-789 GCA_025057155.1 Chloroflexaceae bacterium
CCGCAACTACGCCCGCCTGGGCGGCGATGGCTTCTTCCTCGCAGGCATGACGCCCCAGATGGAGCCTGTGGGCTGCGACGACAACCTGTTCGAGGAGAACGATGGCTCCTACAGCCCCAATATCGCCTTCGAAGCCACCTTCAGCCGAGGCAACGTCTACCGTAACAACTTCGCCAACTACTGCAACTACGGCTTCTGGCTGGGCTTCTCGCGCGATTTCGTGGTAGAGGACAATCGCCTGCTGCACAACCGACAGGCGGGCATCGCGGTGGAGAATGGCGTGCGCTTCACCGTGCGGCGCAACACCTTCCAGGCGTGTGGGCACGGCATCCTGTTGTGGAGCAAGTACGTACCCGAGTTCGCCCGCTCCGCCCCTGAGAACGACACCAGCCGCGACTGGCTGATCGAGGAGAACATCTTCACTCGCTGCGGCAAGGGGGTGCGCATTGCCGCGAACCAGGACCACGGCATCCGTCCGCTGGAGATACGGGAAGGCGAGCCGACCGCC
>JANWYD010000077.1 GCA_025057155.1 Chloroflexaceae bacterium
GTCCCATCACGCTGATCTTCCGCTACGATGGGAGCCGTGCACTCGTAGATGGGCGCGTGCAGTACGAAATCCGCTACAATAACCAGACTGTGACCAGTCCGTGGCTGGTGACAGGCGACGCTGCCAGCACCTTCAACAACGGTCCGCACGGCTTGCGCATGTTCCGCCTGGGCGGATACATGCAGATTAACATAGATGGGGATGGCAACGCCCCCCGTCGTGCCAACGCCGGGATTGGCGGGCGTGTGAAGTGGTGGAACATCAAGCTCACGCGCAACGGAGTGACGAAGCAGGTCGTGGGTGCGAATCGCGGTGATGTGAACCGCGACGGCTGCGTGGACGATGCTGACCTGTTGACGGTGCTGTTTAACTTCGGTACGGGTTGCGGGAATTAGCCCTCATCCCCCAGCCCCCTCTCCCGCGTGCGGGAGAGGGGGGAGTTTACGACTATGACCAGGCGACGCATCACACTGGAGGATGTCGCGAGACGGGCGGGCGTCTCGAAGGTGACGGTCTCGAACATTCTGAACAACCGCCCGACCGCCGTGCCGATTAGCGAGGCGACGCGACAGCGCGTGCTGACGGTTGTGCAGGAGCTGGGCTACTACCCGAACGCCGTCGCCCGCGCACTGGCGCGCCAGCGCACCGACACGATTGCGATTGTGCTACAGTTCCCCGCCATCTTTCAGGGCTGGTCGGGCTTCACGAACGAGCTGATGCACGGCGTGTCGGACAAAGCGATTGAGCTGGGCTACGACATCCTGTTGCACACGCGCGGGCAGCCAAG
>JANWYD010000078.1 GCA_025057155.1 Chloroflexaceae bacterium
GTGCGCCTTGGCCTTGACTTGCAAGGCGGGATTCAGGTCTTGCTGCGCTCGGCCGATCCTAATGCCACCCCCGAACAAATCGCCACTGCCGCCGGCGTGATCGAACAGCGGGTTAACGCGCTCGGTGTGGGAGAGACGGTGGTGCAGCGGGCCGGCAATGATCGCATCATTGTTGAGTTGCCCGGCGTGGCTAACCCCGAACAGGCAATCGAGACGTTGCGCGGCACTGGCCGGCTTGAGTTTATCGACTCGCAGGGTCAATACCTCGCCGATGGCACGATTGTGCGCACCTCGAGCAGCCCCAATCCGCCGCAGTTGCTCGAAAGCGGCACTGTTACCGATGTGAATAGCCTCGGCCCGATCTACCAGAGCATCACCGATGGCGCCGATCTCGACACGAGCGCCGTGCAGCCGACCTTCTCGCAGGGTGGCACGCTCGGCAGCCGGCCGGCCGTCTCGTTTGCCTTCCGCGGCGCGTCGGCCCAGCGGTTGGCGTCATTTACGGCTGCGAATGTTGGCCGCCCGATGTGTATCGTGCTCGATAATGTGGTGGTCAGCTGTCCGGTGATCAATGCCGCGCTGACCGATGGCTCCGGCGTGATCGAGGTGACATCGCAGGCTGAGCGTGATCTGATCTTTAATAAACTGAAGTATGGCGCGTTGCCGGTGCCGCTAGTGATCGAGACTAGCCGTACTGTGACCGCGACCCTTGGTCAAGAGAGTGTTGCTGCGAGCATTGTGGCCGGTATTATCGGCCTGTCGGTGGTTGCGATCTTTATGATTCTC
>JANWYD010000079.1 GCA_025057155.1 Chloroflexaceae bacterium
GACCAACAAGATGTCAGCCCGCTTGCGGTTAAGCGACCACGAGTTTTTGATCGCGACGATGACTTCAGCCGGCGGCACGGCCAAGACGGTCTGCACACCTTGCGGATCAGCGCCAAAGGCCGGGCTGATCGGGTCGAGCAGTGGCACATTGGGGTTGGCCGGGCGGAAACCAAACGACATCGCGGCGCGCTGGCTCTCTTCGGTGAGCAGAAATTCGTAGAAGCGCTCGGCAGCGGCCCGCTCGTCAGCGGTGGCGCTGGCCATGATGATAAATGGGTTGTCGTGCCAGAAGGTGCCTTCTGCCGGATAGATCGCCACCAGTGGCGTCGGTGGCGGGTTGAATTTGTTGAAGTCGATGAGCGTAATCTCTTCCATCGGGAAGGCTGAGATGTAGCTCATGCCAAACTTCTTCATGTTCTCGCTAAAGATCAGCGTGTTATAGCCATAGTGTTTGATGCTGCGGCCTAGCTCGCGGATGAAACGAGTGGCCTGCTCGCTCTGCACATCGGCGACGGTCAAGCCATCGCGTTTGCCGGTAGCGGCATAAAACTCGGCGATCAGCGTGCTGAGCGCAGTCGTGCTGATTTCTGGATCGGTATGGCCCCACGAAAAACGGCCCCATTCCGGGTGACCAAAGCGGCCCCAGCCTTGCGGGTCGTTGCTTAGGTCGAGCATGTCCTTCCAGCCGATCGGTTTATTCGGCCAACCCATCGCCTCGGCCATCGGTTTCCACATCGCAATCACCACCGGCGTGAGTACCAGCGGCTTATTGGAAACGGCCACATT
>JANWYD010000080.1 GCA_025057155.1 Chloroflexaceae bacterium
AGCTTGGGGCGAACAGCGCCGCTAAGCTGCGGTAAGCCCCTGACGGGATATGCGAAAGCTGATTGCTGATCCTTCCACGGGATCTAGCCACCGCCGAGCGCCTTCACTTCCCGTCAGGGGTCCGCAAGGCACCGGCTGTGCTGTGCGCTTGAGCCGGGGATTGCTTCGGGCATATGCGCGCCCTCGCAATGGTATGAGGATCGAACGTAGCAGCACTCGCCATGCCGGCGACGCTGCTCGCAATGACGTGATGAGCGAGCATAGCAAAGCGTGAGCGCCAATCACCGGTCGCGCGCAAAGACATGCGCAAGCGCCGTGTCACGCTGGCAGGCATGCTACCCGCCTGCCAACTGGCGAGTGAGCAAGATCGCCTGCGCCACCTCGCGCATCGTCTTGCGATTGCGCATTGCCAATTGCTGAATGCGGCGGAAGGCTTCGGCTTCAGTCAACCCATGCAGATCCATCAGCACACCCTTCGCCTGCTCAATCTCCTTGCGTGTTTCGAGCCGTTCACGCAACGCTTTCACCTCATTACGGCGCGCCTGATAAACCTGCCAACGCGCTAACGTCACCTCGATTATTGGCATCAGTTCGGCATCGCGGAACGGTTTAATCAGATAGCCGAAGACGCCGGCCATGCGCGCGCGCTCAGCCAATTCACGCGAGGCCGATGCCGTGAGCAGAATCACCGGCGCTAACCCTTCGTGGCACAAGATTTTCGCTGCTTCCACCCCATCGAGATGGGGCATCTTATAATCGAGTAACACCAAATCGGGC
>JANWYD010000081.1 GCA_025057155.1 Chloroflexaceae bacterium
GACGAGGACAATGCTGGAGGCGAGGGCGTTGGTCCCGATGCCAATCGAGCGCGCGCCGCGCTCGGTGCGCATCGGCCAGGTGCCGCTGATGGAAAAGCCCGCGCGGATCACCGCGTCGAGGAAGGTCTCCCAGCCGGTGGAGGAGTGAGTGGAGAGGAGTGAGGAGTGAGAGGATGCGGCCGGTTTGCCGTCACCCGCCTCGCTCGCCTCTCTCTCCTCTCCCCTCGCTTCTTGCTGCTTGAACGCGTAATAGATCGTGACCGGAAACGCCGGATGCGCCTGATCGGCGATGCGCGCGAGCGCCCGCGTCATGCCGTCGAGGAAGAACGCTTCGGCTTTCTCTTTGCTGCCGTGGCGGTAGGGCGTGGCAACCAGCTCCTCGGCCTTGGGCACGGCGAGGGTGGCGAAGAGGTCGGGAAAGACGTCTTTCAACGAACGGCGCAACCAGACGTAGAAGAAGTCCGAGAGGTCGGCGTAGCCGATGTTATCAAAGTAAGGAGGATCGGTTGAAACTAATGCTGGCTTCGGCATGAATAATAGGGAAGCATCGGCTTGCCACGCTTGGCACCTAATATTTGTTGGAAGATTTAGGATCAGGTTCGCTATTCCATCTATGGCCATCCCTTCGAAGTTGCCCACCGATGAACTAAATGGATTAATCTCCGTAAAGTCCCACATCATTGGGATTGCTTGTCGTGCAAAGGTGTTTCTGGATGCTTCGGCAGAAACACGCCAGCTTACGATGCTTGAACATGCATCTGCCG
>JANWYD010000082.1 GCA_025057155.1 Chloroflexaceae bacterium
AAACACGTGTACTTCGGCTTCGGCGAGCGCGGCATTTCCATCCTTTCAACAATTTCGGCTCACGGTAGAGCACTGAAACCTTGGAGGAGGGGCGGGGGGAGGAGGACACATGGCTCGCTTTCAACAATTTCGGCTCACGGTAGAGCACTGAAACGTCAATCCGGTGGTGGTGCCGGTGCAGATCGGCCTCCACTTTCAACAATTTCGGCTCACGGTAGAGCACTGAAACGTTCGAGATTACGGAGGTCTGGGGGTATCGCGTCGGCTTTCAACAATTTCGGCTCACGGTAGAGCACTGAAACCGGCGATCCCGTGCAACTGCTCGTCCGCCAGCAGCCTTTCAACAATTTCGGCTCACGGTAGAGCACTGAAACATCGGCGCGACGGCGATTACGTGCGCGGGGAAGGCGGCCTTTCAACAATTTCGGCTCACGGTAGAGCACTGAAACGGGGTACTATACAAGTTTGGGAGCAAAGTACTATTCTTTCAACAATTTCGGCTCACGGTAGAGCACTGAAACCTCCAGCCCGCCTTCGGCGGGCAGCGTACACAAGCACCTTTCAACAATTTCGGCTCACGGTAGAGCACTGAAACCATCTATATATATCAACCAGACGCTCCGCTGCTTCGCACTTTCAACAATTTCGGCTCACGGTAGAGCACTGAAACCATTGCTAGCAATTGGCGTCATCGTCACGATGATGATCTTTCAACAATTTCGGCTCACGGTAGAGCACTGAAACTAGGTTTTCGCGTGGTT
>JANWYD010000083.1 GCA_025057155.1 Chloroflexaceae bacterium
TGGTGGGTGTAGCCGGTCTCCAGCGCGCTGCGCAGGACGTGGCGCAGACAGTTCATCTCCGTTTCGCCCGTCCAGAAGAATCCAGGCAGCGGGCGCGTTGCTCGCCAGTGATTGCTTCGCGCCAGCTGCGGCATCAGCCGCCAGTACTGCCAGTACATGTACTCGCGCCAGCCGATGACCTGTCGTACAAATCCCTCAACCGAGTTGAGCCGGGCACGGCCCGCGTGGTAAGCGTCCACCGCTGCCCGCGCCATCTCCAGCGGGTCTAGCAGACCGATGTTGATGTACGGCGACAGCACGGAGTGATACAGCGTGCGATGGCGAGCCGTCATCGCATCTTCGTACGGGCCGAACAGGTCAAGCCGGTGGGCGATGAAGTCGTCCAGGGCGGCGCGGGCCTGCGCATGCGTTACGGCGTAGCCGAAGTTGGCCGCCGAGCCTAGCCCGTAGCCTGCCGCTTCGACTTCAGCCATCACCTGCCGCGTGAGGGCATCCGGCGGGAAGCGGAGCGGCGCAGGCGGCGCGGCGTCCTTCGGCAGAGGCCGGCGGTTCTCGCGGTCGAAGTTCCACTGCCCGCCGACCGGCGCCTCACCGTCCATCAGCAGGCCGAAGTGCCGGCGCATGGCGCGGTAGAAGTTCTCCAGGATGACCTTTTTGCCCGGCGCGGGAAAGGGGTTATAGCGGCCCGTCAGAAACTGTGTGTTGGGGAGGACGACGACCGGCAGGCCGAGCACGGCTTCAGCCTTTTGTGTC
>JANWYD010000084.1 GCA_025057155.1 Chloroflexaceae bacterium
GATCCGGCGCGCCCGCATCGTTGCGGCGGCAGTTTCGCTGCCGGCATCACCCGGAAGCACGTGCCATGGCGTCCCTTCGCCGAGCGTGGTCTTGATCCAATTGACCAGCTCGCGCAGTTCGTCGGGATGATCGTTGACGCCGTGATGGATGCGGGTAGTGATCTCAATATGGCATTGCCAGCGTTGTTTGGCCTCTTCGGCAAAGCGCAAAATCTGCCGCCAGTCACTAATTCCGCCCAGCCGGTGGTATGCATAATCGGAAAAGCCGCGCAAATCAAGGCTAACTCCATTAAGGTATGGACCTAATTCGCTCAGTGCCTCACTGCTCAGCATTCCGCTGGTGACAATAGCTGTGTAACGGCTAGCGGCGCGGCTGAGTTGCAGCAACGCCAGCAGGTATTCAAAATTGACTGCCGGTTCGCCGAAGGCCCATACCACCCCGCGGCAAAGCCGTTCGAGGGCGAAATCGGCGGCGCGCTGCGGATCAAGCCGCCGCTGCTTGGCCGGGTCGGTGGGTAGCGCGCCATATTGGCCCCGCTGCTGATCGACCGGCAAAGCATAGCCCCAGCCGCCGATAGCTAACGCTATGGTGTCGGGAAAAAAGTGCCAGAGCCGGTGGTCTTCGATCGGGCCAATCGCTGCGCCGCTGATCATGCCATGATTCAGCAACTCGATGCCATCTGCTCGTCCTACCCGCATCTGGCAGCGCCCAACCGCGCCCGGCGCAAGGGTGCAGCGCCATTG
>JANWYD010000085.1 GCA_025057155.1 Chloroflexaceae bacterium
GCCGATCCGGCCAAGAGACTCGGCCAGCTCTGTAAGCGTCGGCTTGAGTTGCTCCCAGTGTTGCGTGACCGTGCTCCACGACGGCAGGCGGCGCGTGGCCGGCAGCAGGCGCAGGCTCTGGCCGTACTCGCCGATGGGCCGGCCCTCGCGGCGCTCTTCCAGAAACGCCGCCACGCTATCAAAGAAGGCGCGCGCCTGCGCCAGCGCGTTAGTGGCTCGCTCGTACACCCGGCCGGCCTCCACCTCCAGGCCCGCGTACGCATCGGGCCGCAGCCGCTCACGCGCTGCGGAGAGCAGCTCGCCGAGCAGGCCGCTGTTCGGGCTGCCCACGTCCTTCACTTTGCGCTCGAAGTCGGCAAGCTTCCACTCGAAGCTCAATCCGTCGGTGGTGGCGGCCTCGAGGTGATGGGCCTCGTCCAGCACCAGATAGTTGTACGGCGGCAGGACGCGGTTCTCGGTGGCAATGTCGGCGAGCAGCAGGGCGTGATTGACGACGATGACGTGGGCGGCCTCGGCGGCGCGGCGCGCGCGATAGAGCGGGCATCTCCCCTGCATCCGTTCGCGGCAGGTTTCGTTGGTGCAAAGTTCGTCTTCGGCGGAGAGCCGCGCCCAGGCCCCGAAGTCAATCGGCCCCAGCGAGAGCGGGCGACGCTCGCCGTCGCCGTTCTCATGCAGCCAGATGAGCACCTTGGCCAGCACGCGCAGCTCGTCGGCGTTGCGCGGCTTGTGCTTGCGCATGTTC
>JANWYD010000086.1:0-501 GCA_025057155.1 Chloroflexaceae bacterium
CTGGATTTTCTACACCGACGGCGACGCCCAGTACGACGCGCGCGAGCTGGCGCTGCTGGCCCGCGCCGTGACCGATGGCGTGGATGTAGTTCAGGGCTACAAAATCAAGCGCCACGACCCGCTTCATCGCATCCTGATCGGCCTGGCCTATCAGTACTTTGTGAAGTTCCTCTTTGGGCTGGTTATTCGCGACGTGGACTGTGACTTTCGCCTGATGCGCCGGGCCATCTTCGACCGCATCCAACTCGAATCCACCACCGGCACCATCACGTTCGAGATGGTTAAGAAAATTCAGGATGCCGGTTACCGCTTTGTCGAAGTGCCGGTAAGCCACTGGTATCGGCAGTACGGCAAGTCGCAGTTCTTCAATTTCCCGCGCGTGGCGCGCACCTTGCTGGCCCTCATCGGCTGGTGGTGGCGCCTGGTGATCAAGCGTGAGCACCTGCAGCCCGCGGCTAAGCCACAGGGAGCGCTTAGGTGACAAGGCGACAGACAAGTCAC
>JANWYD010000086.1:511-741 GCA_025057155.1 Chloroflexaceae bacterium
TCGGCAGCAACCTGGCGCGGCGCCTGGCCGACCTGGGGGCGCGTGTCACCGTCGTCGATTCGCTCATCCCTGAATACGGCGGCAAGCTGTTCAATATTCACGGTTATGAAGACCGCGTGCGCGTCAACATTGCCGACGTGCGCGACGAGTACAGCATGAACTACCTGGTACGTGGTCAGGCCTTCCTCTTCAACCTGGCCGGGCAAGTCAGCCATCTGGACTCGATGCGC
>JANWYD010000087.1 GCA_025057155.1 Chloroflexaceae bacterium
GTGTCAATCACCAGCCGGGCGTGCTCGGCCACCAGCGCCCAGTCAATCGTCGTGTGCGCGGTGATGATGATGACGCAGTCGGCGGCTTGGAGCGAATCGTCGGTCAGCGGCGTGGAGGCCAGCGTCTCTGCGCCCAGGGTGAGCGTGGGCACGTGCGGGTCGTGGTAGCTCACGCGCGCGTGGCGGCGCTGCAATTCAATCATCACGTCCAGAGCCGGGGACTCGCGCACATCGTCAACGTCCGGCTTGTAAGCTGCGCCCAGCACCAGCACGTTGGCGTGGTATAGCGGCTTGCCGGCCTCGTTGAGCGCCTCCGCCGCCAGCGTCACCACGTGCTGCGGCATCTGCCCGTTGATGGCATCGGCCAGCTCGATGAAGCGCGCGGTGTAGTTGAGGGCCTTCAGTTTCCAGGAGAGGTAGAGGGGGTCAACCGGAATGCAGTTGTGAACCAGCAGCCCATAGGACGTGACAAAAGTGTGCGTGTCTGCAACTTCTAGCGAATATACGACATCAGCCGGAGCCGTCTCTGTAATCGAACGAACCTTCACAGTCACAAAGCCATCGTAGTGGATGTGCTGTCTTATCGGCATTCGTTTGCTGCGCTCACGCGCATAATTCTCAAGGCGGGCGCGAGCAATGTCACTTTCTGAAAGATGCGCAATGAGGTCAATCTCGCCCGCGGGAGTTTCCGAGGTTCCGAGCGGCACCGGCAATTCGTCCCCGGGTTGCAGGG
>JANWYD010000088.1 GCA_025057155.1 Chloroflexaceae bacterium
AGGGCGGCGACGGCGGCGCGCGTCATAGCGTGCATCAGCACGTGGGCGGGATGGCCGTATTCGCCGTTGCTGCCGTGAGTCAGCACAACATCCGGCCTGAACTGCTGGATGCAGTTGACGATTTGCCCGGCCAGCATCACCGGGTTGTGCTCAGGCGCGGAGAGCGTCCCGTCCGGTCCGATGGGCGGGTCTATATAGCCAAGAAAGGTCAGGCTCTTGCCGCCGAGCGCTTGCACCGCGCACACCAGTTCCTGCTCCCGCACCGCGCCCAGTTGCTCGCGGGTAGTCAGCGGCGGCTCGCCCAGTTCGCCGCCCTCGCCGCGCGTCAGGCAGACGACGTGCACCGCCACCCCGCGCGCGCTGAGCAGGGCCAGCGTCCCACCGCACAGGATGGTTTCATCATCAGGGTGAGCGACCAGACAAAGGAGAGAAGGCATCTTGGATTTTGGATTTTGGATTTTGGATTTTGGATTGCGGATTGCCAATCCAAAATCCATAATCGAGTCCACTGTAAAAAGGATGTTTCACCGCTGAGATCGCAAAGCACGCGGAGAAATAATTTAGAAGAACTCTGCATCTCCGCGGCGCGTTTCTTCAGTGCACTCATTGATGAATCGAAGGATAACCGAAAACTATTGAGCAAAGATTTCCGCCAACCCTCTCCGATGCCGACGTAGGATGGCAGCCACTTCTTCGCGCGTCGGGGCGGCTAGCGCCGTGCCGATCTTC
>JANWYD010000089.1 GCA_025057155.1 Chloroflexaceae bacterium
GAGCCGCGCTTCTACGTGGTCTATCAGCTCCGCAATCTGGAGCGCCTGACTAACTTGCGCGTCAAGTGCGCGCTGCCGGGCGACGACCCGCGGCTGCCCTCCGTCACCGGTGTACACCGCAACGCCAACTGGCCGGAGCGCGAGCTGTTCGACATGTTCGGCATCCAAATCGAAGGTCACCCAGACCTGCGACGCATCCTCATGCCCGCCGACTGGGTGGGCCATCCGCTGCGCAAAGACTATCCGCTCGGCTACGAAGAAGTGCAGTTCACGTTCAACTTCGACGAGATTGACCGGAAGAAGCCTTACGCGAAAGAGTAGTCAGAAGACGGAAGAGCGAAGCTGCTCTCTGACTTCAAACCATGTCCACTCTGGAAACGCCACTGCTCGACCACACTCTGGAGGAACTTAAGCACCTCCTCTCGCCGCGCGCGCTGACCGGCGAGACGATGGTGCTCAACATGGGGCCGCAGCACCCCAGCACCCACGGCGTCCTGCGTCTCATCCTGGAGCTGGACGGCGAGATCATCGTCAACGCCATACCCGACATCGGCTTCCTCCACACCGGCATCGAGAAGAACATGGAGGCCAAGACTTATCTGAAGGCGCTGGTGATGACCGACCGCCTCGACTACCTGAACAATTTGGGCAATAACCTGGCCTATTGCCTGGCGGTGGAAAAACTGGTGGGCGTGGACGTGCCGGAGCGGGCGCAGGTCATCCG
>JANWYD010000090.1 GCA_025057155.1 Chloroflexaceae bacterium
CGAGGCACAGCTGTTGACCTACCTAAGACTGACCGGCCTCCGCGTGGGTTTGTTGATCAACTTCAACGTGCCGCTGCTCAAGGACGGCATCAAACGCCTGATCCACGGCTAGTTCTCCGTGAACTCCGTGTTCTCTGTGGTGAAAGAAAGGAGCTTGCAATGAAGAAACGTTTACTCACCGGCGACCGGCCTACGGGGCGGCTGCACCTGGGGCACTATGTGGGCAGCCTGGCCAACCGCGTGAAGCTGCAGCACGAGTACGAGTCGTTCTTCATCATCGCCGACTTGCACACGCTCACCACGCGGCCCGAGCGCAACTTCATCCGCGAAATCCCCACCTACATCCGCGAGACGGTGCTCGACTATCTGGCCGTAGGCATTGACCCCGACCTGAGCACCATCTTCGTGCAGTCGGCCATCCCGGAGACATACGAACTCAACCTGCTTCTGGAGATGCTGGTGACGGTGCCGCGCCTGGAGCGCCTCCCCACGCTCAAGGAGATGGCCCGCGACGCCAATCTGGAGTCCATGCCCTTCGGCCTGCTCGGCTACCCGGTGCTGCAGGCCGCCGACATCCTGCTGCCGCGCGCGCACATCGTGCCGGTCGGCAAGGACAATCAGGCCCACGTCGAGCTGGCGCGCGAGCTGGCCCGGCGCTTCAACCTGCTCTACGGCGAGGTCTTCCCCGAGCCGGAGGCCCTCATCGGCGAG
>JANWYD010000091.1 GCA_025057155.1 Chloroflexaceae bacterium
TGGATAGACTTGGCTCATGCTGGCCCAGTAGAGACCGGGTAGTGGCGTGGCAATTGGCGGGATGTTGCGACTATGATTGATTGGCACGATTGGTTGGGCGTACGTTTCGCGGTGTAGCCAGTAGGCACGCACCCACTCGCGCTGGAAGGCGGGATTGATCTGGCGTAGTGCCGGCAGAAAGCGTTCGAGCAACTCATCCGGCGCTAGCCGAAAATACTCGTGATCGGGATCGAGGTAGTCGCCGCAGTAGATCAGGTGATCGCCGCCGTAATGCTCTGGTTCGATGAAGTTGGTGTGCTCGACCAGCGCCAGAAATGGGAATTCGTCTTTGGGCAGGTTAAGCCAATAGATGCCATTGGTGAGCGGGCGGCGCAGCGCGATTGTCATCACCACCGCCCCCATCGAGCGCAACTGGCGTAGTTGGCCAAGGTAATCAGCGGGCAGATGAGGAACCAACCGTGCCAACAGCCCCGGCGCACCGGTGACAAGCAATGCGTCATAATCGGCGGGTGGCTGATCGCCGGCCAACACATGCCAGCCGGCGGCAGTTTGGCGAACCGCCTTGACCGGCGTTTGCCGCCACACCTGCACCCCGCGTTGTATGCAGGCCGCGCACAACCCATCGGCAAATGCCTGAAAACCGCCCTGAAAATAGCCCAATTTAAAGCTACGCGCCCGCAACCGCGCCCACAGCCATGCCATGTTTAC
>JANWYD010000092.1 GCA_025057155.1 Chloroflexaceae bacterium
CGTGCGCAATGGTGGTAACGCGCCGGCTCCATTTGACTTCGAGCAGACCTTGCCGTCCGGCTGGAGCCTGCTTAGTGCCAGTACCACCTGCCCCTCGCCAGTACCGGCTAATGGCAGCACCTGCACCTATACGCTGCAAGTTGGGGTGCCAGCGACTGCCGATGGCGGTGATACGCTAGTCGAAGTGCGGGCTATTGCCCGCAATGGCGGCCAGACTCCGCCTGCCCCCGACAGCGCGGCCAGCGCCACCGCCACTGTGACCGTGAGGACAATCCGCAATCTGAGCTTCGCGCCTACGCCACTCAACGCCAATGCCGATCCGGGGGCAACTGTCACCTTTACCCATACCTTGACCAACACCGGCAACGCACCCGACCGGTTTACGCTCAGCCTCAGCGGGCTGCCAAGCGGGTGGACGGGAACGGTCGATCCGGTCACGACGCCAATACTGGCCCGCAATACCAGCATTCCTGTCACCGTGCAGATCACTGTCCCCACCGGTATTGCCGCCGGCACAACGGCGACGGCTACCATTCGCGCCACTTCGCAAGGCAATCCGGCGGTGAATGCCGAGGTAGTGGACAGCGTTACGGTAAACAGCACTGATGGGGCGGAACTCTCGGCGGGCACGACCGCCAATGGCGTTCCGGGAGGCACGGTCGTCTTTACGCATACTTTACGCAACAGCGGCTCATCAACCATTGCG
>JANWYD010000093.1 GCA_025057155.1 Chloroflexaceae bacterium
ACAAACCCGTGACCAGCGTTATCCGCTGATTAAGGCGCATTTCCGGGTCAGTGGCACGCCGGTCATTCCGGGAACATCGCTCAAAGGGTGCATTCGCAGCATCGTTGAAGCGATTTCGCCTTCTTCGGTGAGCGTGACGCGCACCCGCCAACTGCCGCGCGAACTCAAAGCATCGGATAAACCAGAGAGCCTGGATGTATCCCAGCGCATCTTTGGGGCGCTGGGATACCAGGGACAGGTGCGTTTTAGCGATGCCGTCCTCGCTGGCGGGCAAACGGAAATATTGGGGACGCCGCAACTGTTCCGTCCTCGCCCAGAGGCGCCGATCTATCTGGACGAGAGAGGCCGCCTGAAGGGGCGCAAGTTCTACATGCACGGCAAACTGGCGCCTGGCGACCTGCCGCTCGAAGTGTGTCCGATTGGGAGCGCGTTTACGTTTCGGATGGATTTCGAGAACCTGACGCCGGGTGAACTCGGTCTGCTCTTGATCGCGCTCGGTCTCGGCGATCCTCGCTTGTACCCCAAGCTGGGGGGCGGGAAACCGGCATGTCTGGGAACCATCGAGGTTGTTGAACCGCGAATCGAGATCGCAGAACCAACGAAGCAGTGGTATACCGATTTCGACACGCCTGTCACGCAGGCGGGGAACATCCCGGCATTGCTTCAGGCAGCGCGTGACGAACAGCTGGTGCTGGATGATCAG
>JANWYD010000094.1 GCA_025057155.1 Chloroflexaceae bacterium
GGGGCAGCCCCCACCCTAGCCCTCCCCCGCTGGGGGAGGGGGCAGCCCCCACCCTAGCCCTCCCCCGCTGGGGGTGGGGGCAGCCCCCACCCTAGCCCTCCCCCGCTGGGGGAGGGGGACAAACCTCTCCCCGGAGGGGGGAGGCAGGGAGGGGAGCAGGGAGGGGGGCGCGGGAGTCGCGTGGTGGCCGGCACAGACATCTCTTACGCGGCACGTACGCAGCGCCCCTCTCTCGGCGAAGCCGGGAGCGGGGCGGGGGTGAGGGAGAATGGTTACGAGCAGCGACGGATAACAGCTGCGCGAGGTTGGCTAAGACAACATACAGGGCAACCGTGCAGCAATGTTGCTAGCTCGGTTGCCCTGCGCGTTGTGAGGCTTTTTAACCTCTGTGTGGTGGAGATGGGGGGAGTCGAACCCCCGTCCAGAAAGCTAGACCGCAGACATCTACAGGTTTAGCCCCTCGCTTCATCTCGCCCGTGGTCGCGCGAGTGGCAGAGCGACCGTGGGGCCAGCCTATTGTCTTAGCCGATAGCGCTTAGGCGAGCGCTAGCGGAGCACCCGACTTGCGACGCTCGATCCGCAGCCATCGGGGGAGCTGCGGGGAGCGCGCTGCCAATCTTAGGCAGCGAGGGCCAGCCGAGGCTGAACCCGAGCGTTGTTGTTGGCAGTTGTTGCCTTGCCCCTTTTACGTGACTGGGCGGC
>JANWYD010000095.1 GCA_025057155.1 Chloroflexaceae bacterium
CGCCACCGCCGAATACGTCGCGCAGGAGCTACAGCGCCGACTCGCCGGCCAATTCCCCGCCCTCCGGGTGAGCGCCGTCACCGGTCGCATCGAGGAGGAAGAACGCCGCGCCAAAGTGCAGGACCTCGCACGCACCCCGCAGCGCGTCCTCGTCGCCACCGACTGCCTGAGCGAAGGGATCAACTTGCAGACGTTGTTTGATGCGGTGTTGCACTATGACCTGCCGTGGAACCCCAACCGCCTGGAGCAACGCGAAGGGCGGGTGGATCGCTACGGTCAGCCTGCGCCGGTCGTCACGGCGGTTCGCTGCTTCAGTCCCGATAACCCTGTGGACGGCGTCGTGATTGACGTTCTGCTCAACAAAGCGCGTGAAATCCACAAGACGCTCGGCGTGTACGTCCCCGTGCCCGAAGAGAGCGAATCCGTCACCGAAGCGGTGCTCAACGCTCTGTTTTTGCGCGGGCGGCGCGATCAGCCCGAACAACTGTCGCTTGATCTCGAGGCGTCGCCGGTGACGCGCCTGCATCAGCGGTGGGACGCGGACGTCGCGCGCGAACGCCTCAGTCGCACGAAGTACGCCCAACGCGCCATTAAGCCCGCTGAGGTCAGCCGGGAACTCGCAGTCGTGGATCGCGTTTTGGGCGACCCCGCCGCCGTCCGCGAGTTTGTCTGCGCCGCCGGGCAGCGCCTTGG
>JANWYD010000096.1 GCA_025057155.1 Chloroflexaceae bacterium
AGCTGCAAACCGAAATCTTTGCTGGGCGCATCATCGTGCGCACTACGGTCAAAATCCACTGGCGCGACCCGAATGACCCTAATCCGCGCCAAACACTTGACTTGGGCGTGGTGGAGTTCGAGTTTCGGAAGTTCCCGCAACGCAGATGGCTGTTCATCTCTTACGAGGACTGGCGGCTGATACGCATCGAGGCGACTGCGCCCGGACTGGAGAGCTTCGGACTATGACGCCTGAGCTGCAGCAGAAGTACGAACGGTTGCAGGCGATTTTGCACGCGATGGACAGCGTGGCGGTGGGGCTGTCGGGCGGCGTGGATAGCACGCTGCTGGTGAAGGTCGCCTACGACACGCTGGGCGAGCGTTGCCTCGCCGTGATTGGCAAGTCGGAGGCGTTTCCTGAAGGCGAGATTGAGCAGGCGTTGCAGCTGGCGCAGCAAATCGGCGTGCGCGTGCGCGTCGTGCCCACCCACGAGCTGCAGAACCCCCTGTTTCAGGTGAACCGTCCTGACCGTTGCTATCACTGCAAAACCGAGCTGTTCAGCGTGTTGCGCCGTGTCGCCGACGAGGAAGGCATCCGCTGGATTGCCGACGGCTCTCATCTGGACGACACGGGCGATTATCGCCCCGGCATGCGGGCAGCGCAGGAGCACGGCGTGCGCGCCCCGCTGCTGGAAGCGGGCTTCACCAAAGCCG
>JANWYD010000097.1:0-236 GCA_025057155.1 Chloroflexaceae bacterium
GTGAGCCTACCTCCTCCCGGTCGTCTCGCGCCCCAGCAATCCAAGCAGGACCACATACGGCGTTCCCCGATTTTCCGGGTGGTATTCGAAGCGCGCCCGCTCGAAGTACTGCGTCAAGTACATTTTGCCGTCGGTTGGGTTGATTTCCATGAGCGGCGGCGAGAGCGGCAACCCGAAGAGCGCCAGGCTTTCCTCCAGGGTATACCCCGGTCGCCCGTCCAGGTTCAGCCCGCGGA
>JANWYD010000097.1:246-689 GCA_025057155.1 Chloroflexaceae bacterium
GGCGCGCGCGGGTCACTCTTCGGGAAGTCAAACCAGTTGCGTCCGCTTGCCTCTAACCGCTCAGCGCCCAGTCGCCCCAGCAGCACATCGTAGGGCGGCGCGTTCTGCGGGTGCAGTTCGAGACGGTTGCGCTCGAACCATTGCGCCCGCACCGTTCTGCCCTCGATCACCATGTCTTCTTCCGGACCAATGGGGAAACCGAATACCGGAAGCCCGCCGTTCCGCTCCCAGTATTCGAGCAGCCGACCACAGACCGCGAAACCAGTCTCCGGGAACTGCCGGCACCGTCCAGAGGTCGGCTGCGGCGCCGGTTGCGCGGGCGGCGGCGCGGGCGCAGGCTGCGGCGCCGCAGCCTGCGCAGCGCGATGGATCAGGAAGATCGGCGATGGACCCAGGCTCAACCCGAAGGCGCCGTTCGCGGCATCGACCTGCGAGGCGTTGCC
>JANWYD010000098.1:0-289 GCA_025057155.1 Chloroflexaceae bacterium
CTCCCAACCGGTCGAGGCCGGAGCGTGCGCGTGATTCGCTTCGATTTCCTGCTGCTTGTAGGCGTAGTAAATCGTCACCGGAAACGCCGGATGCGCCTGTTCGGCCAACCGACTCAGCGCCTGCGTCATGCCGTTCAAAAAGAACCGCTCGGCCTGTTGCTTCCCACCGTGGCGATAGGGACTGGCAATCAACTCCTCGGCCTTTGGTACGGCGACGGTGGCAAAAAGGTCGGGAAAGACCTCACGCAACGTACGCCGCAGCCAGACGTAGAAGAAATCCGACAAGTCG
>JANWYD010000098.1:299-684 GCA_025057155.1 Chloroflexaceae bacterium
ACCAATGTTGTCGTAGTAGGGCGGGTCGGTGGAGATGATTTTGTCTGTGGAGAGGCTTTGGGTTGCGGCGTCACGTTGTGTTGCAACTGCTTTCGACAACGTAGGCAAAGCGTCCAAAGCTTCTCTGATCCAATCCACCATTGCGCTCCAGTTGCCTGATGATGCGCAGAAGGGATTCGCCTCCGCATAGTCCCAGACCATGGGAATCGCCTGTCGGCCGAATGTGTTTCGCATCTTCTCGCCTGAGCTATGCCAACTACAAATGCTGCTCCAGTAATCGCTACATTTGTCCACCGCCATGGCTAAATACATCGCCACCGCCTCGGCGTACGCTTGTGCCTGGGGGCGAGGGCGTCCCGCCCTCGATGCTTCTTCGTCTTCAGTT
>JANWYD010000099.1 GCA_025057155.1 Chloroflexaceae bacterium
GTGACGCACGACGTACAGGTGCCAGACCGGCTCGCGGTCAGGGCGGACCTGGGGTATGCTAAGCTCGCGGCACTTGATGCCCTGCTCGTAGCGCCGGGCCACGGTCGTGCGCTGCGCGGTCCAAGCATCGAGATGGCGCAACTTCACGCGCAGTATGGCCGCCTGTAAGGGGTCCAGACGCGAATTCACCCCTGGCAGCAGGTGCTCGTACTTGGCCGCGCTGCCATAGTTGCGCAACCGTCGCACCTTTTCTGTAAGGGCCGCGTCGTTCGTGGTCACGGCACCGGCATCCCCCAGCGCGCCGAGGTTCTTGCCGGGATAAAAACTCCAGCACACCACATGGCCATGGGCGCCGATGCGCTGGCCGCGATAGCGGGCCCCGTGGGCCTGCGCGGCGTCCTCCACCAGGGCGAGGCCGTGCCGCGCGGCCAAGTCGAGCAATGGGGCCAGATCGGCCGGCTGGCCATACAGGTGCACCGGCAGGATGGCACGGGTGCGCGGGGTGATGGCGGCCGCGGCGGCGGCCGGATCGAGGTGACCCGTATCCGGTGCGACGTCCACCGGCACGATACGCGCCCCCACCGCCGTGACGGCGAGCCAGGTGGCGATGAAGGTATGGGCCGGTACGATGACTTCGTCCCCCGGCCCCAGTCCCAGGGCGCGCAAGGCCAGGACGAGCGCATC
>JANWYD010000100.1 GCA_025057155.1 Chloroflexaceae bacterium
CCTCGTCGAAGCGCTGCCAACGGCGGCGGCCCGCGGCCTTGGCGCGGTACAGCGCGACGTCGGCGTCCCTGAGCAGCTCCTCGGGCTTCGCATAGTGCGGACCCGAGACCGCGATGCCCACGCTCGCCGAGGTGTAGAGCTCCTTTCCCGCCACGTGGAAGGGAAGGTTCAGCGCCTCGAGCACCCGCTCGGCCAGGCGCTCCGCCTCCTCGGGCCCGGCGATCGGGTCGACGAGGATGGCGAACTCGTCCCCTCCGAGACGGGCCACCCAGCCCACGCTCGACGCGACCCGGTGGAGCCGCGAGGCGACCTGCTTGAGCAGCTCGTCGCCGAGCAGGTGCCCCATCGAGTCGTTGATCACCTTGAAGCGGTCGAGATCGAGGAAGAGCACGGCGAAGCCGGCCCCACCGCCCCGCCGCAGCTCGAGGGCGAGGCTCAGGCGGTCCAGCAGGTAGGCGCGGTTCGGCAGCCCGGTGAGGGTGTCGTGGAGCGCGTCGTGCATGAGCCGCGCCTCGATCGTCTGCCGCTGCGCGATCTCGGCGCGCAGCCTGGCGTTGGTCTCGGCCAGCTCCGCCGTGCGCTCCGCCACCCGGCGCTCGAGCTCGCGGTTGGCCTCGCGCAGCGCCTCGTCCGCGCGCTTGCGCTCGAGCGCGTGGGCGATCTGGTAGGCGACGAAGGTG
>JANWYD010000101.1 GCA_025057155.1 Chloroflexaceae bacterium
AAGCGATCGCGGGCGCTCTGGTTGATGTCCATCACCGCCTGCAACAACTGCGGGTGGCACCCCGCCGAGGCCGCCATATGGCGCAGCGCCAGCACGTCCTTCGGGAAGCACGACCCCCCGTAGCCCACCCCCGCCTCCAGAAAGTGCGGCCCGATGCGCCGGTCGGCCCCCATCCCCCGCGCCACCTCCTTCACGTCCGCCCCCAGCTTCTCGCAGATCTGCGCGATCTCGTTGATGAACGAGATCCGCGTCGCCAGAAAGGCGTTCGAGGCGTACTTGATCATCTCCGCCGTGCGCAAATCGGTGATGATCACCGGGGCCCCCAGGGGGGCGTGCAGCTCCGCCACCGCCTCCGCCGCCGCCCGGTCGGTCGAGCCGAGCACGATGCGGTCGGGCTTGAAGAAGTCGCTCAGGGCGCTGCCTTCGCGCAAAAACTCGGGGTTGGAGACCACGCTGAAGCGCACGCCGGGGCGGGTGTGGGCGCGCAGGATCTCGAAGACCATATCGCCGGTGCCGACGGGGACGGTGCTCTTGTCGACGATAATCGCGTCGCGGGTGAGGTGGCGGCCGATGCTGGCGGCGGCGGCCTCGACCTGGCTGAGGTCGGCGGCGCCGTCGGGGCCCATGGGAGTGCCGACGGTGATGAAGACCAGTTCGGCCCCGTCGAGGGC
>JANWYD010000102.1 GCA_025057155.1 Chloroflexaceae bacterium
GAAGTAGCGAAAGGTCACATTTTCGAACTGCACGCGGCCCTGCACCGGTGGCAGTGGCTGTGCGCCGGGTCGGTCGGTCACGTCGTTCCGCGCATCGAGGATTTCGAAGATACGACTTGCTGAGGCCGAGGCCTGGCCGAGCTGCGTGACGATGAGGCCGAACTGGCCGAGTGGGATGAACAGGTAGAGCAGATACAGGCTGAACTCCTGCCACTCGCCAAAGGTCAGGCTGCCGTTGATAATCAGCCGTCCGCCGAAGTAGGTCACTGCCACCTGGCCGAGGTTGGCGATCAGGAAGATCAGCGGAAAGAGGAAGACCAGCACACGCGTCACCTCCAATTGCTGCCGGAACAGCGCGGTGGCCGCGCGCCTGAACTTGGCCTGCTCCTCCTTCTCGCGGGTGAAGGCCTGCACTACCTTGATGCCGGCCAGGTTCTCCTGAAGCACCGTGTTCAACTCGGAGAGTCGCTGCTGCACCTTGCCGAAGAGCGGCCCGCTGATCGCGCCGAAGATCATGAAGACCACCAGTCCGATGGGCAGGATGGGCAGCGCCGCCAGCGCCAGCCCGGCGTTGGTCGTGAAAAGGATGAAGAGCACGGCCACCAGCAGCACCAGCCCACTGACCAGCTGCACCAGGCCCTGGCCGAGAAACAAGCGCACTTTCTCCAC
>JANWYD010000103.1 GCA_025057155.1 Chloroflexaceae bacterium
GGTAGAGCACTGAAACCGGTATCTTTATTGGCGTCGCCATTGCTGGTCGTGTGCCTTTCAACAATTTCGGCTCACGGTAGAGCACTGAAACGCGCGATTCGTTCGCTGTTTCGTTGGTGAGGTTGTCTACTTTCAACAATTTCGGCTCACGGTAGAGCACTGAAACATCCAACGGTTGCGCTCGTTGGTATCTGACACGAGCTTTCAACAATTTCGGCTCACGGTAGAGCACTGAAACTGTGGTCATCGAACAACACAGTGCTTACAGCGCGCATACTTTCAACAATTTCGGCTCACGGTAGAGCACTGAAACCTTCCAAAAAAAGCGACACAGGCTTATTACATTCTTGGCTTTCAACAATTTCGGCTCACGGTAGAGCACTGAAACCGGAAACTGCATGGAGCACGTGCAAAACACCGACAAGCTTTTAACAATTTCGGCTCACGGTAGAGCACTGAAACCGCCCACGCATAGAAACATACCCACCACCACGAGAACTTTCAACAATTTCGGCTCACGGTAGAGCACTGAAACAGGCGGAGCATGCGGCGCGGGTGGCGATGTACTGCCCGCTTTCAACAATTTCGGCTCACGGTAGAGCACTGAAACTATCGTAGAAACCGAACCACTGATCGTAGCGAAGGTAGCTTTCAACAATTTCGGCTCAC
>JANWYD010000104.1 GCA_025057155.1 Chloroflexaceae bacterium
ATGTTGCCCAGAAATTGCAACGCATTGCGTAATATTTCAGGGGCGGCCCGCCGGGCAGCCCCTATCTACAGTTATCACGCCCCCACCCCAACCCTCCCCCTCCGGGGGAGGGAGGGCACACTTCGTTCTCTCACGAAGGAGAGATAGAAAGGGAAGCAGGGGGCGAATGACAGCCCGGTGGGCTGCCTCTCCTAAGCGTATTCCAACCAGCCGTAACGATCGGGACGCTCGCCCTGCACAATGCCAAAGAACGCCTCTTGCACAGCGGCGGTGATCGGGCCGCGACGACCCGCACCCACTGGGATACGATCCACCGAACGAATCGGCGTCACCTCGGCGGCAGTGCCGGTAAAGAAGAGTTCATCGGCAATGTACAGCATTTCGCGTGGCAAAACCTGCTCGCGCACCTCAATCCCCATGTCGCGCAGCAAGGTCATCACCGTATCGCGGGTGATGCCGCTAAGGATCGACGATGTCAATGGCGGTGTATACACGACCCCATTGCGCACCAAAAACAGATTTTCGCCGCTGCCCTCGCTCACGTGGCCGTTAGGGTCAAGCGCAATACCTTCAGCGTAACCGTTGGCCAACGCTTCCATCTTGATCAACTGCGAGTTCATGTAGTTACCGCCGGCCTTGGCCAACGCTGGCATTGTATTCGGCGCGAA
>JANWYD010000105.1 GCA_025057155.1 Chloroflexaceae bacterium
GTTGAGGGCAAACGGCGTCTCGATGATGTCCTCAAAGTAGTAGCGCGTCGAGGCGGAGATGTCGCCGGGCAGGGTGAAGCCGGGCAGTGAGGCCAGCGCTAGGTTCGCTGCCCGCCCGATGCCGGTCTCCAACATGCCGCCCATCCACACCGGAATGCCGCGCGCCAGGCAGTAATCGTGGATGCGCTTCGCTTCATACATGCCCCCTACCCGTCCCGGCTTGATGTTGATGATGCGGCACGCACCCAGCTCCAGCGCCCAGCGCGCATGGTCGAGCGAGTGAATGCTCTCGTCCAGGCAGACCGCGGTGCGCAGTTGCGCTTGCAGCTTGGCGTGGTCAATGATGTCGTCTTCGCCGAGCGGCTGTTCGAGCAAGAGCAAATCGAACTCGTCCAGCGCCTTGAGGTACGCCGCATCGCCGAGGCGATAGACCGAGTTGCCGTCGGCCTGAAGCAGCAGGTCGGGGTGATGGCGGCGGATGATGGCGACCTCGCTCACGTCGCGCCCCGGCTTGATCTTGAGCTTGATGCGCCGGTAGCCGTCCGCCAGATAGCCGTTCACCACCTCCAGCAGTTTTTCGGGCGACTCCTGAATCCCCACCGAGACGCCGACCTTCACCCGGTCGCCGCTGCCGCCGAGCAACTTTTGCAGCGAGACCCCGGCAC
>JANWYD010000106.1 GCA_025057155.1 Chloroflexaceae bacterium
CTTCGCTCTGGGACGCGGGCGAGACGGTGCCGATGGACGTGCCGCTTTCCCTGCCGCCGGAGACCGCGAGCGTGCGCCTCGGCTGGTATCGCTGGGATACCGGTGCGCGCCTGCCGGCGACCGAGGCCGGACACCGCCTGCCAGAAGATGCGCTACCATTGGATTGGGGATTTTAGATTTTGGATTTGGGATTTTGGATTTGGGATTTCGGATTGCTTTGTCACCCCGTCGCCCCTTCACCCTGTCACGATTTTTACCGTACCTCGCCCTAATCGCGATTTGGGCGCTGTTCTTCTGGCGCTTCGCCGCGCCCAACCCCGCCGACCGCCTGATGTACGAACCGGGCGACTTCTCCGAGACCTTCGGCGTGTTCCGCGATTTGAGCTACCGCGCGGCGCTGGAGGGCCGGCCGGCGCTATGGGCCGATTGCCTGTGGTCGGGCTACCCGCTGCACGCCGACCCGCAGGCGCAGACCTTCTATCCGCCCAAGTGGCTGACCTTCGCCGCGCTGCGCCTGATGGGCTACGGCCACTTCCCGCTCGAGGCGCTGGTCGCGGAGACGGCGCTCCACTATCTCTTCACGTCGCTTTTCTTTTATCTCTTCCTGCGCTCACGCCGATTGCGCCCGGCGGCGAGCGTGCTGGGCGCGGTCACCTTCACCTACG
>JANWYD010000107.1 GCA_025057155.1 Chloroflexaceae bacterium
GGGCCGGCCACGGGTGAAGGTAACGCGGGTGGAAGAGATGATGGAGATTATTCGAGCTGGCCGCTAATGCGTATTGCGATGATCGCGCCCTTCGGCATAAGGCCGAAGGGCACCCTACTGGCCCGAATGTTGCCATTGGCGCAAGCGCTGCGCCGGCGGTCCCACACAGTTGCCATTGTTGCGCCGCCGGTGCATAATCCGGCTGATGGTGGCACGACCCGCGACTATGCCGGGGTAACGGTAACACATACACCCGCACCACCGATTGGCGGCCTGCCGGCAGCCCTTTGGCATATCGTAGCACTCTGGCAAAGCGCGCGCCGGCTGCGGCCAGATGTCATCCATCTCTTCAAACCGAAAGGCTTCGGTGGGCTAGCCGTGTTGGCTCGTGGCCGGGTGCCACTAGTCGTTGATTGCGACGACTGGGAAGGACCGGGAGGCTGGAATGACCTGCTGCCCTACCCGCCACCGGCGAAAGCGCTCTTTGCATGGCAAGAGCGTGATCTCCCTCGTCGCGCCGGCGCAGTGACGGTAGTTTCCCATACCCTCGAAACGCTGGTGTGGGCAATGGGTGTGCCGCCGCAGCGCGTCTTTTACCTCCCCAACGGTGCAGCGCCTACCGAACCACCACTGCCGCAACCAACCCCTCACCCGA
>JANWYD010000108.1 GCA_025057155.1 Chloroflexaceae bacterium
ACAGTTTTAGCGCAGCGTATTTACGCCACTAAGCCATTCCGCTGTATCGCCCAATCGCGTGGATCTTAACCATCGGGCAGGTGATTGTGGCGATCAGTATGCTCACCGGCAAAGGGGTGCGGCCTAGCGCGGCGCTTGCACTCTTTTTGCTGATCAACATCAGCGCAGGGTCGTACTTCAACGCCAGTATGCCGCCATACCTGATTACTGCTCTCTTGCTGATGCTGGATAAGGAAGAAGGCCGGCTGGCGTGGGAGGAGGCGGCGTTTGAGGCGCTCGGCGTAGGAGAGACGTTGTAGGCGCGAACGGCGCGGCTAGGGTGAAGTTCACGAGATAGCGCGCCCTACTTGCACGCGAATGTGGAATGTGCTACAGTAAAGGGCGCGCGGGCGTAGCTCAGTAGGTAGAGCATCTGCCTTCCAAGCAGAATGTCGCCGGTTCGAGTCCGGTCGCCCGCTCCATTTCTTTGAGGGGAGGGAATGCCCCCACCCCCGCCCCTCCCCCGCTGGGGGAGGGGTTATCGTCTCCACCTTCGCGCCTTTGCGTTCATCGTCCTAGCAGCAGCGCCTCAGGCGAAATTGGTATGATTAAGCACTACAAACACCTCTTCAGGTCTGCCAATTGACTATCACTACGCCGTAAGAGAAGACAG
>JANWYD010000109.1 GCA_025057155.1 Chloroflexaceae bacterium
CTACCATGCTACGGTCTCTCTCTCCCGACCGTTGTTTCAGCAGCGATCCGGCCCGGCGCGCATTAGCCCGCGCCTTGTATGAGCAGGTCAAAGCGTTGCCCCTCTTCTGCCCGCATGGTCACGTGCCGCCGTCATTACTGGCCGAACCAGCAGCGCAGTTTGGTTCGCCCGCCGAACTCTTCATTCTGCCCGATCACTACATCTTGCGTATGCTGGCTAGCCAAGGCGCCCCGCTGGAGCAGTTGGGCATCGCGCCGCGCGCTGGCGGCTGGCACGAGACCGATCACCGCGCGATCTGGCAACGCTTCGCCGCGCATTTCCACCTCTTTCGCGCCACGCCGACCGGCCTTTGGCTGGCGACCGTGTTGGTCGAGCTGTTTGGCGTAGACGAACGGCTCACCGCTGCTAACGCTCAGCGCATCTATGACCACCTGCAAGCCCGGCTGGCCGAGCCGGCTTTCACGCCGCGCGCGCTCTTCCGCCGCTTCCAGATCGAACTGCTGGCCACCACCGATGCCGCCACCGATCCGCTCGACCACCACCGCCGCCTCCACGCCGATGGCTTCCCGCAGGTGCGCCCCACCTTTCGCCCCGACGCGCTGTTGGCGCTTGATGCGCCCGGCTGGCGCGATACAATTAGCCGGCTAAGCA
>JANWYD010000110.1 GCA_025057155.1 Chloroflexaceae bacterium
GGACCTGCTCCTCATCGCCGCCTTCTACGCGCGGCGCGATACCCTCACGCCTTCGAGCGTGGGCGTGCTTAGCGTGGTCGTGTACGTGGTCGTGGTCATCATTGCGCAGCCATGGCTCGGCCTGTTGAGCCTGATGCTGGCCGACTCGGTGAAGCAGTTGACGCACGCGCTGGTCAGCGGCGCATTGCTCTCGCGCCGCATCGGCGGATTCGGCGGCACGGGCCTCTGGCCGGCGCTGGGCCGCATTGTCGTGGCCGTCGCGGTGATGGCGGCGGGAGTGGCTGCGACTCTGGCCGTCGTCGGTGCGCTGCCTTTCCCGGCGCGCTGGCCGGAGTCCTTCGCGCGCGTGCTGCTGCCTGGCACAGCCGGCGTGCTGATTTACTTCGCCGTGGCCGCGCGCCTCGACCTCCCCGAAGTGCGCCTCGTGCTCGACCTGCTGCGGCAGAGGCTGAAGGTATAATCGCAGAGAGTAGAAAGTAGTCAGTAGAAAGTAGCCTGGGGAAAGTAGTGAGCGCCACGACTTTCTACTTTCCACTTTCTACTTTCTATCGCAGAAACTTGTGCTGGCCGAAAAATACGCTGCTCAAATCCAAGACATCCTCAACCGCTATCCGCCGGAGCACAAACGCTCGGCGGTGATGCCGCTGC
>JANWYD010000111.1 GCA_025057155.1 Chloroflexaceae bacterium
GGCACAACAGCAACGAGCTTTTGGTCGAGCAAGGCAGCGGTAAAAATTTTGCCGGCATCGGCGGCCGGCGTTTGTTGCGCAAGTTTTTGAAAGCCGGGTGCCTGGCAAAGCTCTGCAATATCAGGGAAAAGGTAAAACGCGCCTTGCGGCTTAAATAGGCGTAAGCCGCGGATGCCAGAAAGCATGCTAAAGGCCAAATCACGCCTTTTTTCAAACACCTGGCGCATCGTTTCCACGCAGGTTTGATCCCCCATCAGTGCGGCGACAGCGCCCTTTTGCGCAAAGCTGGTGGCGTTGGAAGTGGACTGTCCTTGGATGGTATCCATGGCAGTGATGATGGCGCGCGGACCTGCGGCATAGCCCAGCCGCCAGCCGGTCATCGCATACGCCTTGGAAAAACCATTGACCACCACCGTGCGTGGGCGTAATGCCTCCGAAGCGGTGGCTAAGTTGAGAAAAGTGGTGCCATAGACCAGTTTTTCATAAATATCATCGGTCACGACCAAAAGCTGGGGGAATTTTTCCAATACCTGTGCCAGCGCGCGGATTTCCTCGGGTGTGTACGTGGTGCCGGTGGGGTTGGCTGGGGAATTGAGCAGGAAAACACGGGTTTGCGGCGAGAGGTGTTGCTCCAACTCTTGCGGGGTG
>JANWYD010000112.1 GCA_025057155.1 Chloroflexaceae bacterium
TTCGGCGCCTCACGCGGCGGGCAGGCGAGCCGCCGGGACCGCCGCCGGTCGAGATGGCCGACGCGGTAAGGCAACGACTGTGCATCCTCAACGGAGCGCCGCTGGTGCGGATCGCGCCCGTGCCGCCGGTGTACCTGCCGGAGACGGCGCTGCTGACGGCGACGGCGACGGACGACGGGCCGACGCTGGTCTATCGGTGGCGGCTGGCGAGCGGACCCGGCGCGGTGGCCTTTGACCGGCCGGACACAGCCGTAACGCGGGCGGCGTTTGGACAGGGTGGGACCTATGTGCTGGAGGTGGCGGTCAGCGACGGGCAGTATGTGGCGACGGCGCAGGTGAGCGTGGTCGTACACGGCCCAGGGAGCGTGAACGCGCCGCCGGTGGTGACGGCGACGGCGGCGACGCCGCTGCGGCTGGGCGGGAACTTACTGGAAGCCGTGGCGGGGGATGAGGAATGGGACGCTCAGGATCGGCCGCGCGGGGTGACGGCGGCGGCCGGGAACTGGCGGCGACCGCCGCTGGGGGCGCCGGGCGTGCCGGCGCCGTTTGCGGGGACGACCTACCTGTGGGTGGAGGGCATCCAGCCGCACCTGACATGGCGCGTGGACTTGACCGCGCTGGAGCGGCCGGACCTGTATGACATCGTG
>JANWYD010000113.1 GCA_025057155.1 Chloroflexaceae bacterium
GACCGCTGGCGTCCGACGCAGCGGGTGACTATTACGATTGATGTGCAGCGCGCCAGCAGCCGTGAGCAACGCGACGCCTGGCGACTGGCGCTTGGCGCTGCCGCTGATCATCTCGATGGGCACGTTGATCTGCTGATTTCTCAGTTCAACCTGAGCGCGCACGCGATTCGCGCCGCCAGCGCCGAGGCGCTCGGTCGCGTCCAGGAGGGAGTCGGTCATGATGTTGCGTGCGCCGTGTGGGATGCCAGTCGCGCACAGGCGCGTCCCCGCCTTGATGATCTGGCGCAGCGGATCGAATCATCGGTATCGTGGGACGATCTGGTGCTGCCGATGCCGCAGCGCCAGTTGTTGCGCGATATTGCGGCGCATGTGCGGCAGCGGGCGCGGGTGTACGAAACCTGGGGATTCGCCGCGCGCAGTTCGCGCGGTCTGGGGATCAGCGCGCTGTTTGCCGGCGCCAGCGGCACTGGCAAGACAATGGCCGCTGAAGTGCTGGCGAACGAACTGCACCTCGATCTCTATCGCATCGACCTGTCGTCGGTTGTCAGCAAATACATCGGCGAGACAGAAAAGAACCTGCGCCGCATCTTCGACGCCGCCGAGTCCGGGGGCGCCATTCTGCTGTTCGACGAGGCCGATGCGCTG
>JANWYD010000114.1 GCA_025057155.1 Chloroflexaceae bacterium
AGCACTCGCCCGTTGTCGACGGTTCGAAAAACTTTCAACAATTTCGGCTCACGGTAGAGCACTGAAACGTCAGAGTGCGCTAACGGAGCATCAAGTGCGGGAGCATCTTTCAACAATTTCGGCTCACGGTAGAGCACTGAAACAGTTGTTGAGGGCGGCCAGCGCTGCGGGGATGGCGGCTTTCAACAATTTCGGCTCACGGTAGAGCACTGAAACCAAGAGTCTGCTCCAGCGCGCCTGCCTCGGCGCCGGAGCGGACTTTCAACAATTTCGGCTCACGGTAGAGCACTGAAACCGGAATCCTCATCATGTATCTTGTCTATGCGGCTGCCTTTCAACAATTTCGGCTCACGGTAGAGCACTGAAACCAGCTCACGACGCCGCTCGGCAACCTCTGGCTCTACCGCCTTTCAACAATTTCGGCTCACGGTAGAGCACTGAAACCGGTCGCGACGGCGCTGGCCAGCGGCGGCAACGCCGGCTTTCAACAATTTCGGCTCACGGTAGAGCACTGAAACCGTCTGGGGCACGGCAACCGGCGACCTGACCACCATCCTTTCAACAATTTCGGCTCACGGTAGAGCACTGAAACTCCAGCTTGTCAACGGGCGGATCGCCGGCTGGGACTCCTTTCAACAATT
>JANWYD010000115.1 GCA_025057155.1 Chloroflexaceae bacterium
GACATCAGCGTCACCATCGAACAAAAGTTAGCCGCATTGCGCTGCCATGTCTCGCAATTAGGCGCCGACCAGACCGAACTGGCCGCGATGGTGCGGCAATGGGCCGCCGAACGCGGGCAGTCGTTTGGCTTGGCGCTAGCCGAAGCGTTTCACCGGGTGGAGAACTAGGCGGCGAAGCTGGTTGCGCTCAAGAGTAAGCAGAGCGCAATGAACCATAGCGCAGCGTCGAGCGTGCATCAGTTCAACTGCCGCGTCCATATTTAGTACAGTTGACGCCAATGTCAGACTCGGCTATACTACCAACGGCGGGCCGGTAGCTCAGAGGTAGAGCACCTGACTTTTAATCAGAGGGTCGTGGGTTCGATCCCCACCCGGCTCACCATGCATACAGCCTCGTGTCGCAGCGACGCGAGGCTAATTTGTTGTGTAGTTGGCGCGAGCGGGGGTTGGTTTCCCTCACCCCCGTTCCTTCTCCCGAATTAGCAGGAGGGGGCGCTGCTTAGATGCAGGCCAGTGCGCATCTTTCTCGCCGCACCGCAGCCCTCCTGCCCCCCTCCCGACCTCCCCCCGCTGGGGGGAGGCGGGGGTCCTCCCCCCCCCGCCCGGGGGGGGCTGGGGTGGGGGGGGGGTGCACGCACCCGCG
>JANWYD010000116.1 GCA_025057155.1 Chloroflexaceae bacterium
TGAAAGGGTTTATCATCGCACCACAACGCAAACAGAATGTCGCGTTTCAGTGCTCTACCGTGAGCCGAAATTGTTGAAAGACTCTGCTGGTGATGTACGAATACCCGAATGACGCCGTTTCAGTGCTCTACCGTGAGCCGAAATTGTTGAAAGCTGGCCGATAGATACATACATTCCAGTGGATGCTGGGTTTCAGTGCTCTACCGTGAGCCGAAATTGTTGAAAGCGAGCCGGGGATCATCCACCTCGGCGGCAAGCAGCTGTTTCAGTGCTCTACCGTGAGCCGAAATTGTTGAAAGTGATCGCCGCCCTGCGCGCGCTGGAGCACCGGCTGGGCGTTTCAGTGCTCTACCGTGAGCCGAAATTGTTGAAAGCCGCATGCTGGAACAGCAACGGAAGGGCAGCCCGGCCGTTTCAGTGCTCTACCGTGAGCCGAAATTGTTGAAAGGCGACGGTTCATGGGGAGCAGCCTTTCCGTGTCATCGTTTCAGTGCTCTACCGTGAGCCGAAATTGTTGAAAGGTGGGCAAGCAGCTCGGCGTGGCGGGCGAGCTCCGGGCGTTTCAGTGCTCTACCGTGAGCCGAAATTGTTGAAAGGGCGGTCCAGCGCGATCCGGACGCGGTCGGATGGGGTTTCAGTGCTC
>JANWYD010000117.1 GCA_025057155.1 Chloroflexaceae bacterium
GTATCTGGATGGCTGGCGTTATTGTCGCCACCTTTCTGGTTGTGCCGCAATATGAAGGGCTTGGTGATGCCGGACGCATTGTGATCGTGCATGTGCCGACAGCGTGGGTCAGCGTGATCGCGTTTACGGTCTCGGCCATCTTCAGCGGGCTTTATCTCTGGCGGCGTCGCGAGCGCGATGACCATATTGCAGTGGCGGCTGCCGAAGCCGGTCTCCTCTTTACCATCCTCGCCACCGTTACTGGGATGATCTTTTCACAAGTGGCGTGGGGCATCTTCTGGAACTGGGATCCGCGCCAAACGTCGATCTTCGTGCTGTTGTTGATCTATGCCGCGCTCTTTGCGCTCCGCGCAGCAATTGATGATGTTGATCGGCGACGGCAACTGAGCGCAGTCTATTCGCTCTTTGCCTTTGTGACCATGCCATTCCTCTTCTTTGTTGCTCCTCGCATTGCTGACAGCACACTTCATCCCAACTGCGCCTTTATTCAAGGCAGCAATTGCGACGGCGTGGTGCTGGAGGTAGGCAAAGTCGGGTTAATTGGCGACCAAAAGGTGCAATTGCTCGGCCTAGAGCGGCAAGGTAATTTGATCGTCGCCGAAGTGAAGGTGAGCACACCGGGCTTGCAGCAAGAAGCCATTCT
>JANWYD010000118.1 GCA_025057155.1 Chloroflexaceae bacterium
GGCCTGTTCCCACGGCAGGGCGTTGAGGCGCGAGAGCTGAGGTGCGGAGAGGAGCAACGCGGCGAAGAATGATGAAAGAAGACTGAAGACTGGAGACTGAATGCGAGAAGCGCCGGCGCGTTCTCCAAGCCAGGCGGCGGCGCAGAGGATGAGCAGCTGGTATAGCGGAAGCAGCGGGATTTCGTACCAGCCCAGCCAGAGTGGGTTGCCAACCGAGAAGAAGGCGATGAACAGGCCGATGTACAGGCCGAGCATCCACGCGCGCGGCTGCCGGCGCAGCGCGGCGAACAGGCCCAGCCCGCACAGGCCGAGGGGCAACAGCGCCTGTAGCATCTGCCGCCAGACCGGCTCCGGGTCGTTGAGCGGCGGCACGCTGAAGGCGAAGACCGTGCGCAGCTGCACGAGGAAGGCGCGGAACGCGGCCAGGTCATCGGAGATGCGATAGACGACCGATTTCGCCAGCACCGATTGCGGGACAGGCTGGCCGAAGTAGGCAAAGGCGAAGAGCAGCCACGGCAGGACGACGGCGAGGAACAGAATCGCCTCGCGCCACGGCCAGCGCGCCGGCCGGCGCAGCACGGGCAGGCCGAGCGCAGCGAACAGCGCCGCCGCCAGCGTCACGCCGTCCGGTCGAATCAGCAC
>JANWYD010000119.1:0-378 GCA_025057155.1 Chloroflexaceae bacterium
GCGCTGGCGTAGCCCATCTGGAAGTACTGGAAAGCGTTCTGGTAGATGTAGTAGCCCAGCAGCATGGTGCTGCCCACCGGTCCCCCATCCGTGCGGAGCACCAGGATGAGGCCGTAGCTCTGGAAGGTGCCCACGAGGGAGAGGAAGAAGACCAGGAGGGTTGTGGGGGCGAGCAGGGGGATGGTGATCCAGCGGGCCACCTGGAAGGGCGTGGCCCCATCCACCCGGGCGGCCTCCTCGAGCTCCCGCGGGATGCCCTGCAGGCCGGCCAGGTAGATCACCGCGGCCAGCCCCACCCCCTTCCAGACGGCGATGAGGATGACCGAGGCCAGGGCGGTGCTGGGGTCCTGCAGCCAGCGCAGCGCCGGGAGGCCCAGG
>JANWYD010000119.1:388-640 GCA_025057155.1 Chloroflexaceae bacterium
TTCACCGGCCCGCTGGTGGGGTTCAGCTGGTGGAGCCAGATCACCCCGGCCGCGGCCAGGGAGACCACCACCGGGGCGAAGACCGCCCCCCGGACGAGGCCCTGGAAGCGGCCCGGGCGGTTCATCAGGAAGCCCAGGGCCATCCCCAGGGTGACCTCGAGGAGGGTGACGGCCAGGGCGAAGATGGAGGTGACCAGCAGGCTGTTCCAGAACTCGGGGTTCTGCAGCAGCCGGGCGTAGTTGGCCACCCCC
>JANWYD010000120.1 GCA_025057155.1 Chloroflexaceae bacterium
ACACTACCGCACCTTCTGGTCGGTCGTGTTACCGTTGGTGCTGCCGGGCCTGGTGGCGACGTTTTTGTTCGTGCTCGTCCTAGCATGGAACGAGTACCTGCTGGCCCTGTTCTTGACCAGCGCCAACGCCCAGACGCTGCCGCTCTCGGTGGCGGCGCAGAATGCCACGCGCGGCCCCCAGTGGTGGTATATGTCGGTGTTAATCCTGATCATGATCCTCCCCGTCATCGCTATGGCCATTATCCTGGAACGTTACATCGCACGCGGCCTGCTCGTCGGCGCCATCAAAGGCTAGGCCGCTACCAGCACCCGGCTGCCAAACGAGCCGGCAGATTGTTGCCGACGCGCGCCACGGCGATGCCTCTCCCCTGAGTCACTGCTATGCTTAAGTATCGTCTGCTTCATCCGCAGCTACTCAGCGCACTCGGCCGCGCCGGACATGGCAGTCGCATCCTGATTGCCGACTCCAATTATCCGGTCATCACCGGCGCGCCGCCAGCGGCTGAGCATATCTACCTCAACCTGGCACCAGGCCTGATCGCAGCCACGGATGTGCTCAAAGTCCTGCTCGACGCCATCCCCATCGAGGCTGCTATGGCGATGTTGAGGGAGGACGGAGGCGAGCCGTCC
>JANWYD010000121.1 GCA_025057155.1 Chloroflexaceae bacterium
GAACCGTCTTCCTGGACGTGCTCAACGTCGCCAGCGGCATTGTCCCCACGCCCGTGGGGGTGAACCGTGCACTTTGAATGACCACCTTCACGACATTCCATTGTCCCCACGCCCGTGGGGGTGAACCGCGCGGCGGGGAGATCATTCGCGCGGTGATGAAATTGTCCCCACGCCCGTGGGGGTGAACCGACTAATTTCGGTCAGGTGTAATTTCGTAATTCATTGTCCCCACGCCCGTGGGGGTGAACCAAGCGCGTCGGTGGGAGGAGATCACGAACCGCCATTGTCCCCACGCCCGTGGGGGTGAACCAGCGCAGTGGCTCATCCAGTACGCCACAGAACGCATTGTCCCCACGCCCGTGGGGGTGAACCGCGCCTGCCATCATCACCAGCATTACTGATGTCATTGTCCCCACGCCCGTGGGGGTGAACCGCACGCGATTGATTGACGCGCCGCGCGATCCGGATTGTCCCCACGCCCGTGGGGGTGAACCGCCAGGCTGGGCAGGACGATATGGCTGACGCCTATTGTCCCCACGCCCGTGGGGGTGAACCGTCGAGGATCGCGCGCGGCGGGCGGAGACGGCGATTGTCCCCACGCCCGGGGGGGTGAACCGGCGATGCGGA
>JANWYD010000122.1 GCA_025057155.1 Chloroflexaceae bacterium
GAAACGATTAGTTAAGCTGCACAAACGCACTTACCGTATTGCCTTTCAACAATTTCGGCTCACGGTAGAGCACTGAAACGGGCTTTGGTCAAGGTGTTATTTACTTATTATCGTCCACTTTCAACAATTTCGGCTCACGGTAGAGCACTGAAACTTTTCTCCAAGCCCGCTATTGCGGATACTTTCCGATGTCTTTCAACAATTTCGGCTCACGGTAGAGCACTGAAACCAGACGATGCAATATTTCATCCATCCGCCCCCTTCCGCTTTCAACAATTTCGGCTCACGGTAGAGCACTGAAACCGGTGGTTACGCCTTGTTCGGCGAGCAAGCGCTGAATGCTTTCAACAATTTCGGCTCACGGTAGAGCACTGAAACCGCACACACGATTACGACGAATTGCGCATTCACGTAGCTTTCAACAATTTCGGCTCACGGTAGAGCACTGAAACATTCCGACTCCACCAGCAAGGGCAGCAGCCGCCGACTTTCAACAATTTCGGCTCACGGTAGAGCACTGAAACCGGATGTGGCGGGAGGCTCGTGGGAAAATTCGCGATACTTTCAACAATTTCGGCTCACGGTAGAGCACTGAAACGGATGAGCCAGCACGCGACGGCAGTGG
>JANWYD010000123.1 GCA_025057155.1 Chloroflexaceae bacterium
TGGCCGTTGCCCTGCACGCCGGCGATGCCCAGAATTTCGCCCGCGCGCACCTCGAACGAGACGTTGTTGACGGCCTGATGCTTGCGGTCGTCCAACGCCGACAGGCCGATGACGCGCAGCACCGGCTCGCCCGGATGAGCCGCGCCTTTCGGAACCTGCAGGATGACGTCACGGCCCACCATCATCGCGGCCAGTGTGGCCTCTGTCGCCTCTGCCGGCGTGGTCTCGCCGACAACCCGGCCGTCACGCATCACCATGATGCGATGCGCGACCGAGAGCACTTCCTTGAGCTTATGCGAGATGAAGATGATGGAGACGCCGCGGGCTGCTAAATCGCGCATGACGCGGAACAGCTCTTCGCTCTCCTGTGGCGTGAGCACGGCGGTCGGCTCGTCGAGGATGAGAATATCGGCGTTGCGGTAAAGAGCTTTGACGATCTCGACGCGCTGCTGCATGCCGACCGGCAGCTCTTCAACAATGGCGTGCGGGTCTACTTCCAGGCCGTATTGCTGCGAAAGCTCGCGCACCCGCCGCTCCGCTTCGTCCTCATCGAGCACTTCACCGAACCGCGTCACCTCCTCACCCAGCATGATGTTCTCCGCCACCGTCATCACGGGGATG
>JANWYD010000124.1 GCA_025057155.1 Chloroflexaceae bacterium
ATGGCAACCATTTCTAGCGCCTCAACCACGCCGGTCTTCATCAGTTTGATGTTGATAACGTGGGCGGCTCGTTCGTGGGCGATGCGCAGCACCTGCAATGCGCTCGCTGCCGTCTCGTCAGCGGCAAGAGGAGCGCCACCCCACTGCGCGAGCTGGCGCATCCCGGCCCAGTCATCGGCGGGCACCGGCTGCTCGACCAACGCCGGCACGATCTGTTGCAAGCGTAATGCGCCGAGCAGTTCGAGCATTGTTTCGGCGGTCAAACCACCATTACCGTCAAGGATCAGTGGCGCTTCAGGAGCAACGGCCCGGATAGCAGTGATGCGGGCTAGGTCGTGTTGCAAGTCGCTGCCGCCGATCTTGACCTTGATCTGGCGGATGCCCCGGTCGAGAATGTCAAGCGCAGCCAATGCCGCCTCCTCGACCGTGCCGGTCGTGATGGTCATATCGGTTTCGAGCGTGTGGCCGGCGCCGCCGAAGAAGACGTAGAGCGGCAGGCCGTAGTGGCGGGTGAGCGCGTCGAGCACTGCTGTTTCAATCGCGCAACGGGCCGAACCATAGCCGCCGATTCGCTCGCGCAGTAGGCCGGCAATTGCCCGCCATTCACGAACATCCGCGCCT
>JANWYD010000125.1 GCA_025057155.1 Chloroflexaceae bacterium
ATCGCGCCGTCGTAGCCCCACTGCTTGTATGCCGCGCCCCACACGCCGCGCAATTGCGCCTCGGCGGGGGGCATCCCGCGCCGATACCGAGCCACGCCGAACAGAATCCCCAATACCGCGGCGCCCAGCGCAATCCCGAACACCAAGCCCTTGCCCGCCTCCGCGCTCAGGAACAGCTGCTCCTGCGTAAGAATCGTAGGCTCCGCAACGGGCTTGAGAAACTCATGGAACGCCTTCTCGCCCGGCAGCAGCCAGCCGAACAGCACGGAGCCAAGCGCGAGCAGCCCCAGCACGCCCAGCACCGTCGCATACCGCTCGCGCGGCGGCTCGTGATGGTGGTCGTGGTTGTTCTCGTGCGCGGCAGGCGGCGCGAAGAACACCAGCCACACCATGCGCGTCATATACGCCGCCGTCAGCCCCGCCGTCAGGATGCCTACGCCGAACAGCACGGGCGCGAAGTTCACCAGCTTCGCGTTGTACACGCTGAGCAGAATCGCCTCTTTTGACCAGAAGCCCGACAGCGGCGGGATGCCCGCAATCGCCAGCCAGCCGATCAGCATCGTCGCCGCCGTGATGGGCAACGCCCGCGCCAAGCCGCCCATCCGCCGAATGTCGCCCTG
>JANWYD010000126.1:0-377 GCA_025057155.1 Chloroflexaceae bacterium
TTCAAGCCGGCGATGGCTCTGGCTGCCTAAGAAAACAGCAGCCCGCTCCCTTGCTCCCACCCCGATGGAGTAAGTTCGAGCGTCAGACAGTCGGGGCGCTCCCGGCGAACGCCTGCTACGCCGGGCTAAGATAAGCAGGATGGCTCAAAAGTCGCTCTGTCCGCCGTGCGACTGCGAGCGACAGCAAACGACGGACTAAGCTTGTAGACGCCTGAGTCTAACTTTTCTGGACGGGGGTTCGACTCCCCCCATCTCCACCATCGCTGATGCCCATCCTGCCCGCTGCCAGGCACATGCAGGATGGGCTTTGTGTTTCCTGAGCTAATGGACTTTGAATAACTATTTCGCTATCCTCCCACCCGTCCGGCGCCTAATGA
>JANWYD010000126.1:387-615 GCA_025057155.1 Chloroflexaceae bacterium
ATCACCCCTTCCCCGACCCCGCCAGCGTCCGCTCGATGTGCGCCACATACTCGGCGAGCGGCAACAGTCCTACCGCAGCCCGCCGTGCATCGACGTTCGCCTCGTCCTCGATGGGTTTCAACGTAACCCTGCCGTCGATGATGAGTACCTGCGTGCCGTACACCTGCGGCTGACCAGTGTTGAACCGCACCCGGTCGGTGAGATAGGCGAGGTCCTGCGGGCGCGCTT
>JANWYD010000127.1 GCA_025057155.1 Chloroflexaceae bacterium
GGCTGACATGTTTTGCGTGCACACGACTCGGTGAACTCGGGACTTGTGCGCCACAGAGCCACCGATCGAAGCGCGCGTCATGCTATCTGTTTCCCCTGTCACTCATTTATCTGTAGCTTTCCGCCTGAAGCGTGAACAATCGAGCGTACGTCCCGCCGCGCACGAGCAGCTCGCTATGCGTGCCGTGCTCGCTGATTTCCCCATCTTCCAGCACATAGATGTGGTCGGCCATGCGCACGGTGGAGAAGCGATGACTGATGAGCACAGCCATGCGATCTTCCGCCAGCGCGCGGAATTGCTCGAAGACGCGCAGCTCGTTCTCGGCGTCCAGTGCCGCCGTCGGCTCATCGAGCACGACCACCTCGCAGTCGCGCATGAAGGCGCGGGCCAGAGCAATCTTCTGCCACTCGCCGCCGGAGAGGTCGCGCCCTTTGGCAAACCAGCGCCCCAGATTGGTCTCGTAGCCTTCGGGCAGCGCGGCGATGATGGGATGCGCGCCGCTCTTCTCCGCCGCGGCCACGATGCGCGGGCGGTCGGCCAGCGCCTCGATCTGGCCGAAGCCCACGTTCTCGAACGCCGGCAGATGGTAGCGGACGAAGTCCTGAAAAATC
>JANWYD010000128.1 GCA_025057155.1 Chloroflexaceae bacterium
ATCAAGCGCGTGCTGGCCTACTCCACCATTTCGCAGCTCGGCTTCATGATTGCGGCGGTTGGGCTGGGCGCCTATGTCGCCGGCATGTTTCATCTGGTGACGCACGCCTTCTTCAAGGCGCTGCTCTTCCTCGGCGCCGGCTCGGTGATTCAGGCCGTGGAACGCGGCGCGCACCACACCCACGACCACGCCGACCCGCAGGACATGCGCCACCTGGGTGGGCTATGGGGACGGCTGCCGGTGACGCAGTGGACGTACCTCATCGGCGCGCTGGCGCTGGCCGGCCTGCCGCCGCTCTCCGGATTCTTCTCCAAAGACGAAATCCTGCTGGACGCCTTCGAGCACAACCTGCCGATCTTCATCATCCTGCTCGTCGCTGCGTTCTTCACGGCGTTCTACATGGGGCGGCAGCTGCTCATGGTGTTCTTCGGGAGGCCGCGCAGCGAAGCCGCCGCGCACGCCACCGAGAGCCCGCCGGTGATTACCCTGCCGCTCATTGCGCTGGCCGTCCTGTCGGTTGCGGGCGGCGTGCTCAACCTGCCGCAATTCAGCGAAGAGGGTTACGCGGGCGCGCTGGCCTTCAAGAACTGGCTGGGCTACACGCTGGGCA
>JANWYD010000129.1 GCA_025057155.1 Chloroflexaceae bacterium
GCCGCTTCGTACGCGCCCTCCTTGCCGTTCGCGTCGCGCGGGCTGCCGTTCCAGGTGCTGGGCACCACGCACTGATACTCCTTGACCACGCGGTCTTCAATCGTCACCCAGTGGCCGAGCGCACCGCGCGGCGCCTCCGTCCAGCCGAAGCCCTGCGCTCGCTGCGGCCAGGTGGACGGATCCCACTTGCTGTTATTGTGGATGCGCAGATCGCCCCGCCGGATGTTCTGCTTGAGAGCCTCCAGCCAGTCGAAGGCGGCTTCGGCGATCACCTGGGTCTCGATGGCACGCGCCGCCGTGCGACCCAATGTCGAGAACAGCGCCTCCGGCCCCACGCCCAGCTTGCCGAGGACGAAGTCCACCAACTCCTTGACGCGCTTATGACTCGGCGCATTCGGGCTGGCATAGGCCACCAGCATGCGGGCCAGCGGGCCGACCTCGACGGCGTTGCCGTCGTAGCGCGGCGCCTTGAGCCAGCTGTACTTGCCGTCGGTATTGAGAAAATCATAAGGCGGCTGCGGGCCGGTGTAATTGGGCCTCGTCTCGCCCTGCCAGGGATGCAGCGCCACGCCATCGCCGCCGCTGTACCGATAGTACGAGTGTGTGAC
>JANWYD010000130.1 GCA_025057155.1 Chloroflexaceae bacterium
GTTGGTGTACTCGTGATTGACGACCAGCAGACCGCGATTTGAGTTATTCGAGCCGTAAGGCAGCGGCAAGAAGCCAACGAAATCGCAGTTGTAGCCAAACTGCTTAACTTGCGCTTCCGGCGATTGCAACCAGACATCAAAATCGGGCGCATCGGCGCTGAGCGGCTCACCCCAGCGGATCAGGGTGCGGGCATAGTAGCCTTCCGGCACGACCACATCATCGTAGTTGGGATCGGTGGGCTTGATGACCTTAAACTTTAAACCGGGATTGGCCGCCAGCGCCTCTTCAACGGCGGTCAGATTCGAGCCGATCAGGGCCAGTGAACCGCCAATCGCCAGCGTCTTGAGCATCCCGCGGCGCGAAATGCGCAATGCCAACACTTCTTGCAGTGTCTGGCCAATCCCCGCCTGCGAGCGAACAACCCATTTGTCTTTCTCGTCGTGGCCACCCATAGCGTGAACGCCTCCTCATGAATATCAGCACAGGAGCCTGTAGTCGCCAACCGGGCAACAATGGTCGTATGGTTGGGATGTGTACGTTCTGGGCAGCCGAAATTATATGGAGTGTTTATAAACAAAGATTGATGTAAATATGAAATGGA
>JANWYD010000131.1 GCA_025057155.1 Chloroflexaceae bacterium
GTATGTCGCGCTATCACGACGAACCGTACATCGGCGGCGTCCTCTCGGCTGAAGTCAACAAAGGGGGGCGCATCAAGGTCAAGATCAATCGAACCACTGGAGAACCGGAAACCGATGTGTCCGAACGCTTCTACCTCGCCGACGCCTCGTTTCGTGTGGCGCTGCAAGGCCCCGACCGCCTGATCGACAAGCTGGCGTATGCCGTGCAACATCCCGTGTGGCCGCCCTTTCTCGGACGCAAGGCATGCGTTCCATCCGCGCCGATCTACGACGGCACAGGACAGTTCGACCATCTGGAAGCCGCACTCTCGGATCGGACGTTCTCGCCGCGCGTCGTGCAGGCATGGGAACGGCAACGCCCCGCTGCGCTGCGCGCGTTGATCGAGACCGTCCCCGGCGACGGCATCCGTCAGTACGACAATATCGGCGTCCCGGGGCGACGGATCTTTCGACTGCGCTATGTCCGCGAAATCTGGATTCCGCTGACGACCAGTTCGCCCGCCATCAGCACGCTCACGCTGGAGGGATGACATGGCGATCTACTTGTCACGCTTGATCCTGAACGCGCGGGTTGCGCAGGTGCGACGTGATC
>JANWYD010000132.1 GCA_025057155.1 Chloroflexaceae bacterium
ACCTCCTTTCTAGAGCATGCGCCTGACGCAGGCGTCCACACTTATCGGTTCGTTTCCCGCAGCGATGCAGCGAGGGGCGCGGTCACCGCGGAGCGCAGGTCGGGGCACGACGCCCGCGAGCTCCGGGCGCCGGGCTCGATGCCGGGCCTCCGGGTCTGTAGCTCAGCCGGTTAGAGCACCGTCTTGATAAGGCGGGGGTCGTTGGTTCGAATCCAACCAGACCCACCAGCGATTTTCCGCCGGGGGTGTAGCTCAGTTGGGAGAGCGCCTGCTTTGCAAGCAGGAGGTCATCGGTTCGATCCCGTTCACCTCCACCATTTAAACCGAGGGTAGGCCAGAGCGCGCGATCGCGCGCTGTCGCGTGCCCTGCGGGGCGCGGCTGTGTCGTTCTTTAACAATCTGGAAGAAGCAAGCGCATCGATGCCTTGATGAGGGGCGTCGATGCTGGGTTGTGATTGCATCAGTACTCTCAGCAACTTGAGAACGGCAACGCGGTCGCTCGATTTCGTCTGTCGCTCTGGCGGCAGGGTTATAGGATCAAGCGACTAAGTGCATGTGGTGGATGCCTTGGCGATCACAGGCGATGAA
>JANWYD010000133.1 GCA_025057155.1 Chloroflexaceae bacterium
TGCTCATATCGAAGATGGTGTGGCCGACCTCTCCGGCGCCGCCGCGAAAGCCGCTGCGCAGCTGCCCGCCCAAAATCAGCCCGCCGCCGACGCCGGTGCCGACGAAGATCGCCACCATATCCTGCACGCCCTGGCCTGCGCCGTGGCGGTGCTCTCCGAGCGCACCCACGCGCACGTCGTTGTTGATATAGACCGGCACGGCAAAATGCGCGCTCAATTTCTCGGCCAGGGGCATGTTCTTCCAGCCTTTGCCTAAGTTGACGGCCACCCGCACAATGCCCTGCTCTGTGTCCACCGGGCCGGGCACGCCCACGCCGATGCCGCCCAGGTTACGGGCTTTCAAGTCCGCCTTCTTCAGCGCGCGCTCAATCGCGCCGACCAGGCGCGCGAAGACGCCGTCCACGCCCAGTTCGGGATGCGTCTTGCGCTTCTCCAGCGCCAGCACCTCGCCCCGTGCGTTGACCACACCGGCGCGGATGCTCGTGCCGCCCAGATCTACGCCGACAAAAAGTTTCTTCGCCATTCGGCCTCCTTATTTCTCCTGCTGCTCCTCCACGAGCAGCCGGCGGATGACCTTGCCCATGAAA
>JANWYD010000134.1 GCA_025057155.1 Chloroflexaceae bacterium
TTTCTTGCGGTGGATCATACGATGCCGAATTGAGTGCACTGAAAAAACGCTCTGCAGAGTTCTTTCTTGGTTATTCTCTCCGCTTACTCTGCAATCTCGGCGGTGAACATCCTTTTTGCACTAGACTATCCAAACTGCGCGGCGCTTGTTTAGAAGGTAAGCTCTTCTTCGGCGGGCAACGGCAGCGCCTCGCTTGGCTTCACGTTGATCCAGCCCAGTGCGGCCAGGTTGCGGATGGTCACGGCCACGTCGGTCTCTCTCCAGACCGGTTTGCGCTTTTGCTTCCAGGCCAACGTTTCCCGGAGCACATCGGCTTCGGTGGGTTCCGGCAGGGATTGCGCCACGAAGTGCACGGTGGCGGCCATCTCGGCCTGGCGGGTGTTCATGCGCAGGAGCAGCTCGGCCACGCGGTTCATGGCCTCATCCCACGCTTCCCATTCGGCGGCATAGGCGCGCCGGGCATCCGGGTAGGTTATACCCGTCTTCACCACGAACATCCGGCCCAGGCGGTGCTCGCGGATGAGGCCGTTGTTGACCAGCTTGGAGATGATGGTTTTCAGGCCGGGCGCGAACGGCCCGTAAC
>JANWYD010000135.1 GCA_025057155.1 Chloroflexaceae bacterium
CGTTCGGCTAGGCCGCCGGGCAACGGAAGGTGCGAGCAAAATGGATCGGGTTGCCTGGGTGACGGGCGCGGGCAAGGGGATCGGCGCGGCGATTGCGCGGGCGCTGGGGCGGGCGGGCCTGCGGGTCGCCGTCTCGGCGCGCACGGCCGCCGACATTGAGCGCGTCGCCGAGTCCATTCGCGCGGAGGGCGGCGCGGCGCTGGCCGTGCCGTGCGATGTCACCATGCCCGCCTCGATTGCGGCGACAGTGACCCGCATCCGCGAGTCGTTCGGCCCAATTACGGTGCTGGTCAACAACGCCGGTGCCGCCGAGTCGCACAAGTTTCTCGGCCACGACGACGCCCTGTGGCAGCGGATGATAGACGTCAACCTGAACTCGGTCTATTACGTGACCAAGGCCGTCGCGCCGATGATGGTCGAGGCCGGCTGGGGGCGCATCATCAACATCGCTTCGATTGCGGCCAAGACGGGGGCCAAGTACATCGCCGCCTACACGGCCAGCAAGCACGGGGTGCTCGGGCTGACGCGCGCGCTGGCGGCCGAGTTTGCCGCGCAGCACATCACCGTCAACGCCG
>JANWYD010000136.1 GCA_025057155.1 Chloroflexaceae bacterium
CGCTCTTCCGATCTTCACCGTCTGGATCGCCTCGGCGAGCACCTCCCAGTGGCGCTCGAGGTCGGCGGCGAGGCACTCCTCGTCGGGGGCGATCCTGGCGAGCCCGCGGTCGATGCCGCGAAGGCCGAGCTGGAAGTGCCCGACCGCGACGCCGAGGCTGCGCAGCACGGTGGAGTCGGAGAGGTCGCGCTGCCAGCGCGAGACCGGGAGCTTCTCCGCGAGGTGGCCGAGGAGGGCGCGGGCGAGGCCGAGGTTGCCCTCGGCGTTCTCGAAGTCGATGGGATTGACCTTGTGCGGCATGGTCGAGCTTCCGACCTCCCCGGCGACCGCGCGCTGGCGGAAGTAGCCGAGGGCGATGTAGCCCCACAGATCGCGGGCGAGATCGAGCAGCACGGTGGCGATGCGCAGCAGGGCGTGGGCGAGCTCGGCGATCCAGTCGTGGGGCTCGATCTGGGTGGTGAGCGGGTTGGGCTCGAGCCCGAGGCCGCGCACGAAGCGCTCGGCGAGGGCCGGCCAGTCGATCGCCGGGAGGGCGACGGCATGGGCGTTGAAGTTGCCGGTCGCCCCGTTGAGCT
>JANWYD010000137.1 GCA_025057155.1 Chloroflexaceae bacterium
TTACCTTGACCCCGACCACGAGTATTTCCGCCTCTCACCTGATCAACTACTCCAGCGTTTCCTCCCGGCGCTGGCGCGGGTCAACCCGCATTTCGATCCGTCGTGGGTGCGGGCGTACTGGCTCCACCGCGAACCCTACGCGCAGCCGATTGTGCCGGTTAACCACGCACGCAACATTCCGCCGCTGGCAACCCAGCTGCGCGGTCTGTTCTGGGCAAGCATGAGCCAGGTCTATCCCTGGGACCGGGGAACGAACTATGCGGTCGAACTGGGTCGTCGCGTGGCGGCGGAGTGCCATCAGTACGCTGAGATGCTGCGGCTGCGCGGCGGCGGCGTGGCGCTGCGCGCACCATAATGCGTATGGCAGACGCAACGACAGCCTGGGTCACAGCCATCGGCGGCGCACTCATGATCGCACTGGCGGCGCTGCTGCCCTGGTTCCGCCTGCGACTCGGCGGGAAACCGTGGGATGACGTGTTCCGCGATCCGCGACTGCGCCGCATTGCGCGCATCCAGGAGCGCCTGGCGCAGGGGTCGCTCGGCGCGATGGGCGCGGGGTTTCTGGTTTCCGGCG
>JANWYD010000138.1 GCA_025057155.1 Chloroflexaceae bacterium
TGACGAAGGCGAACTCGATTTGCCGGGTGAGGTCGAGCGGCCTGCGCCGGCGATTGACGATGCGCAGTTCACCGCGCTGGCTGAACGGATCGCGGCCACATTGGGCGAGCGGCTCAAGGAGGTGCGCGCCTCGAAGGTGCTGCGCGACAGCCCGGCCCGTTTGGTCGCTGACGAGGCGGCGTTTGGGCGCGAGATGCAGCGCATCCAGCAGATCTTGGGCCAAGAGGTGCAAAGCGGGCCGCGCATCTTGGAACTCAACCCGGCCCACCCGCTGATCGCGGCGTTAGCCCGCCGCGCCGCTGCCGATCCCAACGATCCGTTGATTGCGCTGGCCGCCGAGCAGCTCTACGATAACGCACTGCTGATTGAAGGCCTGCACCGCGATCCGGCAGCCATGGCGCCGCGCATCTTGCGGCTGCTCGAACTGGCGGCCAACGTTGAGCGGTAAACTGGCAGGGGCGCGGAGGACGCGGAGAAGGTTGACGCAAAGGCGCAGGGAACGCAAAGAACGCGGAGGGTTTTAAAATGGGGGTTAGCAGCACGATCGTGCTGTTGCCCCCGATTTCAACAGTC
>JANWYD010000139.1 GCA_025057155.1 Chloroflexaceae bacterium
CTTTTTCAGCGTAGTCCAAAACGTCTTGTAGGTAATCCCTAATATCGCGCTGAGATTTCCTCATAGACGGATTGCCTCTCTCAAAACGCGCTCGCGAACTCTTGGCTTTAGCAGGTGCTTGGGCGCGACCTCCACGCGCTTGCCCAGCAGCTGAGACAACTCCCGTTGCATGCGCGCCCACTCAACAAGCGAGGGCGGTTCTTCGAACTCCACCAGTAGGTCAATATCGCTGCGGGGGCGCGCTTCGCCGCGTGCATAGGAGCCGAACAGCCATATAGCGCACACACGGTATCGTTCCTGCAACTGCGCTCGCTGGCTCTTCAGCACGCGGCGGATTGTCGGCAAATCCATCGTCTGGGCAGGCATAGGGCGATTATACCTGCAACAGGTCTATCTGCTGCGCCAGTTCAAAATCCTTCTCGGTCAGTCCGCCTGCCGAGTGGGTACTCAGGCGCAGGGTCACCTGCTTGTAGCGAATCTCGATGTCGGGGTGGTGGTCGGCGCGTTCAGCAAGCAGCGCCACCTGCACCACGAAGCCCATCGCCTCGCGGAAGTTGCGGAAGGTGAAAGTG
>JANWYD010000140.1 GCA_025057155.1 Chloroflexaceae bacterium
GAACCGTTCTGATGAACGCGACATTCTCCCCCCGCACATTGTCCCCACGCCCGTGGGGGTGAACCGAGCGATGGCGCGCGCGACGGTCTCTTCCGCAAATTGTCCCCACGCCCGTGGGGGTGAACCGACGCCGAGGCGCGCCTGGGGCGCGCGCGCGCGATTGTCCCCACGCCCGTGGGGGTGAACCGATATTGCGTGAAGCGATGAAGGGGGGGAAATCATTGTCCCCACGCCCGTGGGGGTGAACCGCGGCATGGCAGATGAAACGCGCGGCATTTACATTGTCCCCACGCCCGTGGGGGTGAACCGCATCACGGTCATTCATATTCGCCTCCGCGCGGATTGTCCCCACGCCCGTGGGGGTGAACCGTGCTGTTGCGCGAATGATCCAACGCATTCGTTATTGTCCCCACGCCCGTGGGGGTGAACCGAGGTCATAAAACGGCACAAAGGGCGCTAAAACATTGTCCCCACGCCCGTGGGGGTGAACCGTTCGGGGTCGGTCAGATGACCGTCCCACACTGATTGTCCCCACGCCCGTGGGGGTGAACCGTCATTTTGGACGTGTACA
>JANWYD010000141.1:0-283 GCA_025057155.1 Chloroflexaceae bacterium
GATCGAAATCCCGCCGAGGTTCGCCGGGAGGCCGCCGGTACACCCCTCGCCCCCCACCCAGGCCCTCCCCCTGTTGAGTAGGGTCTGGGTAGGGGCACAGGGCCTTGCCGAGGACGTGCGCTACTACGGGCAGTGGATGCGCGACGAGGCCGAGAAGCGCATCGGCCACCTCTACCCGAAGATCGAAATCACCCGCGAGATGGTGGAAGACCCCCTCAACCCGCGGCCTGACCTGAAGCCCTACGTGGGCCGCAAGCTCACCGTCATCGCCTGGCTGTGGGCG
>JANWYD010000141.1:293-570 GCA_025057155.1 Chloroflexaceae bacterium
CTGGCCTCCACCTTCATGCTCTCCACCAAGCCCGGCAAGGAAGCCTACGTGGAGCCGGTCATCGAGAACGGCGGCTACCGGTTCACGGTGAAGGTGGGCAAGCCGAAGGATGTGGAGCGGGCGAAGCGCGGGACGAAGTTGGCGCGCGGCGCAAGTTTTGAGTGTTTGATGTCTGGAACGGTGATAGATGACAAGTACATCAAAGCCGAGAGCATGGCGGGAAGAATGGGCGCGCGCCTCATGGCCATCGTCGCCGAGGGCGACCGTGGCCGAGTCT
>JANWYD010000142.1 GCA_025057155.1 Chloroflexaceae bacterium
GGCGTCGGCCCCTCGTACGGGCAATGCCACGCGGCGGAGAGGTAGGCGCGCGCCCACACGCCATCCGATTTGGCGCGGGCCAGCAGGCGTTTGCACAGCGCCACCGCTTCGACGGTGCTCAGGTTGCTGTTGCGCCGGCTCCACGTCTCGCTCGCAATCACGACCAGGGCGAGGGCGCGGCAGCCGGCGGCCAGCGCACGCTCGTAGCCGCGCTCGTTCAGGACAAGCCCGGTGAAGCGCACCTGCGGATGGCGCGCCAGCGCGTGCGCGAAGACGGCTTCGGTGTCGGCCATCTGCGGCACGGCTTTCGGGTGGACAAAGCTGCCCAGCTCGATGTACCGCACCCCGGCGCGCACCAGCCCGTCCACCAGCGCGCACTTCTGCACCACGCTCAGGTGAGCGTGCTCGTTCTGCAGCCCATCGCGCGGCCCGACCTCGCAGACGGTGATAGTTTCAGACACGTCCTTCACCAAAGAGAACCCAAGGACAAACCTTCAACCTGCAACCTCATATCACCCCGGCCAATCTCAGCTCCCTAATCTCTTCATCCGTCTTCCCCAACAGCGTCTT
>JANWYD010000143.1 GCA_025057155.1 Chloroflexaceae bacterium
CTGAAACGATGCTTTTTGTTCATGATATTTATACTGTTTTTGCCACTTTCAACAATTTCGGCTCACGGTAGAGCACTGAAACATTCAGCGTTCCAACGTGGCCGATTGTCGGGGCACTCCTTTCAACAATTTCGGCTCACGGTAGAGCACTGAAACAGACGTGGCCAAAGGGCATCAAGCTGCTCCGTTCGCGCTTTCAACAATTTCGGCTCACGGTAGAGCACTGAAACAGATACTGGAGGAGGCATGAGATGGGCTACGCCATCCTTACTTTCAACAATTTCGGCTCACGGTAGAGCACTGAAACCGAAACGTGAAACGGCGTCTCGGCGACGCTGTGTTTGCGCCTTTCAACAATTTCGGCTCACGGTAGAGCACTGAAACGCACACAGTGCTATGTGCTGGTGCCGGCTCTCACTCTACTTTCAACAATTTCGGCTCACGGTAGAGCACTGAAACAAAAGTAGGCAACCGCGTGCTCCGCAATCGGCTTCGCAACTTTCAACAATTTCGGCTCACGGTAGAGCACTGAAACAACTCCAGCGCCCACCGAAGGTAATCAGCGCCGAG
>JANWYD010000144.1 GCA_025057155.1 Chloroflexaceae bacterium
GGTCACGTCGGCAACCTTCCGACCACGTGGAACGGCAGGACACGCTGCGGGCGGGGACGCCCGCGGACCGGGTCATGGGCACTGGAAGTCGGCCTGAGCAGGCCGGGTTTTCCCGGCGGGGGCAAGCCGGGCCGAGCGACGGCACCACGATTTCAACTTTGAAGCTCACGGCGAACCGGTTTCCGCTGCCGCAGGTCTCGCGGTGGAGAAATTTTGCACCGTCTCGACCAGGCTCTCGATACATTCGAGCTTCGCCGTGGGCGGCACGCCGTGGCCGAGGTTGAAGATGTGGCCGGGCCGGTCGCGCATGGCTTCCAGGATGCGTCTGGTCTCGCGTGCCACGACCGGCGCGGAAGTCGTCAACAAGCACGGGTCGAGGTTGCCCTGCACCGCCACGCGGGCGGGCAATTGCCGCGCCACCGCCGCCAGGCTCACGGTCCAGTCCACGCCCAAAACCTGCGCGCCGGTGTCCGCCAGGGAGTCCCAGACCTCGTGAGCGCCGCGGGCGAACAGGATCACCGGCACCCTGCCGCGGAGCGCGGCGATGATCCTCGTGACGGGCCGCAGG
>JANWYD010000145.1 GCA_025057155.1 Chloroflexaceae bacterium
GAAAAACCGGCCTCGGCCAGCGCCTGCAAAAGGCGCGGCAGGCCGCGCACATCGCCGATCGCTGCCGGCATTAGCGCCCCATCGAAGTCAGAGCCGAACCCAACGTGATCAATGCCCAGCCGTTCCACCAGATACTTGATGTGTTGCACCATCACCGCAATCGGCATCGTCGCATCACGCCGTCCGTCGGGGCGCAGGAAGGGAACGGCAAAGTTCAACCCGACCATTCCTCCTGAATCGCGGATCGCATCGAGTTGCCGGTCGGTAAGATTGCGGCTGCTGGGGCAGATGGCATGGGCATTCGAGTGGGTTGCCACCAGCGGCGCATCACTGAGCCGGGCGACATCCCAGAAACCGGCTTCGTTGAGATGCGAGAGATCGATCATAATGCGCAGCCGGTTGCAGGCTCTCACCAACGCCTTGCCGGCTTCGGTCAAGCCGGGGCCGATGTCGGGCGAGGCCGGAAAGGCGAACGGCACGCCATAGCCAAAGATATTGGGCCGGCTCCAGACCGGGCCAAGCGAGCGCAGGCCGGCCTGATAGAGCACCTCTAGCTCATCGAAATC
>JANWYD010000146.1:0-276 GCA_025057155.1 Chloroflexaceae bacterium
CCAGCGAATAGCCGTCCACGTAGGCCGGGCCGATGCCGTGATTGAACAACTCCAGCTGGCCACTCCTGTTTTCCAAGTAGAGCGTAGTTGTCGCCGGCTCGGTATCGCCGGCGCGGCGCGGCAACACATGCCAGGGCAGGCTCAGGTTGTTGCGTGGGTCGGCCTCATCTATCAAGTTCAGGTAGCCGTCAAATTCGAGCGCCGTTAGCGCTTGGCCGTTGTCGCCGTTTGCGCCCGAGTTCAACCACCAGCCGCTCAGCCGCGAGCCATCAATGT
>JANWYD010000146.1:286-564 GCA_025057155.1 Chloroflexaceae bacterium
CGGATGAAGATGCGGCGGGTCAACGTGACGTGATGCGTCGCGACATCTACGAAGCCGAAGGCTAACGCGCCGCCGCGGTTATGTTCCTCCCAGGCTACAGCCTGCGCGTTTAGCGCGCGCTCCAGCCGTAGCTCGCCGCTGCCGATGCGGGTGACCGGTGCAGGCCGGCCGTCTTCCGCAAGCACGCGCGATTCCGCTGTGTTCATCAAGCGCGACTTGATTTCGGTCTGCCAGAGCCGGCGCTCGGTGGCATGGATGAGCACCGCTGCCGCCCCGCT
>JANWYD010000147.1 GCA_025057155.1 Chloroflexaceae bacterium
ACTGAAACTGCAGGAGTCACATCATATTGGCCGGCTGGCAGGGCCTTTCAACAATTTCGGCTCACGGTAGAGCACTGAAACACCGGGCCGTCCGGGGCGAGCAGCTCCACGGGCGGATCTTTCAACAATTTCGGCTCACGGTAGAGCACTGAAACCGACACGAAGCCCGAACCGATGGACGGATGGGCGTATCTTTCAACAATTTCGGCTCACGGTAGAGCACTGAAACGGACGGTCGCCATGTCGCCGGTGGATGTGCCCCAGACGCTTTCAACAATTTCGGCTCACGGTAGAGCACTGAAACAGAGGAGCTTGATATCCCCGTCATCGACGGGGATGTCTTTCAACAATTTCGGCTCACGGTAGAGCACTGAAACCTTCAAAATCGCCATGGTTGCCGCGACGATTTCATTTGCTTTCAACAATTTCGGCTCACGGTAGAGCACTGAAACACTGGCTCTTACCATCAGTCATTCCGATCGACGTCCCTTTCAACAATTTCGGCTCACGGTAGAGCACTGAAACCTGATTTCGTCAGCGACTACTATTCGCCCAAGAAATTC
>JANWYD010000148.1:0-274 GCA_025057155.1 Chloroflexaceae bacterium
ATTATCGGCCAGCCGATCGATTTTCTTGGCATCAATACCTACACTCGTCTGTTTCATGCCTTCCACTGGCAAGAGCCGTTTCTGATGGCCAAGCAGGTGCCGGGGCTGCTGCCTAAGACCGCAATGGGATGGGAGATCTATCCCGATTGTATTGTCGAGGCATTGCAGAAGGCATGTGAATATACTTCCATTCCGCTCTATATTACCGAAAACGGCGCAGCATTCGATGACCCGCCACCCGGCCCTGCCGATCAGGTGGTTGAAGATCCTGACC
>JANWYD010000148.1:284-557 GCA_025057155.1 Chloroflexaceae bacterium
CTGCGCGCTCACATCGAGGCCTGCCAGCGCGCGCTCGCGAAGGGGATTGATCTGCGGGGCTATTTTGTTTGGACGCTGCTCGATAATTTTGAGTGGGCAAAGGGCTTTAGCAAGCGGTTTGGCATTATCTACACCGATTATGCCACCCAACGCCGGGTGTGGAAGCGCAGCGCGTACGTTTATCGCGACATTATTGCCCGAAATGGGTTGTGAAACGCGGGTGGATACGACCGGGGACACACGCCGGGGGGTGGTGGGACACACCGCCGGGGG
>JANWYD010000149.1:0-252 GCA_025057155.1 Chloroflexaceae bacterium
GCCAAACGGAATACGCAATACGCAATACGGTTGCGTATTCCGTGTTGCGTATTGCGTACAACACCCTCTCAAGGAGATTACAAAGATGCGAACTCCCGTGATCGCCGGAAACTGGAAGATGAACAAAACGCCCGCCGAAGCGGTGGAGCTGGCGCACGCGCTGGTCGCGGAGATCGGCGGCGTGAGCGGCGTGGAGCGCGTGCTCTGCCCCCCGTTCGTCGCGCTGCCGGCAGTTGCCCCGTTGCTGGCCGG
>JANWYD010000149.1:262-556 GCA_025057155.1 Chloroflexaceae bacterium
GCTGTGCGCGAGGTGCTATCCGGCTCGACGATCCGGCTGGGGGCACAGAACGTGCACTGGAAGGACGAAGGCGCCTTTACCGGCGAGATCAGTCCCCTGATGCTGCGCGAGCTGTGCGAGTATGTCATCATCGGCCACTCGGAGCGGCGGCAGTACTTCGGCGAGACCGATGAGACCGTGAACAAGAAGGTGAAGAGCGCGCTGGCGCACGGCCTGACGCCCATCATCTGCGTCGGCGAGAACCTGGCGGAGAACGAGGCCGGGCTGACGGGCGATGTGGTCACGCGACACGTG
>JANWYD010000150.1 GCA_025057155.1 Chloroflexaceae bacterium
GGAACTGGGCGTTGAATATGTGCTGGAATGCACGGGATTGTTCAACGACAGCGAAAAAGCCAAAGGCCACCTGTCGGCCGGCGCCAAGCGCGTGATTCTCTCGGCTCCGGGTAAGGGCGAGGTGAAAACGCTGCTGATCGGGGTCAACCACGAAGAATACGACCCGTCCCGGCATCTGATCGTCAGCAACGCAAGCTGCACGACCAACTGTCTGGCGCCGCTGGTGCATGTGCTGCTGAAGGAGGGCATCGGGCTGGAGACCGGCCTGATGACCACCATCCATTCCTACACGGCGACGCAGAAAACCGTGGATGGACCCAGCAAAAAGGACTGGCGCGGGGGACGGGCGGCGGCGATCAACATCATTCCCTCGACAACCGGTGCAGCCAAAGCAGTGGGAGAGGTGCTGCCTTCGACGAAAGGCCGGCTGACGGGCATGGCCTTCCGCATTCCCACGGCCAACGTGAGCGTGGTGGATCTGGTCTTCCGGTCGGCACGCGACAGTTCGATCGAAGAGATCGACGCGGCCATGAAGAAAGCCAGCGAAACCTACCT
>JANWYD010000151.1:0-277 GCA_025057155.1 Chloroflexaceae bacterium
GATTGTTCTCGGCGGCGCTGGGCAAGTTGAAGTAGAGGAAAATTTCGTTGCCCATTGGCTCGACGACCTCCAACTGCAATTTTCCTTTCACGCCCATCTCGACGCGCTTTTGCGAAGCGTCGTAAATGTCTTCGGGGCGAATGCCGAGCGTGACGTCTTTGCCCGCATATGCTTCCAACTTCTTGGAAATCGGTTCGGGCAGATAAAAATCCAACTTGCCCGAAGCGTCTCTAAACGCGAGCGCGCCGTTTTTGTAAAGTTTTCCGTCGACGAAGTT
>JANWYD010000151.1:287-553 GCA_025057155.1 Chloroflexaceae bacterium
CATCACCACGATTCTATCCGCCATCGTCATCGCTTCGACTTGGTCGTGCGTAACGTAAATCATCGTCGAGCCAAGCATTCGATGCAAGCGCGAGATTTCGGTTCGGGTGTGCACGCGCATTTTCGCGTCGAGGTTCGAGAGCGGCTCGTCGAAGAGAAAGACTTTTGGCTTGCGCACGATGGCTCTGCCGAGCGCGACGCGCTGACGCTGTCCGCCCGAAAGGGCTTTGGGTTTGCGGTCGAGGTATTGCGTCAAGCCGAGAATGC
>JANWYD010000152.1 GCA_025057155.1 Chloroflexaceae bacterium
GGGGGGTTGTCTTTCAACAATTTCGGCTCACGGTAGAGCACTGAAACAGAGGTCGATGTGCCACATAAGCGCGCCCACGGAGTCTTTCAACAATTTCGGCTCACGGTAGAGCACTGAAACACATCGCGTTACAGGCAACAGGTTGACATAAAAATGCTTTCAACAATTTCGGCTCACGGTAGAGCACTGAAACGTGGTGCGCTCTACAGAGGTACGGTTGTTAGTTCAGACTTTCAACAATTTCGGCTCACGGTAGAGCACTGAAACTGTCAATTCGAAAGGATACGAACTGTTAATGTCACTTTCAACAATTTCGGCTCACGGTAGAGCACTGAAACCTTTCATAGTCTTCCACCACGATTGTAGCACTAATTATCTTTCAACAATTTCGGCTCACGGTAGAGCACTGAAACGTAATTGTCGCTTTCACCTGATAGTAACCACCAGTCTTTCAACAATTTCGGCTCACGGTAGAGCACTGAAACTTATCGAAGAATTGGCGCATGCGTTTCCGAAATTGTCTTTCAACAATTTCGGCTCACGGTAGAGCACT
>JANWYD010000153.1 GCA_025057155.1 Chloroflexaceae bacterium
CATCCCCCGCCCTCCCCGGCGCAGGCCGGGCGCGTGGCGTAGAAGCGGGCGAGCTCGCGGATCTCGGCCTCGGAGAGCGCGCCCATGACCGCGCGCATCGCCGCGTGCGGGCGCTGGCCGTTGCGGTACTGGAGCATCGAGGCCACGAGATAGTCCTCGTCCTGTGCCGCGAGATGCGGCGTCCCGCGTTGCGGCGAGCGGCCCAGGGGCCCGTGGCAGCTCGCGCACATCCCGATCGCCCGCGGCGCCGCGGCGAGCTCCCGCCGCTCCTGCTCGCGGGCGCAGGCGGCCGCCGCGAGCAGCGCGGCGAGGACAGGCCGCCGCAGGAACGGGCACGCGGTCGGCCGCAGGGCCACGCCCAGCGAGTTCACGCTCATCTTGGGTTCTCCGCCGAGGAGGCAGACCGGGAGGCGAGGGCCGGTGCACGCAGCGGCGGCGGCGCGAGCAGCGGGTGACCTTCCGGCCAGGGCAGATCGGGTGTCTTCTTGGCCTGGAACAGCTCGAGCCAGGTGCGACTGCGGGCGATGGCCTCGCGGTCGCCGAGCTTGGCG
>JANWYD010000154.1 GCA_025057155.1 Chloroflexaceae bacterium
CGGAGCTGGTCGAGCGCTTCTTCCGCCATCTCGCCGAGGAGCTCCGAGGCTGGCTCGCCAGCCTCGGCCTGAGGCGTCTCGCGGAGGCCATCGGGCGGGCGGATCTGCTCGAGCCCCTGGCCACGGAGTCGCCCCGCACCCGCGGGCTCCGGCTCGAGCGGCTGCTCGCCCCGCTCCCGGTGGCCGGGCCGATCCACGCCTCCCCGCGTCCGGCGGCGAGCGGCGCCCTCGAGCGCCGGCTGACCGAGGAGCTGCTGCCCGCGATCGCCGCCAACCGCGGCTTCCGCGGCCGCTACCCGATCGCCAACACCGACCGCGCGGTCGGCGCGCGGCTCTCCGGGGCCATCGCCCGCCGCTACGGCGACCAGGGCGAGGGAATGCGGCCGATCGAACTCGAGTTCGAGGGCAGCGCCGGCCAGAGCTTCGGCGCCTTCAACGCCGGCGGCCTCCACCTCGCCCTTGTCGGCGAGGCCAACGACTACGTGGGCAAGGGCATGGCCGGCGGCCGCATCGTCGTTCGCCCCCCGCCCGCCGCGGGCTGGCTCGCGCG
>JANWYD010000155.1 GCA_025057155.1 Chloroflexaceae bacterium
TGCGCCGGTCAGCAGGGCGTTCGCCAGCACGTGCATGAACACGACCAGGATGAGCAGGCCGCCGCTCCAGCGCATGAACAGCCAGCTCCACGTCTCAAAGTTCTTGCCCGGCACGCTGACGAAGCGCGGCGCTTTGGCGAGCGCATGTTGATTGAACGTGCCCCCGTAGGCCAGCACGGCCAGAACGATGATGACCACTGCGGGGACAATAAGATAAACGATGCCCAAGCCGGGCTGCGCCACCACCGGCCCCTGACCTTGATAGCCGGGCGTGAAGTGGTACAGGACGATGTTGCGGGTGACGAAGAACGCCGCCGGCAGCCACAGCAGCAACGAGAGCGCGATGACCTTCCAGAAGGAGTTGCGCTGCAGGTGCTTGTTCCACCAGGCCGGAAAGGTGTCTTTGAGGATGATGTTGACGCCGTTGACGGCGTGATAGGCGATAGCGGCAAACAGGAAGTATTCCGAAATCAGGAACGGCAGTGAGCGGTACAACTCGATGGCGTGCTCGTACAGCTCCGGCGCGTAGGCCACCCACGAGGTATCCACA
>JANWYD010000156.1 GCA_025057155.1 Chloroflexaceae bacterium
GCCAGACGCGGACGCGCCAGGACGGTTTCCTCCGGCAGCGCGGCGATCCAGCGCAGGACTGCCTGTGCATCGCCCTGTTCCCAGAGGGTCGTACCGGCAATTGCTTCGATGACATCAGCCGCGCTCTCGGCATCACCCGCCTGAAGGAAATGATTAACGGCGGCGCTGGCGAATCCCGCATCGCGGTGCCATCGGGCAGCGCGCCGATGCAGTTTGGCGACCAGATCGGGGCGGGTGCGCTGTAATCGGTCGCGCAGCATTTCGGCAAACAGATGGTGGTAGCGATACCAGCGTCGATCTTCGTCCAGCGGCGTGACGAACAAATTCGCCCGTTCCAGGTAATCTAGCATCGCCTGCGTTCCAGTCGCACCCTCACCCGGTGCATCAGGGGCAAGCAAAGCATGGCACAATTCTGCCGACATACGATCAAGGATCGATGTACGCAGTAGAAACGTCTGGACGTGATCCGGCTGCCGACTAATGACTTCCTCCGCCAGATAATCGGCAATCGCGCGGTGACTTCCGGCAAAGCGTCGAATAAATCCTTCG
>JANWYD010000157.1 GCA_025057155.1 Chloroflexaceae bacterium
CTGATCGGCAGCCCCTATCTGATGCCGACGATAGCGATTGTCGATCCGCTGCTGACCGTCTCGTCGCCGCCGAGCGTGACTGCGGCAACCGGGGTGGATGCGCTAGTGCATGCGATCGAGGCGTATGTGTCGGTAAAGCGACAACCAATGACCGACGTGCTGTGTTTGTCGGCAATCGAGTTGATTTCGAGCAATATTCGGCAGGCATGGGCGAATGGCAACAACATCGAGGCCCGCGAGAAGATGATGCTCGGCGCGACCCAAGCCGGCATTGCCTTCAGCAATTCGTCGGTGGCGCTCGTGCATGGTATGTCGCGCCCGATCGGCGCCTATTTCCACATTGCGCACGGCGTCTCGAATGCAGCTCTGCTAGCAGTAGTGACGGAGTTCAGTCTGGTGGGTGATCCGAAGCGGTATGCCGATGTCGCTCGCGCGATGGGAGAACCGATCGATGGCCTCTCGCCGATGGAAGCAGCCGATCGGGCTGTGGCGGCGATCCGGCGGCTAGTGCGCGACATTAAGATCCCTTCGTTGCGCCAGTTAGGTGTC
>JANWYD010000158.1:0-275 GCA_025057155.1 Chloroflexaceae bacterium
ACTGAGCAGCGGGCCGCGCAGGGCCTGTAACGGCTGGCCTGCCCGCGGGATGGGGTTGCCCTGGGGACACTGGGCCGGGTAATCGAGGTAGGCGTCCAGCGCGTCAATCACTTCAGGTGCAGTGGCGTGCTCGAGCTGGCAGGCCCACTCATGCGCCAAGGCCCAATCCAGCTTGAGATGGTCCACGAGGAAACGCTCCCAGAGCCGTTCCCGACGGATGACGTTCTGCGCCAGGTCGCGCCCGGTCTCGGTGAGCGTCACGCCCTTATAAGGTT
>JANWYD010000158.1:285-547 GCA_025057155.1 Chloroflexaceae bacterium
TGGGCAACGAGGTTCTCACGCGCCAGGCGCTGCATCATCTCATTCGCAGAGACGGTGGTGACATCCATACGCTCGGCGATGCGCGCAATGGGCACCGGCTCACTACCACCCCCGAGGGTAGCGAGCGTTTTCAGGTACATTTCGACGCTTTCGCTGTAGTGAGAGTCTTTCATGAAACAGGTGGGCCAAAGTGCAAGACACAAGGCTCACCTTATATATCAATTGCGGGCCGTCCCTAGAACTGATACATGTCGCCGATTTC
>JANWYD010000159.1 GCA_025057155.1 Chloroflexaceae bacterium
GTATCCCTTCAAGACGGTCGGCATCGGCGCGCTGCGCGAGTTCATCCAGGAGTGGCAGTCGCCCAACTTTCACGCGCTGGAGCAGCAGGTCTTCCTCTGGCTGCTGCTGGCGACCTTCGCCGTGGTTGCGCTCTCGCGCCGCCCGGTGGACGTGACCGACCTGGTGCTGGTGTGCGGAGTGGCCTATCTCGGCTTCCTCGCCGGGCGCAACGTGCCGCTGCTCGCCGTCGTCGCGCCGCCGCTGCTGACGCGCCACGCCGCCGGCCTGCTTGCCCCGAGCGGCGACGACCGGCCTGCCTTCGCCGGCAACGTCCTCCTCAACTGGGTACTCCTTGTCGTACTTGCGCTTGCGGCCATGCTCAAGGTCTTCACCGTGCTGCCGGCCTCGGCCAACGAGCGGGCGATTGCGAAGGTCTCGCCGGTAGGCGCGGCGGAGTTTATCCGGCGCGAGCGCCCGCCGGGGCCGATGTTCAATTCCTACAACTTCGGTGGCTACCTGATGTGGGCGCTCTACCCGGAGTACCCCGTCTTCGTGGATGGCCGCACC
>JANWYD010000160.1 GCA_025057155.1 Chloroflexaceae bacterium
TAGCCTCGAGCTTGGAGCGCGGGGCGTCCTCCGGCATCACTAACGTGGCCGGAACGTCCAGCGACCGGGCGGCGATGGCCACCGCCTGCGCGTGGTTTCCCGACGAGTAAGCGACCACGCCCCGGCGCAACTGCTCCGGGGAAAGAGAGTGCAGGAAATTCGCCGCGCCGCGGATTTTGAACGAGCCGCCCCGCTGGAAGTTCTCGCACTTGAAGAACGCCCGCACTCCCGCCCGGGCGTCGAAACTCCGCGAAGTCATCACCGGAGTCCGATGTGCGAGACCTCGAATGCGGCCGGCGGCTGCGCGAATCTGCTCGACGGTTACAACCTCAGACATGAACGTGGCCCGGCCGCCGTAGCGACCGGATGAGAGAGGCCAGCTCCACGATGCCCTCGTCGTCGGCCATCAGCACGCGGTGCGGCAGCCAGAATGCATCGCGCACGCATTCTTCGGCGACGGGACAGGGCTGCACCCGACAGCCGCCGCCCTGATAGACCGGGTTCCCGTACAACGGGTGCGGGTAAAACGGGGTACACGGGATGCCG
>JANWYD010000161.1 GCA_025057155.1 Chloroflexaceae bacterium
CGCACCGGCACCGCGTCCTGCAAATGCGTGCGGCCCGACTTGACGATGTCATCGAACTCGACGGCCTTCTTTTCCAGTTCTGTTGCCAGCGAATCGAGGGTGCTTAGCAGCTCGTCCAGTCGCCAGAGTGCGCCGAGGCGGATAGCAGTAGGGATGGTGTCGTTGGTGGACTGGGCCATGTTGACGTGGTCGTTCGGCCCGACGATGTATCGGCCACGCACACCGCCGAGAATCTCGGTGGCGCGGTTGGCGATGACCTCGTTGGTGTTCATGTTGTGGCTGGTGCCCGCGCCGGCCTGGAACGGGTCTACCACGAATTGGTCATCCCACTTGCCGTCAATCACTTCCTGCGCCGCCTGGACGATGGCGTCCACCAGTTGTTGCGCCGTGTACTTTTTGCCGTCCACTTCGCGGTCGGCGAAGAGGCCGAGGGCGCCGTTGACCTCTGCCGCCGCGCGCTTGATGGTGGCCATGCTCCAGATGAAGGCCCGCCACGGGCGCAGGCCGGAGACGGGGAAGTTGAGCACGGCGCGCCGCGTC
>JANWYD010000162.1 GCA_025057155.1 Chloroflexaceae bacterium
AACTCAGCCCAAATCGCTCCCCGTAGGCAATCGTCTGCTCGCGGCTCATGCCCCATTCCCGCGCCGGCGCCAGGACTTTCAGCCGGGGATTCAACGCCGCAATCGCCACATCAAACCGCACCTGGTCATTGCCCTTACCTGTGCAACCGTGGGCCACCGCATCCGCGCCGTACTCTTCGGCCACTTCCACCAGCAGGCGAGCGATCAAGGGGCGAGCCAGCGCCGTCGAAAGCGGATAGCGACCCTCGTAGAGCGCATTGGCGGGTTTCCAGTTCCGGCGCGTCCGCCATCTCCAGCGTCAGCCCTTGTCCCACATCCACCACCAGCGCAATGATTTCCTCGACGCCCCACTCATGACGCAGGTAAGGAATGCACACCGTTGTGTCCACCCCGCCCGAGTAGGCCAGCACCACCTTCCGCGCCCGCTGTTCCATTCGCTCCCTATCTCCCAGCCCCTTCTTTTTCCATAGTAGGCGAATGACACTTCAGAAAAACGTTTGGTTGAAGTTCTGTATAACAGTGTGTCCTGCATTCTTTTTG
>JANWYD010000163.1 GCA_025057155.1 Chloroflexaceae bacterium
GCACCGTTTGCGTCGCGCCGTCGACCTCGACAGTGAACAGGTTCTCGTACTCGTCCACGCTAATCGCCTCGCAGCCCGCCACACACGGGATACCGAATCCCCGCGCGACGACGGCGGCGTGGGAGGTCATTCCCCCTCTGGCAGTCAAAATCCCCTTCGACGCCAGCATCCCGCCCACATCATCGGGGTTCGTTTCGGGGCGCACGAGAATCACTGGCTCGTGCTTGCCCTGCTCCATCGCGCGTTTAGAGTCGAACACGGCGCGCCCGCTCGCTGCGCCGGGCGACGCGCCGAGTCCTTGCGCCAGCAGCGGATATTCGCCTGTAGCAAGGGCGCGCTCATCCAAGTGGGGGTGCAGCAACTGGTCTAAGTGGCTGGGCTGCACGCGCAGGATAGCCTCGTCGCGCCCAATCAGCCCTTCCTGTGCCATGTCGACGGCGATTTTCACGGCGGCGCGTCCCGTGCGCTTGCCCACGCGACACTGCAGCATCCACAGCCGCCCGCGCTCCACTGTGAACTCCAAGTCCATCATGTCGCG
>JANWYD010000164.1 GCA_025057155.1 Chloroflexaceae bacterium
GCCGACCTGCTGATTGTGCTGTTCAATTTCGGCGCGAGCTGTTAGCCCTCACCCCCCTGCCCCCCTTTCCCGCGGCGTGGGAGAGGGGGGATTTTGATTCCCCTCTCCCGCGTGCGGGAGAGGGGCAAGGGGTGAGGGCTATTCTACGCCGCCTGCGCGTGCCCCCCGCTTATCTGAATCTGCGACAGCACTTCCTCAATAGTCGTGACTCCGTCGCGCACTTTTTGGAGGGCGTCCTGCTGGATGGTGTAGAGCGTGCCCTGCGGCGCGGCGGCGCGAATCTGCTCGCTGTCCGCCTCATGCGCAATCAGACGGCGCACCGGTTCGCTCACGATGAATAACTCATACAGCCCGACGCGCCCTTTGTAGCCGATGTCGTTGCACGCGCTACAGCCCACCGCCTGATACGCCTGCACCGGGCTACCATCGAACAGTGCGGTGATTGCAGGGTCGGTCAGGGTGGTTGGCTGTTTACACCGGTCGCACAGGCGGCGCACAAGCCGCTGCGCCAGCACGCCTATCAGCGCGGAGTTAATC
>JANWYD010000165.1 GCA_025057155.1 Chloroflexaceae bacterium
CAGCGCCGATCCTACTGGCGGCTCTCCGCTGGGAACCTAGGTCCACGCACCCTGCCACAGGGGGGCAGCCGGCGGTTGCCCCCCATCTGTATCGCGGCGTGGAGCAGTGGCAGCTCGTCGGGCTCATAACCCGAAGGTCGCAGGTTCGAATCCTGCCGCCGCTACCAAGCGTGATGACATGCCACCACGGGCGCGACCGCCGGTGGTGGCGTGTTGTGTTTGCGGGGGACGGCGGAAGGGGGTAGTCGCACAACGTCATCAATGGCGCGCACCGATGGGGTAGCGTTTGATCGCGGCGCGGCGTGGAAGAGACACAAAACACCACCAACGGCGCGAACAATTTTCGTGGTTTAGGCTTCCGTTCACTGCCTAGGAGAGGAATAGCTATAAAAGCCGCTCAAGGTTTTTGAGCCTTGGGTGGCTTTTGTGTTTTTGCACGTCATGGTGCCATTTTGTCAGGAACGTAGCCAATTCAGTTTTTGAGCCTTGGGTGGCTTTTGTGTTTTTGCACGGCTATTGGTATTATTTGTCGAAA
>JANWYD010000166.1 GCA_025057155.1 Chloroflexaceae bacterium
GGGGAACCAGCCCCCACCCCAGCCCTCCCCCTCCGGGGGAGGGAGAGCATACTCCTCCCCCCAGCGGGGGGAGGCTGGGAGGGGGGCTGCTCTATTGCCTCTACCCCAGCCCGCCCTTTCCGGGAGGTCGATTTGTGTCTACCTATCACAATTTGTACTGTCTCCCAAGAATCGACCGTAGGCCATGGATGCTACAGAGTAACGTCAATCCGTGTGCATCCCGTTCCATCCGCACCCATCCGCTTCCCTTTCATCCTCTTCGCACGCTGCCGGCGGGCCGCCTACAGTTGGTCTCATGCTTCTCATTGTTCGCGCCACCGGTTATACTATGCCTAATATGCTTATCCAGTGGTGATACTCAACCCGCCAACACTATTGTTCGCTATACAGATATGAGCATTCCACCACCTATTCATCCCTTTCCAGCCCGTATGGCGCCGTCGATTGCGCTCCAGTACGTGCAGCAGTTACCGGTTAGTTCGGTGGTGCTCGATCCGATGATGGGGTCGGGCACAGTAGTGCGCGCGGCGGCTG
>JANWYD010000167.1 GCA_025057155.1 Chloroflexaceae bacterium
GAGGCCCGCGCTGCAGGCGCCATTGTCCCCACGCCCGTGGGGGTGAACCGGTAAATCACCCTCTTGACCCCGCTCGCCGTGCATTGTCCCCACGCCCGTGGGGGTGAACCGCGCGGGCTGATCGTCGTGTACACTCGCCCTGCATTGTCCCCACGCCCGTGGGGGTGAACCGCGACTTGGTAAGTTGACGGCGCGCGAATGGCGATTGTCCCCACGCCCGTGGGGGTGAACCGTGGACTACGGGACGCTTTTGGGTTCGCTTGACATTGTCCCCACGCCCGTGGGGGTGAACCGCAGTGATGCCGCCAGCGCAACCGCCAGCAGCAATTGTCCCCACGCCCGTGGGGGTGAACCGAACGCCAGTACGACAACCGAAACGAGCAGAACATTGTCCCCACGCCCGTGGGGGTGAACCGCGTCCGTCACCACGCTGGCGCGCCCTGTCAAGATTGTCCCCACGCCCGTGGGGGTGAACCGGTCAGCGTCACGCGGTCTCCATTGATCGCCACATTGTCCCCACGCCCGTGGGGGTGA
>JANWYD010000168.1 GCA_025057155.1 Chloroflexaceae bacterium
AGAGCGCTTCCCTGCGGAGGAAGAGGTCGGGCGTTCGAATCGCCCCAGAGTCGCCAGCACAGAGGGGGCGGCTGCCAACAGGTGAGCCGCCCTTCATATAGCCTTCGAGACGGGGAGGTGACGGAGTGGTTGAACGTGCTCGTCTCGAAAACGAGTTGGGCCTGAAAGCCCACGTGGGTTCGAATCCCACCCTCCCCGCCAGTGATGCGCCCCGGTTCAGGGGCGCCTTTTTTTGGCGGTATTCGCGGGTCAGGGGGTGAGAACCGAGAACCTAGAACCAAGAACTGAGAACTAAGAACCAAGCATTGAGAACTAGGGGTTCGCCTACTAACCTGCCGCCTTCCCATTGGTCACCTTCCCACTGGTCGCCTCTAACCTTCCTACCTGCCGCCTGAAACCCGCGTCAGCGCCGCGCACATGGGCGCGCTCCTACGTTCAACGTTCAACCTTCAATCGCCGTCGCCGTCACGGGCGCTGCTCGCGCGGCTGTGCGCGGCAACGTCAGCAACGCGACGCTCAACCCGCTGGTC
>JANWYD010000169.1 GCA_025057155.1 Chloroflexaceae bacterium
TGCCCGAGCGTTTCAGTGCTCTACCGTGAGCCGAAATTGTCTTAATGATTGACGTGTTGATTGTAGGGTATATTACGCTACCGTTTCAGTGCTCTACCGTGAGCCGAAATTGTTGAAAGGCTAACCCCCTCTCTTTGTATGACTGACAGGCGCGGTTTCAGTGCTCTACCGTGAGCCGAAATTGTTGAAAGATTTATTACGCACTCCGCACGCGGAAGTGCATATTTTATGTTTCAGTGCTCTACCGTGAGCCGAAATTGTTGAAAGTAAGCTCACCGATCTGCCGCATCTGCTCAAGATACGTGTTTCAGTGCTCTACCGTGAGCCGAAATTGTTGAAAGGAATAGGTATTGTTATTTTACCTTCTTCGACTTCCTGTTTCAGTGCTCTACCGTGAGCCGAAATTGTTGAAAGTCCGTTGCGCATGCCATTGCGGGCGCGCCGACATACCATGTTTCAGTGCTCTACCGTGAGCCGAAATTGTTGAAAGAAAGAAGCTCGTGCCCGTGGCCGCGAGTAATTCGGTTT
>JANWYD010000170.1 GCA_025057155.1 Chloroflexaceae bacterium
CTGGAGAGTTTGAATCGAACGCTATAGTGGGGTATAATGCAACTGGAGGCTACCTATGAATAAGCTCGGTCTGATACTGGCTCTGGCGGCGCTGCTCGGCGCGGGCGCTGCCGCGATTATCGTCGGCGCGAAGGGCAACGGAACCACCCCGACCGCTGTTGTGTCCACTCCCGAGAAAGCGTCCTGCTGCTCTGGGCACAACAAGTAAAAAACCCATCGCAGGGGGCAATACCCTTTGTGTGAAGCGAGATTCCTCGCTGCGCTCGGAACGACAAGCAGCCCACCGAGCAAGCTCTGTCATTCCGAGCGCAGCGAGGAATCTGTCTACTGAAACCATGCTGCGCAAAGCCATCGTGCCGATGGCGGGATTGGGCACGCGCCTGTATCCCATAGGCGTTGTTTTACCAAAGGGGCTGACGCCGTTCGTACTGGCAGACGGCAGGCTGACCACGGGACTGCAGCTCATCGCTGGGACTCTGCTGGCAGCGGGCGTCGAACAGATTGGCGTGGTGGTTTCTCCTGAGAA
>JANWYD010000171.1 GCA_025057155.1 Chloroflexaceae bacterium
ATCACCTCAACCGGCAATAACTAGTGTTGTCGAGCCGACAATTCCGCCGGCGCCAACGCCAGCAGAAGGGTTGGCGGTTGGGCGCACGGCTATTGTCAGCGCCGAGATCCCGGCGCTCAATGTGCGCGCGCAGCCGAGTGTGGCCTCCGTCATTACGTTGGTGTTAGCGCCGGGCACGCAGGTGGAGATCATCGGCGGCCCAGTTGAGGCTGAGGGCCGGGTTTGGTGGCAGGTGCGCAGCGCCGGTATTGAGGGCTGGTGCGCCGGTGATTTTTTGCAGCCGCAGTAAGGGCTAGATCAGCAAGAATAGCCTTTGCGACTTTTGCTGCGGCGGATAGCGATTTGTGCGGCGCAATGCCACCGCTGTGCGCAAATTTGCTATAATAAGAGCCGGCGCGCGCCGGGCCGGAGTGGCGAAATGGCAAACGCTGCGGTCTTAAAAACCGCTGGGGGAAACCCCTTACGGGTTCGAGTCCCGTCTCCGGCACCAGCATCAGAATGCCCTAAAACGCCTCCGGGTCGATC
>JANWYD010000172.1 GCA_025057155.1 Chloroflexaceae bacterium
GTCGTCTCCGAAGATGTTTCAGCGGCGACCGACATCGTTGCCGCCTGGAGCGATACGCGCTGGGGCGGTGGCGACCAGGGCGCGCTCGTCGGCTACGTGCGCAACGCGAACACCAATCAGGGCGTGGCCGGCGTGCTGGTCAACGCAGCGGGACAAAACACGCTCACCGCCCACGACGGTTACTACGCCATCTACAACGTCCCCTCCGGCAACCAGCGCGTTACCATCCTTGCGCCGGACGGCTATCTGCGCCCGACCCAGAACATGGCCGGCGTCCCGCCCAGCCAGGTAGTGCAGCTCGACCTTAGCTCGCCCGACCCGAACTCCGTCTCGGTGACCTTCGTGATGACGCCCCCCGCCAACACCGATGGTGCGGCGACGCCTCGTATCATCGGCAACCTGGCGCAATTGGGCAGCACGTTCACCCTCCAGCCGGACGGCACCTCCATCGTGGGAGCGCGCGCGCCCACGCTCTTCCCCCTAAACGACGGTACCGGGCGCTTCGCCATCAGCGTGCGTGT
>JANWYD010000173.1 GCA_025057155.1 Chloroflexaceae bacterium
CTTCGCGCACGCGGTTTTGTAGCTCCTCAAAGGTCTGGAAATCGCCCACCTCTCTGGCAAAGTCGTCGTTGAACTCAGGCAGGCTGCGCTGTTTCACTTCCTTGGCCGTCACTTCGAAGTGCGCCGTCTGGCCGCGCAGCGACTCGTTGGCGTAATCACCAGGAAAGACGAGGTCGAACTTGCGCGTCTCGCCGGCGGCGATGCCGACCACTTGCTGCGGGAAGCCGGGCATCGGCCAGTCGCCGGTCTCGTCCAATTGCAAGGCCACATCTTTATCCGCCATTAGGAAGTCGGATGGGTTAAGGCCTTCGCCAAGGAAGGCGTTGATGTCCAGGGTGACCACGTCGCCCAGCTGGGCCGGGCGTTCCACCGGCTCCAGCACGGCCTGGCGCTCGCGCAGGTTGTCCAGCACACGTTGCACTTCTTCCTCGGAGACGGTGGGCGTCGTGTAGGGCACGCGCAGCGCGCGATAGTCGCCCAAGTCCACAATCGGCCTGAGCGGTACAACGAACTTCA
>JANWYD010000174.1 GCA_025057155.1 Chloroflexaceae bacterium
CGGGCTGAACAGGTTGAGGACGACGGCGGGCGGCGCGCGCAAGAGAAGGACGCCGGCGACAAAGATGGCGAAGCCCAGCCAAGTGGCCAGCACCGCCGGGATGACGGCGGCCAGCCCTTTGCCCGCCAGCAGTTCCTCGGTGGTGATGGGCGTGGCCAGCAGCGGCTCCAGGCTGCGCGTGGTCTTCTCGCCGACGACGCTGTAGGCCGCAATCGTAATCGGGATGAAGAGCGGCATGATCATAAACAGGGTCAGGAACTGGTTGACGATGTAGACCTGTAGGCACTCACCCGGCGTGAGCGGCCCGCAGGCGCGCAACATGCTGGGCGGCAGGTCGGAGATGTTGCCGTCGGGGGCCGTCAGGCCGGGCGCGCCGGCCAGAATGGCGAGCGGCAGGACCGTCAGCAACAGTGGCAGGGCCAGCACGATGAAGAGCACCAGCCGGTTCTTGAAGACCTCAGCCCACTCCTTGTCAATAATGGTCTGGATGCGGAGGGTGTTCATGTTCCGCTG
>JANWYD010000175.1 GCA_025057155.1 Chloroflexaceae bacterium
GACCCTCCCCCGCTGGGGGAGGGGGCGTGTTTGGACAACCAAGAACCGTCCCGGCTTCGCGCCCCTGCCGCACTTCTAAAGCCAAGCAGGTTTGCCGCGATCACACAGTGCCTCTCTCTCCCTGTGGGAACGGGGCTGAGGGTGAGGGGTGATACCCCCACCCCAGCCCTCCCCCGCTGGGGGAGGGAGTAGGTATGAGAGGCAAGGGTGACACAGCTCTGGCAATTTTTCGGCGGATGGTTATACCTGTTCCCCTCACTCCCCTGTTCCTCTCTCTTCTATCGCTGTGCGCTTAGTTTCCTCGCGTGACAACCGGCACCCACACATGAAAGCTTGGATCGCCAGCAGGAATGAAGGTCATCCAGTTGTAGTTTGCCATGCCTCCGCTTCCGAAGGTCAAACGTAAGACATGGGTGCCTTGAGGTAAAGTGACCGCAGTTGGAGTTTGCCACGTCTGCCAGCGCGAGAAGTCCCAGTCACTAGCACCGGTAGTAGGTAGGTTTTGATTAACCC
>JANWYD010000176.1 GCA_025057155.1 Chloroflexaceae bacterium
CGGCCGGGTCGAAACGCTGGGCCCAGAGTTTCGCCCGCCGGGACAGCATCGCCGTCGCTCGACTCCGGCAGGCCGGGGCGGTCATCCTCGGCAAGACCGTGACGGTGGCATACGCGGCGTTCGATCCGTCCGTGACCCGCAATCCGTGGCATCCGGAGCGAACTCCTGGCGGCTCCAGCAGCGGCTCGGCGGCGGCGGTGGCCTGCGGCATGTGCCCGATCGCCCTCGGGACGCAGACCGGCGGCTCGATTACTCGCCCGGCGTCCTTTTGCGGTGTCGCCGGCTTCAAACCCACATTCGGCGACATCAGCCTTGAGGGCGTCCTTCCACTGGCTCCCTCGTTCGATCACGCAGGCCTTCTGGCCGGGTCGGTGGAAGACGTGAGCTTGGGCTATCGCCCTCTCGCAGGATCGGGAGCCCCGATCCGTCTGGCGCCGCGCACGTCACCCTGTAGGCGGCCGGGGGAGGTTATCCATCTCGGCCTTCCTGGAGGGCTGTTCTGCGATCAGGCGG
>JANWYD010000177.1 GCA_025057155.1 Chloroflexaceae bacterium
TGGGGACAATACGCCGCACCGCGCCTCATCGCCCGCGTCTGGCGGTTCACCCCCACGGGCGTGGGGACAATCTCGCGCGCGCGTTGGACGCCCTACATTCCTCCGGTTCACCCCCACGGGCGTGGGGACAATCAGCGATGATACGGTGATGATTGGAGCGCTGGCGGTTCACCCCCACGGGCGTGGGGACAATTCTTTGAGCGCAAACGCGGCGCCTTCTAAACCTGGTTCACCCCCACGGGCGTGGGGACAATCAGTGCAATCCGCGACGGGCAATATTGAGCGTCGGTTCACCCCCACGGGCGTGGGGACAATTCAATGCCGACGGACGCGATGTGACTGATATCCGGTTCACCCCCACGGGCGTGGGGACAATGCGCCGACACGTCACGAGGTGGCATCTGCACACGGTTCACCCCCACGGGCGTGGGGACAATGCCGAGAAGCAGGGGGGATTGCTTCGAAACTTCGGTTCACCCCCACGGGCGTGGGGACAATACAGTAGCGGGCGC
>JANWYD010000178.1 GCA_025057155.1 Chloroflexaceae bacterium
AGCGCCTGCAACGTGGCCAGCTCACGCGCGCGCTCCAGCTGCAGCGCCATCAGCGCGCTAAGCACGCCGATGAAGGCGACGATGACGGCCAGCAGGCGCAGCGCATTGGTGATGGCAAACGTGCGGTCGAAGACGACCAGCGCCTGCTCGCGCAGCGCGCGGTTCACCTGCACCTGCAGCGCCGTGCCGCTCAGGGCCGCGCGCAGGTCGTCGGCCAAACGCGCCACCTCCACGCCCGGCGCAGCGTACACGGCCAGGCCCGAAATCTCGCGGTCGTCCCAGAACTGCTCGTACACGTTCCGGCTGATGAGCACGCGGCCCCGGTCGGAAGCGTAGTCGTAGTACACGGCGACGACGGGGAAGGTGTGTTCGCCACGGTCGGTGCGCAGGGTCACCGCGCCGCCCTGCGGCGGCAGGCTGCGCCGAAAGGCAAACGGCTCGCTCACGATGACCGCCCCGTTCTGCATCTCGCGCCAGATCGCGTCCGGGTCGCCGTTGGCATAGCGGTACA
>JANWYD010000179.1 GCA_025057155.1 Chloroflexaceae bacterium
TCGACGATGCGCGAGAGAAAGAAGGGGGAGAGACTATTTTCAGGCTCCTCGATTGCCAGAAAGGTCAGATGCGTCCGTCGCAGTTTCGCGTGGTCGAAGGCTGCGTCACTAGCAGCGTGCGCGAACACATCCTGTTCGATTTCCAGCGTCGCAGCGGTCAGCGCAATATGGAAGAGCGAACGTTGACCGTCGCTGAGATCTGCCGAAGCGCGCTCCTGACCGGCTTCGTCGGGGTGAAAAGCGAACTCGACCTTGCGAACCAGCTCCTCAAACCGGCTCTCAACAAGGTGCAAAACCGGGGTTGTGTCCGTGTCCGCCGCATGAACCTGGCGCCAGCGTCTGGTGAACCGCTCGATAATAAACTGCACCGGCGCCTCGCACTGGAAGAGCTCCTGAATGTTACTGGCGTTTTTCACGCTGGCCTTGCGGAATTCGTCGGACCATCTCGCAGCGCGCCAGAGACGGCCCTGCAACAGGGCCGTGACCTGCGGCGCAGCATCGCGTGTCGCC
>JANWYD010000180.1 GCA_025057155.1 Chloroflexaceae bacterium
TGGCGGCAACCCTCGGTGAGCTGCTGCGCGGCCTCGACTTGGATGTGAACTTTGCGCGCAACTCGGAAGAAGAACGCCGTGCTACGCTTGACCGCCTGCTGGCCGAGCCGAGGCCCGCTGCGCTGGCTGCCAATGCCGGCATCACCCGTGATACCGCCGAAACCTGGGCGCTCTTTCAACTCATTGCCCGCACGCGCCGCATCTACGGCGACGCGCTGCTCGGCCCGTTCATCATCAGCATGACGCGCGGCCCGGCAGATGTGCTGACGGTGCTGCTGCTGGCGCGCGAGTTCAACGGCACCGCCTACACGCTGCTCGACGTGCGCGGCGCTGCCTTGTTCGGCCTGCTGGCCGGCGCAGCCCTCGGCCTGGTCTGGCTGCTGGGCGGGATGATGAGCCGCCGAGACAGCAGCTGAAGCGCATGTAAACTCGGATGGATTTGGGCCTCAGTTAGCTGTAACTGTCATCCGTTCCATCCGTTCCATCCGTTTCATCCGTTGCACTTATCCG
>JANWYD010000181.1:0-234 GCA_025057155.1 Chloroflexaceae bacterium
AGCGTTAGGGTTTGCGCTTCGAGGTCTACGGTCAGTTCGGCCTGCGGTGCTTTGGCGGCAAGCTCGAGCAACTCGGCATACGTGGCCTTGTCCACAATGATGGGCAGCAAGCCGTTCTTCAGGGCGTTACCGCGGAAGATGTCGGCGAAGGAGGTGCTGATGACGGCACGGAAGCCGTAGGCTGTAAGCGCCCAGGGCGCGAGCTCGCGCGACGAGCCACAGCCAAAGTTGTCG
>JANWYD010000181.1:244-510 GCA_025057155.1 Chloroflexaceae bacterium
GCGCCCTGCGCTTCAGGCCGGTTCAGTACAAAGTCAGGGTTGAGCGAGCCGTCGGCGTTGTAGCGCCAGTTGAAGAAGAGTGCATTGCCCAGCCCGGCTTTGTCGGTCACCTTCAGGAATTGCGCCGGGATAATCTGGTCGGTGTCAATGTCGTTGATCGGCAGCGCAACCAAGCGAGAGGTCAGAGTAGTAAATTGGGGCATTTCTGATTTCTGATTTCTGATTGCTGATTGCTGACTGATTGCTGATTGCTGATTGTCAGTTCA
>JANWYD010000182.1 GCA_025057155.1 Chloroflexaceae bacterium
TGTGGGTTCGACGCCGACGATGCGATATTTTTTGCCCTCGCGGATTTTTTTGTGAAGGAACGGAAAGACCAGCCCGGCGAAGTTGCTTCCGCCGCCGCAGCAACCGAAGAGCGCGTCGGGTTCTTCGCCGGCCAGTTCCATCTGCTTAAGTGCTTCCAGGCCGATGACGGTTTGGTGGAGGCACACGTGATTGAGGACGCTGCCGAGGGAATACTTGGTGTGCGGGTGGGTGACGGTGTCTTCGATGGCCTCGCTGATGGCGATGCCGAGGCTGCCCTGGCAGTTGGGGTCTTCGGCCAGCAGCTTGCGCCCGTAGTTGGTCTGGTCGCTCGGGCTCGGATGCACCGTCGCGCCCCAGGTGTGCATGAGCATCCGGCGATAAGGCTTTTGCTGGTAGCTGACGTTGACCATGTAAACGGTGCATTCCAGGTCGAAGAGCTTGCAGGCCAGGGCCAGCGATGAACCCCACTGGCCCGCGCCGGTTTCGGTGGCGAGCCGTTTGGTGCCGGC
>JANWYD010000183.1 GCA_025057155.1 Chloroflexaceae bacterium
CCATCTGCGGCGCGCGTTCAGCCGGCGCGAGCGCGGCCACTTCTTCCGCCTTCGCCAGCAGTTCGGCCCACTTCCCGGCAGCCTGAAGTTCCCAAAGCTGGCGTTGATGACCCTCGGCCAGCGCGCGGCTAAGGCGCGGCAGGAGGGGCAAATTGGAGCGGACGGCGTTGTGGGCGATGGCCGTCCATTCGGCCAGGGCGATGTCGGGCTGCCCGTTGGCGGCAGCGGCCAGCCCGGCGTAGAAGCTGCGCACGCTTTCGGCGGCGCTACGCAGGTGGCGCTCTCCCAGGCGCGTCAGCGTGGAACGCGCGGAGGCGGCGTCGCCGGTGGCCAGTTGCGCCAGGCCGCGCCACAATTCGAGCGCCTGCCCGGCGCGGCCCTGTATAGTTAGCTGCTCCCACCAGCCGGCCGGTTTTGCGGCCAGAACGGCTTGCGGTTCGCCGCGCAGCAAGGCCGCGACCGGCTCCAGCAAGGCGCGATGTTCGGCAGAGAGGCCGGTTAGGCCGTC
>JANWYD010000184.1 GCA_025057155.1 Chloroflexaceae bacterium
GAGTCTTTCAACAATTTCGGCTCACGGTAGAGCACTGAAACCCGTGAATGAATGCAGCGGGGGGACGCGCCCCGCCGCCTTTCAACAATTTCGGCTCACGGTAGAGCACTGAAACACTGCGCATGGGTCGCGATGCGGGCGAGGAGGTCGGGGCTTTCAACAATTTCGGCTCACGGTAGAGCACTGAAACCTAGCTCTATCGCTGGCGGCTGGAGGCCAGCCCGCCTTTCAACAATTTCGGCTCACGGTAGAGCACTGAAACTTGCGGATCGGCGCGACGGCGACTACGTGCGGGGCGCGGGCTTTCAACAATTTCGGCTCACGGTAGAGCACTGAAACGGTGGCGGCGGGGATGGCAATCCGCGCGGGGATCATCTTTCAACAATTTCGGCTCACGGTAGAGCACTGAAACTCATTTTTGACGAGGCCTGGCAGTTGCTTGACCGGAGCCTTTCAACAATTTCGGCTCACGGTAGAGCACTGAAACACGCAGGCGGGCAGCGTCGGC
>JANWYD010000185.1 GCA_025057155.1 Chloroflexaceae bacterium
CGGCAACACTGCCCGGGAAGTGGAGCGGTCAACAACACAGCCGAGGGAAAGGAGGTGAAATCATGGAATACATCAATTTGATGGACCTTGAGTTCATCGAAGAGACCACTGTAAGCTCCGGCATGGTCGTCGCTGGCGGCGGCATCTGCGGGCTCTTCTGCAAAGGTGGTGCATGTTGCGGCATCTGGTGCTGGCCATAATCACCACACGCTCTGACCTACACAAACCCAACAACACATCGGGAGGGAACCAGACATGCGCACCTGGGAATATGTGGATTTGACGGAACTCAACGACCTGGATGAGTCCACCGTGGCTGCGCCAGTCCTCGGTGCTGTATGCCCCGGCGCTGCTTGTGGCGGCGGCTGCGGCGGCCTTGGCTGTGGTTTGGGCTGCGCGGGAATCGGTGCCGGTAGCGGTTGCGCCGGGGGGGCCTGCGGTGTCTACTGTGGAGGCGCTGGCTGCGGCTTCCTGTGCTAGGCCCAGACAGTTAATCTCAGTGGAGAT
>JANWYD010000186.1 GCA_025057155.1 Chloroflexaceae bacterium
TAATACGCCCCGCCCGCGGTTCACCCCCCCGGGCGTGGGGACAATACCGTTGCGCGCCGCCGCCTGCTTGCGTAAAACGGTTCACCCCCACGGGCGTGGGGACAATCGGCGCGGTGTCCCGCTCCAGCCGCGCCATCGCGGTTCACCCCCACGGGCGTGGGGACAATGCGCCTGGTCGTTTTCCGCCTTTTTTCCCCACCGGTTCACCCCCACGGGCGTGGGGACAATGTTGAGTTGATTATAGCATAATCAAACGCGCTTGGTTCACCCCCACGGGCGTGGGGACAATCGCAGCCACTATTTGACACCCTGAGCGCAGGGCGGTTCACCCCCACGGGCGTGGGGACAATCCGCCGCCCAACACGTGCGAGAAGCGTGACAACGGTTCACCCCCACGGGCGTGGGGACAATGATTTTCGCGAGCCAACCAACGAGCGCAACGCCGGTTCACCCCCACGGGCGTGGGGACAATCGGTGTCACAACCGCAATGTGAGGTTGTAACACGG
>JANWYD010000187.1 GCA_025057155.1 Chloroflexaceae bacterium
GCATCGCCGATCTGGTGACCGAGCACCTCGACAAGAGCGGACGTGTCGTCTCCGACCGCGAACGCAATCGCCTGATTCGCCTGGCGCAGTCTGAACTGCTCGGACTCGGACCGCTTGAGCCGCTGCTCGCCGATGATACGGTCAGCGAGATCATGGTCAATGGTCCATACCAGATCTGGGTCGAGCGCAACGGCAAGCTGCAGGAAACCGATGTTCGGTTCACCGATGAAGACCATGTGCGGCGCATTATCGACCGGATCATCTCGCCGCTCGGTCGGCGATGCGACGAGACAACACCAATGGTTGACGCGCGTCTGCCCGATGGCTCGCGCGTCAACGTGATCATTCCACCGCTGGCGCTCAACGGCAGCACCATCACCATTCGCAAGTTTTCACGCATTCCGCTCACCGCTGCCGATCTGATTGCTCGCGGCACCGCATCGCCGGAACTGATGGAACTGCTGCGGGCATGCGTGCTCGGACGGCTCAACTGCATCGTTGCT
>JANWYD010000188.1 GCA_025057155.1 Chloroflexaceae bacterium
CGTGAAAGCCACCGCGCCGCGGATGAGCCGCAAGGCTCCAAACTCCGCCTGCGCCGGCTGCGACGCGACGATGGCCGCTTCATCATCCACAATGACCGGCGCGAGATGTACGAGGCCGCGCGCGCGCCCGCCCGCGGTGAATGCGGGATACATGGAACCCTCGTCGCGCAACTCGACGGTGACGAAGTACAGCCCCGGCGGCAGGTCGGCGGGGATGGGCAACATGGCCTTGGCCTGCGCGCCCGTCAGCGCGACGGTGGTGAACGGCAACGGCAGCGCCGTATCGCGCAGCGGCGTGGCGAGTCGGAAGGTGGCCTCGACGTTGCGCTTCAGCGCCCATGCCGTTTGCACCGTCAGCGTCTCGCCGCGCCGCAATCGGTCGGCGCTGTAGCGCACTGCGCGCAGCTCGCCGGCCTCGCCGAAGCGCACCACGTCATGATGCGGAAAGGCGAGGGTATCGAAGTCGGCGTTGAGCGGGAGAGGCGAGAGTGGAGATTGGAG
>JANWYD010000189.1 GCA_025057155.1 Chloroflexaceae bacterium
AGTTGCACGGTCTTCATCTGCGTGCCAGAGATCGTTCCTAGCGGGGCAACGCTGCGCCTGTGCGGGCCGGGCATTGCCGGTGAAACGACGGTTGGGCTAGGTGGGGTAGCGCCAACCGAATTGGCGGCAATTGCGGCCCGACCGAGCCAATTTCCGCTCGGCATTGACATCTTTTTGATCGATCAGCAAGGGCGGTGTGTGGGCCTGCCGCGCACAACCCAGATCACGTAGAGGCCTATTGGGTTGCCTCTATGATATGAACTACAGCGGGCACGGCTGCCCCCCATTAGGGGGAGGAGCGACACCACCCTCCCCCGGAGGGAGAGGGCCGGGGTGGGGGCCGGCTGCCCCCCTCCCAGCCTCCCCCCGCTGGGGGGAGGGGCAAAGGCAAGGGCCGGGGTGGGGGCACAGCTCCCAGCGGAAGAGCGAGCAGGTCTTACAGATGTCGGTCAAGCCCAAACCCCCCCTTCGCCCCCTGTGGGAGAGGGGGGCGGGGGGGA